>CAYZKY010000001.1:0-117262 GCA_964478815.1 uncultured Verrucomicrobiota bacterium
CCGCAACGACTCCATCTCCCTGGCCGCCTAATGTGAAGTATTTTGTCCTGCGCCCCGCCGCGTTTGCGCTCGATATTTTCCTCGCGGGGAGAGGAACGCCGCCGTATTTTTAAGCCATCCGACCCTGAGGAATTTTATGGAAGTTGTCTTTTCGTGTTCGAGTTGCAAGCAACAGTTGGAGGCGGAAAGCACGATGTCGGGGACTGCGATCAACTGCCCGGCATGCGGCGCCTCGATCGTGATCCCGGAACTGGATGCCGCCACCGCCCGCGCCCCGGCCGCGCCGCCCCCAGCGGACGAGAAGCATTTCGTGGTGCCGGTGACGGATCGACCGACGGCGAGCTTGATCCAGAAGGCCCACGCGCCCCTGGAAGTGGCCGCCAAGCGGGAAGGGCGGAAGCAGATGCAGGTGAAGTGCATCCGGCATACGGATTGCGTGGAGGTGGGGAAGGATCGATTCGACGAAATCGTCTCGAAATTCCTGGACGATGTAGGGGAGGAAAACGTGGTTAACATCAGCATGTTCAACTACACGCATATCGATATGGGGACCCGCGCGCTGCTGACGGATTACGGAATCATGATCGTGTACAAGGGCTGAGGAACTTGGAGGAAAACCGGTCGGACCGAGTCGGCGCGACCGCAGCGGAGAGGAGGTCTGAAAACTTCGCAGCCGGGGAATTACCGCATTTGGCCCAAGAATTACGGCGCTTCCAGGAGAGCTTCGACCACTTCGCCCGGACGAACCATTTGTTTGAACCCTTCGGGCATGATGACCGCGATGGGCAGGCCAAGCTCGTAGGGAGCGCCGGGCCGCATGAAAACGAGGTTGGTGATCACTTCGAACTGCGCGCCGACGGCGGCCAACTGGGTTTGGGCTTCGAACCGGCCTTTGGAGCGGGTGCGCAGAATCACTGGCATGCCCGGAGCGGGATCAAGGGAGAGCGGGGGATGGAGGTATCCGATCAAGCGGCTGCCTTCCGTGGCGCTGACCGTCACGACGGGCGCGCCGGGCAGGACGCTATCGCCCGGCTGGTGATGGACGACGGAGACTACGCCGGCGATGGGAGAGCGGAGGATGACCGGTTCGGAAGCGAGCGCGTTCAAATTGCGGCGCTGTTCTTCGAGGCTGGCCAGGGAGTCGGAGAAGGTGTTGTTGCGCTGGCTGGAGGTGACAAATTCGCCGAGATCGGCCGCGGCAGCCAGGCGGCCTTCGAGCTCGGTGACCAAGGCGGTCGTCTGCTCGACCTGCGCCTTGAGCGGAGCGGCGATCTTTTCGAAATAGTCGACCTCGATATCGCCGATGACGTTTTCTTCGCGGAGACGCTGCGCGATCTCGAAATCGCGTTCGGCGGGCTCGAGTTCGGCTTCGGCCATGGCGAGTTCGACCTTCTGCTTGAGGTACTCGACGCGTAGGCCATGAAAATCGAACGCGAGGCGGTCGCGGTCGATCAAGGCGGCGAGTTCAAGCTGGGAGAGGGAGATCTGGCTGCGGAGAAGCTGGAGCTGGGAATCGAGCCGCTGGTCGTCGAGGCTGATGACTTCGGCGATGGCCTGGCCGGCTTCGACCCGTTCGTATTGTTGCACGAAGAGATTGGTGACAATGCCGGCTTGCGGGCTGATGACCGCGCGCTGCAAGGGCTCGACCTGCATGACCAGGGTGGCGGGCGCGACATGCTTCTGCCACAAGGCGCCGATGGTCAGGAGGACGGACGTGAACACCAGGACCGGGGCGTAGGCGTAGCGGAAGGACCGCCAACGCTGGCCGGGAGGAGTTGGGATGACCGGAAGGGGATCCATCAAACCTCCGATTCCTCCTCTGCCTTCAGGCCTGTGAGCCGGGAGACGCCGCGCAGGCCGCGCAGCTCGGTGAGCAACAAGTCGGTTTTCTCCGGATCGCGTAAGAGCAGGCGGTAAGAGAGGTCGGCACCCTCGAAGCCTTCATTGGTGCGCTGGCTGGCGCAGACGGCGTTGAGGCTGTGACGATGCAAGAGGGCCTTGAGGTCGGCCATTTCCTGCAAGGGGCGGCCCCAATGGAAGTTCACGACCATATGGTAACGCAGCCGAGAGCCGAAGTTGGTATACCAGAGGTACCACATGATGCCGAGCGAGAAGAGGCAGGCGAGGATGGCGGTGGCGAACTTCATGGTGCCGCAGGCCATGCCCAGGACGATGGCCACCAGGATGTAGGAGCTATCGAGAGTATCCCGCAGAATGTTGCGGAAACGGACGATGGCGAAGACGGCCATGAGGCCGAAGGCGGTGATGAGGTTGTTATTCAGCACCGTCATGACCATCGCCACGACGGTGGGGATAACGACGAGGGAATTGACGAAGGAGCGGGAGTAGGACAATCCGCTGTGGGTGAGCATGTAGATCCAAGCGAGGGCATGGCCGCAGGCAAAGGCCAGCAGCAAAGCCATGAGCAACGCCGGGACGTCCGTCGGCGTTGGCGCGAAATCGCCACGAAAAAACCAATCTGTCATCAGGCAGGTTGCAAGGCTGCGGTTCCCAGCTCCGCCGGCCCCGATCGGGCGGGGGCGGGAGCAGGCATGGTAGCCGCAGGCGGCGGGCCGTCAAAGGCAAAGGCGCCGCTGACCTCGCGCTCTCCGGCCAGAGCGACCCCTTCCGCATACTTAGCCGCGCCGCACTGCATGAGGCCGAACACGCGGACCATGTCCCGAAACCAATCGGGAAACCGGTTGGTAAACTTGAGTTCGAGAATGACGGCGTTGCCGAACACGCGCACCGGGCGGATCATTTGGGTGGCGAGGCGGGCGGTGGGCTCGACATCGAACAGGACGTCGCGATCCATGGTGACGCGGACGGAATTATCGTAGGGGCTCATCCAGGCCTCGCGCATGTAGAAAATGTGGCCTTTGGGCGAGGCGCCGAGATTGACCATGAGGCGGCAGAAATTCTGGAGCGCGACCAACTGACGGGGGTCCTTCGAGAGGAGGTGCTCGGGCTCGGGCAACTGGCCGGCGAGGAGGCCATCGACGAACTGGCGCTTCACGCCGCCGCGTTGTTTGGAGATGGTGTTGTTCATCCGGCGCTTGATCTCGAAGAAGACGGGGGCATTGTCGCGATCTTCGTAGAAGCGGAGCCGGAGTTTGAAGCGGTTTTTGTCGCCATTGATGGTGGCCCGGTAGGTATGCAGGCTGGGAGAATCGACGTAGAGGCTGTGGACCGGGTAGGAGAAGTTGGGGAGCGTGGCGCCGTACTCGTCGATCTCAAGATAGGAGCGCACGAAGTCGCGCACGGCGAGCGCGACTTCTTCGGAGACGCTGTATTTCAACTCGAACCGCTGGAGCTGAAGCTTGTCTTGAGACATGTCAGTATCGGCACCCTTCGTTCACCCTTATCGTGACCGGGGCGCTTTCGATTTGGTAACTCAAAACGTCACACAAAAGTCACGAAAGCGCAACCACAGGGACCAACAGGGCAGTTGGGCGTGCGGAGTAAATTTAGCATGATTCGTGCCAAAATCATTGTTTTCCAAGGACTTAGAACCGAATGGCGGGCGACAGAATCACCGATTGAACAGCGCCACCAGTCCAACGGCCGACAAGATCGCCAGGATCAGGAAGAAAATCTTCACGAAACTGAGCGGGTGCTGGCCGGCAATACGACCGGTATGGCCGTTAACCAGGACCTGGTAGGCTTTCCGGCCGTAGTTGTAGCTCACGAGCCAGACGGGGAGGAGCACATGCTTGAAGGTCTGGCCGCTGAAGTTGGCCTGGACGCGCAAGTTCCGATGGGTGTCGCCCGGGACCTGGCTGGCGCACATTCCCTGAATTTCGGACTCCATGCGATCTCTCGATCGCTTGGCGGCGCCGATGAGGTCGAGTTGATACTGCTCGACGACCCAGCCGGCGACGTAATCGGGCGCGTAGGGGATGAGCTCCTTGGTGGGGAATGGTTCGATCTTGGGCAGGAGTTCGCCGTGGACGCCTTTGGTGGCGGGGATGAGCGCATCGTCGAAAAAATGCCCGAGCCGGCCGGAAGAGGATTCCCACCGCGTGTGGCGCACCTGGCGGGTCTGGGTCTGGCCATTCGAATCGCGGTAGGTCTCGGTGGTGTAGTAGTAATAGCCGGATTCGGCGGTCCAGGCCGCGTCGACCTGGGCATCGAACGTCCAGTACGGGAGGTAGACACCGTGGACGGTGTCGGTGAGGGCGGCCGATTTGAGGCGGTTTGGGGCAAACCAGCGGCTGCCGTACCATCGGCGGAGCGATTCGCGGACACCGGGCTGGTCGACTTTGAAGGCCAGAAGGCTTTCGGGACTGATGGGCGGCTTGACCTGCTCGTAGGGAATGATTTGCGCCGAGCCGCAGAACTCGCAGCGCTGCGCGACCTTCTCGGGATCGAAAACCGAGATGGCGTCGCAACTTTTGCAGCGGACGGAGACCTTGACCGCTTTCCAACCCCGGCTTTCGTCGGGAAGGTTGCGAAGCGCGGTGACAAGATCATGCTCCTTCACCCCGCCGGGGGCATCCGGAGATTGCATGGGGGCAACCGTCCCACAGTAGGGGCAGACCAGGGCCTGCCGGGACGGGTTCCAATGCGCCTCCGCCCCGCAGGCGGGACAGGCGAATTTCTCGCGGGCGACCGCTTCCATTAGCTCTTGAGGAACTCTTCGATGGCGGAACGGGTGATGCGGTAGGCGGAGCCGATCTTCTTGCCCTTCAACTGGCCGGCTTCGAGGCTGGCGAAGACGTCGGTTTCCGCGACGCCCAGCAGCTTGGCGGCGTCGGCGGGGCTGAGCAAATCGAAGGCGCCGGGCGCCGCCGCGGGGGCAGCCGGAGCCGAGGCGGGGGACTGGCCGGCCGCGAGCCCCTGCGCCAGTTGTTGCGCCATTGCGAGGCCGACGGCGAGGTCGGTTCCGGCACTGGCCCCGGAGCGGCCGGGCTGGGTGAGGCTCTCGGCCATCTGGAATTTGACGTAGTCGTTCAGATTGCCGACCGCGGACATGCTGGAACGCTTGTCGATCGCCTGTTCGACCTCGGGCGGGACCGAGATGTTTTCGACAATGAACGTGGCGATTTCGAGGCCGTACTTGGCCTGGACGATCGTGTTGATGAGCGGGAGCAAGGATTCGCCCAATTCGGAGTAGCGGGTGGCGACATCGAAGATGGGGACGCGGGCTTTGGCGAGAGCCTCGCTGAAGACGCTGACGACGCGCGACCGCATGGTTTCCTGGAACTCGTCCAGGCGAAAATGGTGGTCGGTGCCGGCGACTTCCTTGAGGAAGAGGGCGGGGTCGGTGATTTTGAAATCGAAGGTGCCAAAGGCGCGGGCGCGGACGACCCCGAGGTCCTCGTCGCGGAGCATGATGGGGTTGGAAGTGCCCCACTTGTTGCCGGTAAAGAGGCGGGTGACGACATAGTAGATGTCAGCCTTGAACGGGGATTCGAAGCCGTATTTCCACGAAGCAATCTTCGTGAGGATGGGAATATTGTCCGTGGTGAGGGAGTGTTTGCCGGGGCCGAAGGTGTCGCCGAACTGGCCCAGGTAAACGAACTGAGCGACCTGGCTTTCGCGAACAATCAGTTGCGCCCCGCGCTTGATGGCTTTGTCCTCATCCGGGAAACGGTAGGAGAGGGTGTCCCGCGAATCGTCGAGCCAGTCGATGACTTCGAGCAGCTCGCCCTTCAGAAAGTTCAATACTCCCATATGTAAGGAGAGATTGACACGACGACGGCGTCTCGGGAATTACAAATGCGAGCTGATTTTCGAAGGCGGCGGCGCGATGAGGATCAGGATGGCCGGGAGCGCCGCGACAGAAAGGTTCGCTCAGGGCGGAGCCGCGGGGGACTTGAGAAAATCGACCTTGGCGGTGAGTTCCGGGGTGAGGAACCGATCCGGATTGCGAATCTGGACTTTGACCTGGAGGGTGCCTTTTTGGCGATTGGCCTCCGGGGCTTTTTCGGCGACGTAGCCTTCGTACTGACGCTCCGGGTATGCTTCGGGGCTCACCCGGCATTTTTGGCCCAGAACGACTTTGGCGACGTCGGCCTCATTGAGGTCGATCTCGACCTGAAGATCCTGGAGGTCGGCCAGAGCGATGAGGGCGGTGCTGGGGCCGCGGGTTCCGCCGAAGCTTTGCGGGGTGACGAGTTCGTTGGGGTCGACGAGCTTTTCCAGCACGACGCCGTTGATGGGGGAGCGGATGACGCACCAGTCGATGTAGGTCCGAATATACTGCAGGGCTCCTTCCAGTTCGCTCACGGTCGCACGCGCGCCTTGGGCGGCGAGGCGAAGGTCGTCCTCGACCTGCTTGGATTCCACGTTGGCGAGGGTCAGCGCGCGCGCGCGCTCGTACTGGAGATGCGCCTTTTCCGCAGCCGCCTGGGCCGCGGCCAGGCGGCCTTCTGTTTCCCTGGCACGGGCTTGGTACTCGGAATCGTCGAGGAGGACGACCACCTGGCTATTGGTCACGGCGTCGCCTTTTTTGACGCCGATCCAGCGCACGGTACCCATGAAGCGCGGGCTCAGCTCGATGCGCTCGCGAGCAATGATATAGCCGCTGACGGTGAGAATCGATTCATCGCCGCCCGAGGAAGCGGCGGCGGGCGAAGAGGCTGCGGCCGTCGAAGCCGGGGAATCGGTTTTAACGCCCGCGGCATTCGGAGCCGTCGAAGCCGGTGGCGCGGTTCGATCAGAAGGGTCGGCCTTGGCATTCCCCTTGAAGAGGCGCTCGTTATCCGAGGCGCGAGGAATGGCGAAATAGACGGCGGCGGCGGTGAGGCAGCCGACGAAAAGGAAGATGAGAAAGAGGGCCCGACGCGGGCGGGCTTTGCGCGCGGGATCGATGCGAAGTTCGTTGAGAAGATCCTTCTTCATACCGATTTGAGGGAGGCAATGACCGGAAGGCGGGAGGCGCGGACGGCGGGGAGAAAACTGCCGACGATGCCGACGATGACCGAAAAGCCGAGGCCGTTCAGGATGAGTTCGAGCGTGATGCGGAACTCGAAGACGACCTCGCTGAAGCTGGCAAAATTGATGGTGCCGGTCGACTTGCCATTGACCCAAAAGGCGAGGGCGCACCCGAGCAGGCCACCGAGCAAGGCGAGAAAGGCCCCTTCCAGGATGAAGCCAAGCAGAACGGAGCGGCGGCGAAAGCCGAGGACGCGAAGCGTGCCGACTTCGCGGGTGCGGGAGCCGACACTGGCGTACATGGTGTTCATGGCGGAGAAGACCGCTCCGATGGACATGGCGATGGCGAGGAATTTGCCCATCCAGCGGATTGGGACGGCGGTGCCAGTCTGACTTTTGTAGTACTCGGTCTCGGGCACGGCCTGGAGCGGGAGGCGCTTGTCGTCCTGGATCCGGGCGGTGATGGCGGGGGCGCGGTTGGTGTCGTCGACGCGGATCAGAACGCTCGAATAAAAATCGCGGTCGAAAATCGAGCGGACCTCATCGGCATCCATCCATAGTTCGGAGTCGAAGGCGCTGCGGCCGGCGTCGAAGGAGCCGACCACTTTGAGATCGGCGCCGGCGGTGCGGAAGGTGCCGCCGATTTCCATGTTGAGAAAGCGCGCGGCCAGGCGATCGGCGACGACCACTTCACGCTTGCCGGGAGTGAACCAACGGCCCTGGGTGAGCTTGACCTGGGGGCGAACCTGCGCGCCCATCGGACCGATGCCGCGCACCTGGACGTTCGCCTCGCCAGGAGGGTCGCGCCGCGGGAGGGAGATGAGGACGAGGACATCGGCGGTGGCTAATGGTTTGTCGGCGGCGTCTTTGGCAACGCCTTCGAGATACTGGATGAGGCGAAATTGTTCGAGAGTGACCTGGCTGCTGGACTCGGCGGTGGAGCCTTTGCGGACGATCATGAGGTTGCGCGGGTCGCCCGTGTTGGCGCTGCTTTTTTCGAGGCCGGCGGCGAGGGCGTTGACCATGATGTAAACGGCCACGACCAGGCCGATGCCGAGGATCGTGGCGACGGTGGAGCGCCAGCGCACCAGGACATTGCGGATATTATAGCGGATGGGCAACGCCATAGGTCGTTCTTGGAGGCGGGTCTAATCCAGCGTCTTAAGGCCCTGCACGACGCTCATTCGGGCCACGGCGAGCGACGGGCCGATGCTGGCGACGATGCCGAGCGAGGCGGCAACGAGACAGGCCAAGCCCATGATGTGCGGTGTGACTTCGAAAACCGGAAACATATTCCCGAGAAACTGCATGATCCGAATCCGCTCGAAGAGGACCCAAGCGCCGCCGACGCCCAGCAACGCTCCGGCACCGGCCAGGCCGAAGCTCTCGGCGAGGATGAAGGCGAAGAGTTCGCGGCGGCGGTAGCCGAGGGCTTTGAGGATCGCCAATTCCCGAAATCGCTCGCGGATGGCCATGCTCATGGTGCTGGTGCTGACGAGCAGGAGGGTGAAAACCACCACGGAGCAGATGCGATTGACGAGGACCTTGATATTGCCCCACATCGAGACGAAGCCGAGTTGAAAGGCGCGCTCCGTTTCCGCGCGCACTTCGGCGGATGTATTTTCGAAGGCCTTGTTGATGGCGGCGACGACATTCGGAACGTCTTCGAGGGTCTTGGCCTTGATCCACCAGGTGCTGACCTGGCCGGCGCCACCATTCATTTCGTCGAGATATTTATGGTGGAAAAACATGTTCCGGTTGTCGATCGTGCCGGAATAGATCGCCGCGATGTGCAGTTCGAGATCGAAGGGATAGAAGGTGCCCTCGAGGACCACGCGGTCTCCGACCTTCATGTTGTATTTATCCGCCGTGTCCTGGCCGACCATCGCGGCGCGGCGGTCCTTGGAGAAGCCAGCCAGTTGTTCCGGGGGGACTTTGGCGTCGAGCATGATGCGGGAGACCGCTTCGGGATCGACCGCGAATTGGGCGAACATGACCTGTTCGCCCTTGTACTTGCCGCCGAACCAACTGAAAGGCGTGACCGTATCGATGCCGGGTATTTTCTCGATGACCGGGCGCTGGCGGGCCGGGAGCAAGCTGCCGAGGGAGATCTTGTTCCGCACGATGATGCGCGACGCGGCGCCGATATCCTCGACCGGCACGGTGATTTCGCGCAATCCGACCAGCAGGGTGACGAGGAGAAAGAGACTGACGGCAACGCTCAGCACCGAGAGGATAGCCCGGCGCTTGTTGCGAAAGGTGTTCCGCAGGATAAACCCGGGAATGCTCATTCGGGCACCAGCTCTCCCTTCTCAAGGTGGATAGTCCGGCTGCCGAAAGCGGCCGCCTTGGGATCGTGGGTGACCATGATGACGGTTTTGCCGACATCGCGGGAAAGCGTCCGCAGAATATCGAGCACGTCATGGGCGGATTGAGAATCGAGATTGCCGGTCGGTTCGTCGGCGACGATGAGGCGCGGATCGGTCACCAATGCGCGGGCGATGGCCACCCGTTGTTCCTGGCCACCGGAAAGCTGTTTGGGCAGATGCTTCTGCCGGTCGGCCAGACCGACAATTTGGAGGGCGGTTTCGACAAGTTTGCGGCGTTCTTTCGACCGGAGTTTCGTTAATAAAAGTGGTAATTCAACGTTCTCATACGCCGTTAGCACTGGGATTAAGTTGAATGTTTGGAAGACAAATCCAACGTTCTGGTTTCTCCAGTCTGCCAATTGAGATTCGGAAAGCTCCGTAACATCAATGCCTTGCACGATGCACTTTCCGCTGGTAGGGCGATCAATGCCGGCGACGATGTGAAGCAAGGTAGACTTTCCAGAACCCGAAGGGCCCATCAGAGTTAAAAACTCACCGGAAAGAATGTCGAGAGAGATGCGATTCAGGGCGGTGACATTGATTTCGCCTTGGCGATAAATCTTGGAAAGATCGCGGACGGTGACGATATTCTCGGTGCGAGAACGCGCGGGAGGGGCCGTGTTGGGCTCCATAACCGATTCGACCATGAATCGAGAATAGCGAGGCGACGCTGGAAAGCAAGCGGAAGATTGTGAAAAATTTCACAAGGGATTCGAAGGGCTTGAGGGAACGCGGCAGAATGTGCCGATTGACGCTCAAGTATTGGCCTAAGGAAACGATAAGATAGGAGCGCGAACCGCGCGAACAGACTGCGATGAAGATCAATTCTTACCATCCGACGATGAGCATCGAGACGGCGGCCCCTCGGAAAGCCGGCTCGACTTGTCCGGAAGAGAAGTGCGGCATCGATATGCACGAGGCGGAGATGTTGAAGCAAGACCTGGAGGAAATTCCGGACGTGCGGGCCGAAGAAGTGGCACGGGCGCGGGACTTGGTGGCTTCGAAGGACTATCCGTCGCGGGAAGTTCTGGAAGCGGTGGCCAAGAAATTGAGCGTGGCGTTCCGCAAGGGAGAAGCGGAATAGCGAAGCGGCCCGCGGCAGCAGATTGGGCAGGAAGGCATGAATTCGGCAAGAAATCCCTGGCAGTACTATCGTCGCGTCGCGACGGAAACGGCATCCCCGGAGCAACTGGTGCTGATGCTTTTCGACGGCGCGATCCGGTTTTTGGAGCAGGCCCGGTCGGGTTTCCGCCTGGACGACCCGCTGGAGTTCAATTCGACGATCCATAACAACGTGACGCGCGCGCAGGCGATCCTCCGGGAACTGGACGGGAGCCTGGACATGGCGCGGGGCGGGAAGTTCGCCGAGACCATGAGAGCGTTGTACGACTACATGGACCGGCGGCTGCACGAGAGCAATCTCTCGAAGACCGAAGAGGGGATAGTGGAAGTCGCGGGGCGATTCACGGTGTTGCGGGATGCCTGGGCGCAGGCGCTCTGCGGCGAGGCCAAGCCCGGGGAAATGGCAGAGACGCAGATGCCGGAATATGCAGCCGCTTAAGGAGCTGGACGAGATTTACGAGGCGTGGCGGTCGCTCACGGAGACCGAGGGGCTGGCCATCGCGGCCGGGGAATGGCCACGCGTGCTGGCGACGCAGACGGCCAAGGAAGCGTTGAGGCCGAAAATCGTCGAAGCCGAGGCGAAGCTGGAAGCGGCGATGGCGTGGAATAGAGCACTGGGAACTTCGGCGCGGCAACGGTTGGGACCCGTCACGCAGCGGCTGGCAGAGCTGGAACGGATCAACCTGCGGAGCCTGGAAGCGGCCCGCTCGCACACCCGGGACGAGCAGGACCAAATGCAGGGGACGGCGACGCGGCTCCGGCAGGTCAAGGGCGCTTATGCCGGGGCGGGAGCCAGCGCCTCTTGGCAGTTCTATTCCTAAGAGCCCGTCTGAAAATTTCCGCTGGGCCGGCCCAGCGGAAATTTTCAGACGGGCTCAAGGCAAAAGCCCTCCCAGCCGATTCCTAAGACAGGGGAATGGGAATCGGGACAGAGTGGGATGGGAGCAGGATCGGCATTCCGGAAACCAGGCAGGCCAACGCCTCAGGAGACCGCGAAGGCAAACGAGCTATTGCTCCAGCATGCATCGACCGGCATTCCGCCGGGCAGAACCCACGTCCGATTTGAACCGAAGAGGTCATTTCCCAAAAGATCAACGCCTGGCGCAAGCCAGGGTGGGAAAGATTTCGAACGGTATGACAGAGTCTGTGAAAAGCGCGGCCGCAGCCGCTTCGCCAAAGCCAGGGATCTCCTGGTGGCGATGCAGCGCCGGGCCGCTAACCGCGCTCATTTGCCTGAGCGTCGTGGATGCGGCTGGCGATTACTTGCCGGTGGTCGGGCCATCCTCCTTGCGGTTCAAAAAGCGGGCGCCTGAATCCATCGTGGCGATTGCGCCGGTGGCGCCGGTCCGGATTCCGGCGAATTCCGTGGTAGAACCTGAATCGGCGGAGGATCCCTTGCTTTCCCTGATTACGCCCCTGGAACCCGCGGAATGGACGCGAAGCCACGGGGGAACGGAGGGCCCCGTAAAGATGGTGACAGCTCCCATGCACATCCCGAGCCTGATCGACCCCACCGGACAGTCTGCGATCACTCCGGACCAAAACGAAGCGCCGGTCACCGCGGAGATGCTGGTTGAACTGTTTCGACCCAGTGTGGGGACCAATGGCGGGGGCAGTGCGGTGATTATTTCAACCCCCGTGACGTTGCCGGTCCCGAAAGCGCCGGCTTCGAGTTCGGCAACGTACACCGTGCAGTAGAGCCTCCGCGGCCACATTCACCATGCAGTTTTCCCAACCCAACGTGGTCCGACGAAGGACGATCCAGCTTCTGGCCAGCGGGGTCGGGCTGTGGGCTTTGGGAGTGGTGCAAGGAGGGACGGGGGCGGACAACGCGGCGGGCTCTGAAACACAGGGGAGCGAGCACCACGCGCCAGCTCACAGCAGCGCCGGCCACGCCGGGCCGACTCCAGCGCATTCGCCGGAAGAGTTGTTGGAGGAGAAAGCGATCAGCGAAGGTGTGGATCCAGCGTTCAAGAGCAGCGCACGATTTGTCGCCTCGAGCAATTTGCTGATTTCGCTGCATCAAAAGCTGCCCGAACCCGGAGACGCCGAGTATCAGCGAAAGCTGGAGGAGGCGCGGCGCCAGCGCGAGGCACACGATCCGAAGGCAGCCGCGAAGATTTTCATGGAGCTTCTGGAGAGCCCCGCGAGCGATGTGATCAAACGCAGCGCGTGGCTCGAGCTGGCGATCGTCTCGCAGGAAACCGGCAACCTGCCCCAGGCCCAGAGAACGTTCACCGAGTTCCTCAAGCGATTTCCGGGAGACGAGAGCATTCCGGAAGTGCTCCTGCGCCAGGGCCTGATCTATCGGGAGATGGGATTGCCGCAACTGGCACTTTCGAAGTTTTACGCGGTGCTGAGCAGCGCGCTGGGCCTCAAGGCGGAACGGCTGACGCTCTATCAAAAGCTGGTCTTGCAGGCACAAACGGAGATCGCGGACACGTACTACCTGGAAGGCAAGTATGCCGAAGCGACCGATTTTTACCGTCGCTTATTGCGGCTGGATTCGCCGCAGCTCAACGCCGTAACGATCCACTACAAGCTGATCCAGGCACTGGATCGAGCGGGGAAACCGCTCGAGGTCATTGCCATGGCTGGGGATTTCTTGCGACGCCGGCAGGACACGGCGGAGGAGCCGGAGGTTCGTTACCTGCTGGCCGGAGCCCTGCAAAAGCTGGGGCGCACCGACGACGCGATCCGGGAAGTGGCCAAGCTGCTGCAGCGGCAGCGCAGCCAGGCTGAGACGCAGCCGGGAAATTGGGCGTACTGGCAGCAACGGACCGGCATGCAGGTAGCCAAGTACCTGATCGAGCTAGGGGACGACGCCCGGGCGCTGCAAATTTACGAGGGCCTCCTGGGCCTGAGCGAGGCCGCCGAGTGGCGCTGGCCGATCCAATACCAGATGGGGCTAGCCTTCGAACGGCTGGGGCAACCGCTCAAAGCCCTGGCGAGCTACGACGCGATCCTGGCTGGACCGAACTCGCAAGGGACGGAAGCGAAACCCACCGACCCCGCCGAAGCGGCCTCGACCGGAAGGCAAACGTTGCGCGAGATGGCACGGTGGCGCCGGAATTTCCTCGACTGGCAGGTGCGGACGGAGACGAGCCTGCTCGAACTCGGCGCTCTCCCCACGACCGCCGTCCTCAATCCGTAACCCTTGTTTTCGTTCCGCCCCCGGAACGGAAACCACACGCGGCACGCTTCTTTGGCCGCGGCATCCGAACCCGCACCCTTACACCTCCGCGCGTACTTCGCGCACCCACGCGAGGCGAGCGGCCGGGGAATTCCCTGCCTATCGCGGCCGCGCCAGACGGGCCTCCGGGCACAATCTGCCGGGCTGGAGCATTTCAGTTATCGGCACGCGAAACCGAGCGCGGGCCGGACGTGCTTGTAAGCGACATTGACGCGGGTTTGTAAGGATTGACTGACAAGGCTACGGCAAATTCGAGCGGGTCCCGATCTTGTGAAAAAATGGCCGATATCGAATTTTGCAGTCAGTTCGAGCGCGGCAGAGATTGCCGCACAACCAACCCGAACTTGCGAGAAGAGAGAGTATGCCGAACGACAGAATATTGTTAGTGGAGGATCACGATGCGATTCGAAAGAGCGTGGAGCGCCAGCTCCGCTATCGGGGATATCTCGTCACGGCAGTGACGTCGCTCGCAGCCGGACGGTCGGCTCTGGCGAAAGGGAGTTACGAAGTGGTGCTGGCCGAAAGCAACCTGCCGGACGGTTCTGGCATCGTGCTGGTGCAGGACGCGCAAGTCCGCCCGGAGCGGCCGGCGGTGATTTTGCTCACCCCAGAAGGCCAATCGCCCGGCGATTGCATCCGCGCCGGGGCGTTCGATTGCCTGAGCAAACCGGTGGCGCTGCCGCAGGTGGAGCAAGCGGTGAAGAAGGGGGCTGAGCTGGCTCGTTCGCGCCAGACGCCGCCCGCCGCGACCCCGGCCGAACCGGCCGCCGCGAGTTCCGAACCGCACGCGGAATTGTTGGGGATCAGCCCCGGCATGCAACGAGTGCGCGCACTGATCCGCCGGGTGGCGCGGACAGACGCGACGGTCCTGATTCAAGGCGAGAGCGGCACAGGCAAGGAAGTGGTGGCTCAGTCGATCTTCCGCCAAAGCTCCCGGCCGAATGCGCCATTCGTGGCGGTCAACTGCGCGGCCGTGCCGGAGAACCTGATCGAGAGCGAGTTTTTCGGGCACGAGAAAGGCTCTTTTACCGGCGCGCTGAACAAGCGGGAGGGCCGGTTCGAGCTGGCCCACGGGGGAACGATTTTTCTCGACGAGGTCAGCGAAGTCTCGCCGCAGGTGCAAGCGAAATTGCTGCGGGTGCTGCAAGAGCGGGAAATTCAGCGGGTCGGCGGGGATGCGGCGACCAAAGTAGACGTGCGGGTGATCGCCTCGACCAACCGGGATTTGCGCGAGAGCATTCAGAAGAAGGAGTTCCGCGAGGATTTGTACTTCCGGCTGAATGTGCTGCCGATTTTCCTGCCGCCCCTGCGGGAGCGCATGGAGGATGTGCCGGTGCTCACGGAACATTTCGTGAAAAAGCACGCGGTGCGGCATGGGGTGCGGATCACGGGGATTTCGGCGGGGTGCATGGACGCGCTACTGCGGCACACCTGGCCGGGCAACGTCCGGGAATTGCAGAACGCGCTCGAACGAGCGGTCATTTTGTGCGGCGACGGCGAATTACGGGCCGAACATTTGTGGCTGGGCGACTCGAGCGTCCCCGCGGCTGCGATGAGTAAGCCCGAGGCGCAACCGCTGACGATCCCGATGGCCCCAGTGTCGGAAGCCACCGCGCCGGAAGCGTTCGAAGAAATCGTGGGCGATCGTTTCGCCGCGCCGGTGTTCGACACATCGACGAATGCGACCGAGGCGGAGGGAGAAGCCATCGAATGGCCGATGAGCGAAGCGGGGGGACAGCGGCCGGCCCGGACGATCCGGCTGGCGGAACTGTGGGAGACCAACGACCGGCTGCCGACCATCCAGGAGATCGAGCGTGAACTCATTTTTGCGGCTCTGGCGCGTTGCCAGGATAACCGGACTCACGCGGCGCGGATGATCGGCGTGAGCTTGCGGACCCTCCGCAGCCGGCTGGCGGACTACCGCACGGAACACACGGGCGAGGTCGGCGAGGAGGCCGTGCCAGCGGTGGACGCGCGGTGGAATACGCCGTATTTCGGCGAGATTTGCCGAGCCTAGCCGGCTTAACTCCGTCGCGACCAACGATTTCGCGACAAGACGCTGAATCGCCGCCCATCACGCGGCAAAAAGGGGCAGGAACGGACGCCGCCACGAGGTGGCATCCGGCTTGCTAAAAGGCACGAAAGGAACCGGCGCATGATCGACGGCTTGTTCAACCAAACCAACTACCTGGCCGCGAAGAAACTCCTGGACGCGACAACGCTTCGGCACGAAGCGATCGCGAACAATCTCGCGAACATTGAGACCCCGCATTTCAAGCGGCAGGATGTGGCCCCCTCCTTTCAGAGCCAACTCGGGAGTGCGCTGGCTCAAAAGGACAAGCACCAATTGGCGAGCCTGACGCCTCAACTGGCTACCGACGAGACGGCCGTCACCGGACGGCGCGACGGAAACACGGTGGATTTGGAGAAGGAATTGCTGGCCTTGAACAAGAATTCGGCGGCCCACGCGCTTGAAACACACCTGATCACCGGAACGCTGCTCAAGTTGAGACTGGCGATCACCGGACGCGGCTAAAAACTCGAAGCATGATCGATATTTTTCCAGGGACACAAAGCACGGCGGCGGCGCTCCATGCCGAACGGACGCGGATGGAAACCGTTTCCCAGAACATCGCCAATGCGTATACGACGCGCGGGCCGGATGGACGGCCCTACCAACGGCAACAGGTGATCTTCGAAACGGTGCTGGCCCAGCAGAACGCCGGGCTCGGGCAGGGGGGCATTGCGATACCCGTGGCCCGAGTGGAAGCGGACCAGCGGCCTCCGCGGCTCGTGCATAATCCCGGCCACCCCGACGCGGATGCCAGCGGGATGGTGGCCATGCCCGATATCGACACGCACAAGGAAATGGTGGACTTGATGATGGCGTCCCGGGCCTTCGAAGCAAACCTGGCCGTGGTAAAAACCTCGCGCAGCATGGCGTTGCAGACTCTCGGCATCGGCAAGCGCGGTTAAGGGGCGCGGCGGCATGAATACCCAAACCCATTAACGGAAAGGCGCGATGAACTCGATTTCAGGCATTGGTTCCGACTTGACGGCCTCCTGGGCCCAAGCGCTGTCGCCGGCGCGGGTGCGCGTGCCGATGACGGATGCGCCCAGCCGGGGAATCGACATCGCCGGGCCTGGTTCCGCGGAAGGGGCCAAGCCGTTCAGCAGCCTGCTCGGCCAATTGACGGGGGAAGTTTCCGCGAAATCTGCGGCAGCGGGGGAGAAAATCAGCGCGATGATGGCCGGCGAGAATGTGCCGCTGCATCAAGCGATGATCGCCATGGAGGAGGCGAGCGTGTCCTTTCAATTGATGGTCGAGGTGCGGAACAAGCTGCTCGAATCGTATCAAGAACTGATGCGCATGCAGGTGTGAGCAGGCCGAAAGGCCAAAGGTAGGCAATGGAGAAGATAAAACATTTGGGCGCGCACTTGCTCGCGATGTGGGGTCAGCTTGGGCTGAACCAGCGAGTGAGTGTATTGATGGCCGGCACGGTGGTGCTGATCGGCTTGGGCACGTTGGGTCTGTGGAGCCGCAAGGTGGAGTACGGGTTGCTTTACGGCCGGATGGAACCATCGGAAGCAGGGCGAGTTACGGCGGCGCTGGATGAGTTGAAGGTGCCCTATACCTTGTCGCAGGACGGCGGATCGATTCGCGTGCCTTCGGACAAAGTTCACTTCGCACGCCTGCAACTCGCGACCAAAGGAATCCCGCGAGGGGAAGGGGTCGGTTTCGAAATTTTCGACAAGGCGAATTTCGGCATTTCGGACCTGGTGCAGCGGGCGAATTACGTCCGGGCGATTCAAGGAGAACTGGCGCGAACCATCGGCCAGATGGACGGAGTCGAGTCGGCTCGGGTGATGATCGTGGTGCCGGAAAATCGATTGCTGGTGGAGGCTAAAAAGCATCCGACGGCTTCGGTCTTTGTCCGGACCCGGGGCATGGCGGCCATGACCGCGCCCTCGGTCAACGCGATTCGATTTCTGGTGGCCAACGCCGTGGAAGGGCTCACGGCCAATCATGTAGCCGTCGTCGATCACCGAGGCACGGTGCTTTCGGAGGCCGGAGAAAGCGATTCGCTGGGAAGTCTCACTTCGACGCAGTTGGCGGCCCGGAAAAGCGTGGAGGAGTACCTGGCGCGCAAAGCGGAGGGAATGCTCGAGGCGGTGCTGGGGCTAGGCCAGGCCGTCGTTCGCGTGGCGGCTGAGATCAATTTCGAAAGCATTAACCGGACGGAAGAGAAGTTCGATCCGGATGGCCAGGTGGAGCGGAGCACCACGATCAACGACGAGAATCTGGATACCGTGAATAACCAGGCGGCCACGCCAGGCGGCGCTCCGGGCATCACGAGCAACAGCGGTGACACGAACAACGCGAGCAACGCCGCCCTCAGCAATTCGAAGACGCGTAAAACAGTCACCAACAAGCAGTACGAGATCAACAAGAGCGTCAGCAATATTCTGCAGGGCGCCGGGGGAGTGACGCGGGTGAGCGCGGCCGTGTTTATCGCATCCCGCCATGAAGGAACCGGCACCAATCGCGTGGCGGTAACACGGAAGCCGGAGGAGCTGCAAAGCTTGAAGCGGATCGTGCAGAGCGCCCTGGGCATTCGCACGGATGCCGGCGCCACGCGCCAGGATGAAATCACGCTGGAGGAGATGGTTTTCAACGACCAGCAGGCCACCGAGATTTCCGAGAACATGGATCGGCAGGAGAAGAAGCAGTTTTGGTGGGAGACGGGCACCCGCATCGCCTACCCGGTGCTCGCCCTGGTGGCGATCATGGTGTTCGTCAATCTGTTCAAGAAGACCCCGCTGGAGAGTTTTGCCGCGCCTGGCGCCCCCGCGGGCGAAGCCAAGCGGAATGGGCGGATCGAAAGCGTCGATTCCACCGCGATTACGCCCGACGTGCTAAACCGGCTGATCCGGGAGAATCCCGAGAACATGACCGAAGCCTTGCGCACCTGGATGGGGGATTCAAATGGGCGAGCCAGCTAGCATGACAGCCCACGATCCAACATTAGTGGAGAGCGCGGAGGCGGAACTGGCCACGTTTACTCCCGTCCAGAAGCTCGCCCGGCTATTGTTCATTCTCGAGCCGGAAGTGGCCGCGCAATTACTCAAGAAATTCGACGACCACGAACTGGACGCCGTGACGCAGGAAATGGCCAAGATCCAGCTCGTGCCCCGAGAGATGCAGACGGCGATCATGAAGGAATTCGCGACCGTGGCGGTTCGGGCCGGGATGTCCTGCCGGGGCGGAGTGCAGCCGACGCAGGCGTTGCTCTCCAAGGCGGTCGGTTTGTTTCGGGCTTCGGACGTCGTGAATCGTGTGTCGCCCAGCCGGGTGCCCGTGCCGGCCATGCAGGAAATCATGGAGTCGGAGCCGCGGCAGGTGTTCAATTTGCTCAAGCACGAGCAACCTCAAACCATCGCGTTCGTCCTCAGTCATCTGCCGCCGGAAAAGGCCTCGCAGGCGCTGTTCCTCCTGCGCACCGACCTGCGCGAACAGGTCGTCGAGCGTCTGGCCACGCTTTCCCCGACGCCGATCGAAGTGGCGGACAAGGTGGTGAGCATACTCAATGCGCGGAGCCGGGGCCGGCAACCCAAGGCGCTGAACAGCACCGGCGGCGTCAAAAGCGCGGCGGCACTCCTCAACGCTTTGGACAAGACGCTTTCCAAGAGCATCATC
This sequence comes from uncultured Verrucomicrobiota bacterium, assembly GCA_964478815.1. Taxonomy (GTDB): domain Bacteria; phylum Verrucomicrobiota; class Verrucomicrobiia; order Limisphaerales; family SXQI01; genus DASVNK01. Next base: position 19,262 of record CAYZKY010000001.1, read on the forward strand.
GCCGCGTTGCAGGAGAAGAATCCCGAGCTGGCCCAATTGATTCAGCAGAAGATGTTCACGTTCGAGGATTTGACGCAGATCGATCCGGGCGGCCTGCAGCGCGTCATGCGCGAAGTGGACATGCAGGACCTGGCGATGGCTTTGAAGTCGGCCAGCGAAAAGCTCAAGGGGCTGCTGCTCGGCAGCATTTCGAAACGCGCGGCCGAAACAGTGAACGAAGAGATCGCGATGATGGGGGCGGTTCGCGCGAAGGAGATCGAGACGGCGCAATTAAAGATCATCGAGGTGGTGCGGCGGCTGGAAGCCGAGGGGGAGCTCGATCTGGGGAATGGAGCGGAGGCAAAGAATGCCGGCGGTGGTTGAACGAATTATTTTCGACGGCCGGCTATCCGGCGTGCGCACCGCCCGGAGCGGCGCGGCGGCGCTCGATCCATGCGCCGCGAAGGCGGAGTACGAGCGGGGGCTCAAAGATGGAGAAGCTCGGGCCAGAGAGGCTTTGGCGCGCGATTGGGAGGAAATCAAACAGCTTAAACACGGCGTGCTGGCGCGCATGGAAACGGCCTGGACGAAGGCCTTGCGCGAGAGCGAAAGCGGGCTGATCTCGCTGGCGCTGGAAATTGCGCGGCGCATCGTGGGCGGCATCGAGATTTCATCGGAAACCGTGGCGGCGGTCGTGCGGGAGGCCTTGAACGATGTCGAAGGCGATTCGGCGGCACAGGTGGAATTAAACCCCGAGGATCTCGCGCTGCTCCAACGCGCCGAGCCCGGGTGGCTCACGGCCAGCGAAGCCGCCGGACGACTGACGTTGAGAGCCTCGGCCGAGGTGACCCGGGGCGGGTGCATCGTAAGAACGAAGTTTGGCATTCTCGATGCGCGCCGGGAGACAAAACTGGAAATCGTGCGGCAAACGTTGCAAGCGAACTGAGACGAGGAAATCCCCACGCGATGATGGCCACACCGGAAAACGACCGGCGAAACGGATTGCTCGAGCAATGCGCCGGAAGGGTGCGCCAGGCACGCCTGGTATCCAATCGCGGGCGAGTCGTTCAGCTCATCGGCCTGGTGATCGAATCGGAAGGGCCGCTCGCGGCCATGGGAGAGGTGTGCCGCATCGAATCGGCCCGGCATGACGGATCCACGCTGGCGGAAGTGGTCGGATTCAGGAATCACCATCTGCTCTTGATGCCTCTCGGTGAGGTGCATGGGATTCATCCCGGGAGCGAAGTGATCGCACTCGGGGCGCCGCTGACGGTGCGGGTCGGCGACGAATTGCGCGGACGGGTGATCAATGGGCTGGGCGAGCCGCTGGATGGCCACGGCCCGATCCGGTCGGGCGTGGAAGCTCCCCTGGCCTTGCAGCCGCCGCACCCCCTCAAGCGGCAGCGCATCCGCGAAGTGTTTCGCACGGGGATCAAGGCCATCGATACGTTCATCCCGTGCGGGCGAGGCCAGCGTTTGGGAATCTTCGCCGGAAGCGGCGTGGGCAAATCGACGCTGCTCGGGATGATGGCGAGCCGCGCGGAAGCCGACGTCAATGTCATTGCGCTGATCGGCGAACGAGGGCGTGAAGTGCGCGAGTTTTTGGAGAAGGATCTCGACGAGGCCGGCCGGCAGAAATCGGTGGTAGTCGTGGCGACCTCGAACGAACCGGCCTTGGCCCGGCTGAAAGGCGCGTTTCTGGCCATGGCGATCGCCGAACGCTTCCGGGACGAGGGCAAGAGCGTCCTCCTGATGATGGACTCGGTCACCCGGTTTGCCATGGCGCAGCGCGAGATTGGTCTGGCGGTCGGGGAACCGCCGGCGACGCGGGGTTACACCCCCTCGGTCTTTTCGCTGCTGCCGCAATTGCTGGAACGGGCCGGCACCGCGGAACGCGGAAGCATTACGGGATTGTTCACGACGCTCGTGGAAGCCGACGATATGAACGATCCGATCGCCGATTCCGTGCGCTCGATTCTGGACGGACATATCGTGCTGACGCGCGAACTGGCGACGCAAAATCATTATCCCGCGATCGATGTGCTGGAGAGCGTGAGCCGGCTCACGCGAGATTTGCTGAACACCGCCCAATTGGAAGTGAGCGCGCGCGCGCGGGAATTGCTCGCGACGTATCGGAAAAACCAGGATTTAATCAATATCGGCGCCTACGCCCCCGGCAGCAGCCGCGGCATCGACGAAGCGATCCGGCTCCATGAGCCGTTGCAATCGTTTTTGCGCCAGGGAATCTCGGAAGGTTTTTCGACAGCCGAAAGCTGGCAGCGTCTGGCGGCAGCGCTGGGCGGCGAAACCGCAGAACCCCAAGGTAAACCCAAGGCGGCATGAAGAAATTTCGATATTCGCTGGAGGCGGTCCGAACGGTAAGAGAACATCGCGAGCGCGCGGCCATCGAGGAGTACGGGAAGGCCGCGATGGCGCACCGTCAAGCATTGGCCTTTCTGGCCCAGGAGGAGCAACGCCTGGAATCGATTCGTTCAGAAATTCGCGCGCGCGGCGCGCGCGGCATCGCCGGCCTGGAGTTGGCGCGATTGCGGGACGGGTATCAAACCTTGGAAGTGCGCCGCCGACAGCAGGAACAGGTCGTGGCCGCCACGTTGAGCGCGCTGACGCAGGCTTCCGAGAATTGCACCCGAGCCCGGCGGGAGCGGGAAGTGGTCGAGAAGCATTTCCAGCAACATCGCGCGCGGCACACCCAGAAGGAACGCCAGGAGGAATTGAAGTTTCTCGACGAGCTCGGCACGCGGGGTTCCGCGCTCCAGGATTTCGCGATGGCATCGGGAGCGGCGCGTGAGGAGGCCATGCGATGAAGCTGCTGGCCTCGAACTGGGTCGCTCCCGTGCTGGCTCTCGTGCTGTACCTGGCCACGACCGCGGCAATCTTGAAGCAAACCGAACTGACGGTGACGCTTCCGAAAAAGGCGGAGCACCCCGTGGTGAAAGCGGTTTTGCTCTGGGACGCCAGTTCTCCGGAGGTCGATCAGATGATCGACCACCTGCGCAAGGAGAAGGAGGAAATGGCCGCCCGGCAGAAGGAGCTGGCGGAGCTGACCGAAACGCTGGACCGGCAACGCGCCGAATTGAATCAAGCAACGCAATTGGTGGTGCGGTTGCAGCGGCAGCTCGAAGAGAACTTGACGCGGGTGAAAGAGGACGAGCAACAGAACCTCAAAAAGCTCGCGAAGGTCTACGCCGGGATGTCGCCGGACGGCGCAGCCGGGATCGTCAAGAACATGCAGGACGCCGAGGCGGCCAAGCTGATGATGGTGATGAAGGACGCCGAAACCGGCCCGATTCTCGAAGCCCTTTCCAAACTCGGCCCGGGCGAAGCCAAACGCGCCGCCGTGATTTCCGACAAGCTCCGCCTGGCCATCAAGCGCAGTGGCAACGCCCCCGCAACTTTACCATGAGTTCACCGCTATCCCTGCTCCTGCCCACCGGAGGCGTTGCCGTCGATCCGTTGGCCGGCCAGGGTGCTTCACCGACGCTTTCGGAATTGGCGGAGGCTCCAGCGCTCGAATGCACATTCGCACAGAGTCTCGCCCAACAGGCAATTCCTTCGAAGCCCGTCGCTGGTTGGCAAACCGGCAGGGTAATTGCCCCCGCCGCCACTCTGCCGCGAGGGATAAAGGAGTCTGGCACACTCGAAACAAGATCTGCCTTGTTTTCGAGCGCGTCCGCTGGCCCTAAGCCGGCCGCCGAGACATGGCTCGCGGACGAAGCTGGGCCTGCAGATACCGCCCGCGCGGAGAACGCACAGACGTCCGACACTGAGGCCGATTCGCCTCGGGAGACTTCTGGGGCATCCGCAAGGGGATTCGAAAGCCTGGTCCCGACAGCCGCCGAATGGCTTGGCTGGACCGTGTGGCCCCAACTGAACCTCACAGTGATGGAGGCCCCGGATGCAGTCACCACGCAGCCCCTGCCTGAAGGGGACGCGCCCAGCCTGGTGGTTGTGAACCGCGGCGTAACCACTACCATCTCGGATCCCGCAGGTCCGAAAAGCCCTGAGGGAGATTCGGCCTCCGACGCGTCTGTCGAATCGACGGTTAACTCCGTTAACGCTTCGAGGCTAAGGAGTGGACTATCGGAACCGGTGCCTGGAGCCCAGGGAATGGAGCTTCCTGGTTTTGTCCCAGTGCGTCATGAAGCAGATCAGCCGGTCGGCGTGCCCTCAGAAAACCAACTCGCCCGAGCCCAGCGAGCCGCACGCAAGAATTCACCGATCCATACCGAGCCGGCTTCGGATCACTCTCGTGAAGTGCCGTCAGTTGCGACTGAAGACAGAGTTTTGCCTGCCGTTAATGCCGTCTATTCCACACGCCCGGATCGCACAGGAACGAGCCTAGCGTCAACGAAAACGGAGGGCGTGCGAGACTTCGGTGATCCCTCGATTTCGAAACTTCCCTCCGCAATGGCCGATGCTGCCTTCGCCACAGAGCAGAGATCCCTTCCGGACCGGACGGCGATGACTTTCTCTCAGGTCCTTTTGGAGGGCAGATTAGGCGCCACTGTGCGAATCGCGCAGAATGAAACCGCGGCGAGTAGGCAGGTCGGTGGTCAAGCCAGTGCCGATTACGAACCGATACCGGCTGCGATGGAGAACTCCATCGTAGTTGAAGCGAGGGCCGAGGGAACGCCCCTTACGCCAGCACCTGTAACATCAGGGATTCATCGGTCCGCGAGCGGTCTCATCCTGACGAATTGGGCCATCGGCGAGACCGATCCATCTGTGGCCACCGCGGAATCATCCGTCGAAACGAGCGCGCGCCAGGCCGGGCAGAATTTCGTCTCCGCCCCTGCGAATTGGGGGCCAAAGTATTACTCGAACGATGGTCGAGCAGACGAAGGGGCGGAGCCGAGAACCGTTCAGCGGATTGATGAAGGCGCCGGGTCCATGGCATACGTTGAACTTAAGCAGGACCAGGCACCTCAAGCTCCCCTGCAAAACCGTCGGTCTTCTGCTAAATCCGAGGCCCGTTCGCAAGCAGTAGCAACTCAGCCAACATCTGAGATTGAGCCGCCAACCTTGCCTGGGTCAGGCATGCATACTTCACTCGGCTTCGGAACGGAATCGGCCTTGTTTCGCATGGCAGACGTTGCGGCGATTCAGAGGAGTCAGTTCACTCCGGCTCGTGCGGAACAAACTGTTTCTGAAGTGGCAGTTACTCGTAATCCGGAAGCCGAAGCGGCGCGGGGTATTGCATGGCCTGACCGTGGATCGCAAATCGCTGATGCCATTGAGCCGGAAGTAATTCAGACGAACCCATCGATCCCACCCGGAAAAGTCAATTCGACACTCCCGACGGGGGCCTCTGCGGACCCGCAGATTAGATCAGGCGAGGTTAGACTGAGTCCTCTCGAACTCTCACGGACAGCGCAGCCGGGAATTTCGCAGATTTTCACATCGCTCCCTTCCCTCACATCTCCGCAACAACCAACTCCGATTTCAAACCTGCGAGAGGTCGTATCAATCCTGGCCTCCGGTTTCAGCACCAACCAGGAAGCCCCGCCGAGCGCGAGCACGATACCGATAGAAACAAGCCCGAAATCGCCGATGTCCCACTGGGCTGCCACGACGCCGGACGCCCCAATTGGACCTGGATACGCGCTGGCTGGAACTGGAGAGGGTCGTCGGGAAGTCGATCCAAGAGTTCCAAGCCTTGCTGCATTGGAGCAACCTTTGCCGCAGAGATTCGTCCGCGAAGCGGAACCTGCTGCTTTTACCGAAGCTTCGGGTTCGACGCCACCCTTCGCGACGGCGGTTACCCCAACCGCGAGCCCGAGTGGCAACATTGGCCAGACGAGAGAACATCTTCTGCTTGGGTCAGACCCCGAGCAGGGCATGCCGGCCGCGGAAGCTAAGTTAGAGAAAGCCTCACTCGATAGGATAGCTCCAGGCCTTGCGGGAAAAATCCCCTCTCAGACGGAAGCCCTCTCCCAAGAGGTTGAATTCAATGGCTCCGACCGAATCCAGAACCAGTATGAACCGAGCAGGCCGCTCGAAGCAAAGTATGCGAGCGACGCAGGGAACAAGACTGAACCGACACGGCCCGTAGCCAACGATACGCGAATATCGTCGACTACGGAAATTGGCGCTCGAAACGCTGTTCCCTTATCCGGCGGGCAAGCTTCCGTCTCGGAGGAAACGGCCATACCGCAGCTCGCCGCTGCGCAGGACAGACCGTCGGCGATTCAAAAAGGAAGCCCCGCTGAGGAACATCACACACCGAAGCAAGAAGTAATCAAGGGGAGTCAAGCGGCGCAGCCTGCAGCGCCGAGCCTCCCGTCCCTCGGAACAAGTGAGAATTCTGGGGATTCGATTGTACTGGCGCCGTTCATTTCACTGACCGATCAGAATCCAGGCAAGGCCAAGCAAGCCGCGATTCCACCCAGCTCCGAGTGGGATACCGAGGAGCTTGCGCGACACTCGACTCTGGATTCAGCCTTGCGAGTAACCGGCACGCCGGCATCAGCGGTTATTTCACGGTCGAACCTTCCGAAGCCAGAAGACACACCGATTGCCGCGGAATTAGAACTCCCCGGAACTTCGCTGAAGCAAACCAGCGAGGGGAAGCCCCGGCAAGGAGCGGCTACATTCTCGGATACCCCAGAACCGTCGACGGCCTCCACGGCCTCTGAAAAGGCATTCTTGCCGCCGACGCGAGAAACGCGTTCCGGCGAAAGCGCGGCATTCGAACCGGAGTTCGACTTGTCCGCCGAGCCGACGAACGCTGCCAAAGCTTCCTCGATTCGGGCGGTGGGTCGCCCTGAGCTACAAGTGCTCAGCGAATCGCGATCACCAAATCCTCCCCATTCGGAATCCCGGCAACAGGTTAGCCCCTCGACGGGGCCGGTTTCGTCCGTGGAACCTTTGACCCACCGACCCATCGAGACACGCATCAGTTCGGCGGAGTTCCGGCTCGTTCGGTCCTGGCAGGGCCGCACGCGATCTACAACCACCGCACCTCGGGGGGGGGACTCCTCCATCAAGCCCTCGGACGTGTCCCCGACATTCGAACCCGGCCCGGCAAAAACTGCACCTCCAACACTTTCGGTTGAGGCGATTCGGGAAACGGTGGTTTCCGCTCGATTGGCGCGCCCCCCGGAATCGGAAGGGCGGACAGGCGGGGATTTTGAACCTCGGCCGAAGCCGGCTCCTGCCGTCAGGGAGTCAGGAGTTCCGGATCGGGCAGATTTTGAGCCGGAGGTTGAACTGCCCTCGCCGGAAGGCGGCCCGGAGCAACCTGGCGTTGCCGCACTAGGCAAAGAACACCGCATTGCGGCTGCCGATCCACGCCACCGGCGGGGTGGCATACCGGTTGCTAAAGCAGACGTGATGCAAGCGCAGCCCATCGAAGGAACGCACCGGACGGAATCCTCCGCTCCGAGGAGTACCGTCGTCGCGAGCAACACCTCGGCGGGAGGGATGGACCTCCGCAAGGATGCCCCCGAGGGAGCCGCTTCCATCGCGCGCGCCTCTGGGCTGGAAGGATTTGCGCCTTGGGAACTCAAGCCCGCTGAGCGGCTGGAGGCTGCGGCCCCGAAATCCGCGATTGGAAAGCCGAGCGGTGCCCGCACGATTCCGGAGTTGGCCGGTGAAATTGCCCTCCACGCCGGTCAGGTGCGCGATCTCAAACTGGACTCGATGATGGTGGTTCTGCGCGCGGACAGCGATACGCAGATCGCGGTGCAGCTCGTCCGAGTGGCCGATGTCATTGAGGTTAAAGCCCGGATCGAACGCGGCGATTTGCCGGGATTGACGAACCGTTGGAGCGAGCTGCAGCAATCGCTGGCCGTTCAGGGGATTCGCCTCCACGACTTCGAGAGCAAGCCGCGGCAGAATTCCCATTTCGAACAGAACGCTTCGAACTCCAACGCTCAAGACGAAGCGGGCCGGCAGCCGCGCGAACAGGCGCGCCGCCAAGCCGGGGGAGAGACGTCCGCGGAACCGATGCCCGCCCGCCGGACCTCCTCGATCCGCACGATTAAGTCCGGCACCCGCGCTGGGACCTGGGAACTTTGGGCCTAAGAATATGACAGTGGACAATACATCCTCGGCGAACAGCACCGCGAATATCGAGCGGGAATTCGCGCTCCCGACCAAAGCGCTGGGCCAGGACGAATTTCTGAAGCTCGTGGTGGCGCAGTTCTCCTCGCAAGATCCGCTCAATCCCACGGCCGATACCACTTTCATCGCCCAAATGGCGCAATTCTCTGCGCTCGAACAATCCCGCGCGATGCAAAAGGACATCGAAGCGATGCGGGCCGAGCAACAATTTCTGCAGGCCAACGCCCTGATCGGGCGGGCGGTCGAAGTGCAGATCGGGACCGACGAGTCGATCGCCGGCCCTGTCAGTGCGGTGCAGGTCGAGGCAGGGACGCCTAAACTCGTGGTGAACGGGACGGCTTATGAACTTGGCCAAATTCTGGCAGTGAGCGCTCCCTAACCGAAATCAAAACATAAATTATGGTTCGTTCCCTAAATTCTGGCGTCAGCGGCATGAAGCAATTTCAGCAGCAGATGGACGTCATCGGCAATAACATCGCCAACGTGAATACGATCGGTTTCAAAGGTTCCCGCATCGAATTCGCGGACGCCCTGAGCCAGACGTATCAAACCTCCACCCCGGGCCGCGACGGCAGCAGCAATGTCCCCGCGCTTCAGATCGGCACCGGCGTGACCACCTCGGCGGTTCGTTTGATCGAAAACCCGGGCTCGGTCGCCCAAACGTCGCTCACCACCGATTTGAACATTGCGGGACGGGGCTATTTCGTGGTGCGCGACAACGCGAACAGCGTCGACTTCGTGACGCGGGCCGGAAATTTCCGGCGCGATGAAGCCGGCCGGCTGGTGACCAACAACAATATGCGCGTCCAAGGCTATACGGACGGTTCGCTCAGCACGATCGGCGACATCGTGATCGATGAGACCGGCGCGCCGGCCACCGCCGCTCCGGGCGCAACGCTCCAATCCTTCAGCATCAACAAGCTCGGCATGATCAATGTCCGGCTCTCGGACGGAACGGAGTTCGTGCGTGGACAGATCCTGCTCCAGGATTTCCGGGATCCCCAATCCCTCATGCGCGAGGGAAACAATCTCTACTCCGGCATGCTCGCGGCCGGGCCTTTGGCCGCGCCCGCGGCGCCGAACGGCAACGGGTTGGGTGCGGTCGAATCCGGCCGGCTTGAGCTTTCGAACGTCGACCTGGCGAACGAATTCGCCAATCTGATCACCACCCAGCGCGACTTCCAGGCGAGCGCCCGGATCATCACCACGAGCGACGAATTTCTCCAGGAGATGGTCAACATCAAGCGCTAATCCCGAACTAATTCACGGTCATGGCTGCTCCCGAAAAAGATCCGAAAAGCGCCGCTGCGAAAGCGGAGGCCGCGGCGGCGACCGCTCCGGCGGCCGGCGGCGGGATCAAGGCGCTGCTGCCGGTCATCCTGGTGGTGGTGCTGATGCCCGTCCTGGCCTACGTCACCACCAGTTTTCTGGTCATTCCAAAGATCAAGAAGGCCCTTGCTGCCGCGGGCGGCGAATCCGGAACGGCGGAAGCCCACGCGGAGCAGGCAGGCGGACACGGCGGCGGGGGCGAGCAGGGAGGAGGCCACGGCGGCGGGGGCGAAAAGGGCGATGGAATGTCGGCGGGCCCGGGCGGCCGGCTGAACTATCCCTTCGGCAAAGTGCTGGTCAATGTGGCCGGCTCCCTCGGCACTCGGTATCTCCTGACCTCCTTCACTCTGGTCGGCACGGACGCCTCGCTGAAGACCAAAGTCGACGCCAGCCGCGATCAATTGACCGACCTGGCCTCGAGCGCCCTCGGCAGCAAATCCATCCAGGATTTAGAGAAACCCGGCGCGCGAAATCTGATCCGATCTGAACTGATTTCCGTCTTCAATAACGCTCTCGGCTCCGGTCTTGTGCAGGAGTTGTACTTTACGGAGTTCGCCGTGCAGTAAGCGCGGCTGGACATTCCGGATCGATTGCCAACATGGATGTTGAAGCACCATTGACCAGCCCAGCGGTTGAAACCCCCGCTGGGCCAGAACTTGAGGCGCCCGCCTCGGAAACGCAGGATCTCGTGGCCACCGTGCCCGAGAATTTTCCGATCGAGCCGGCTTCGACGTCGCGGACGCAATCGTACGACTTTCGCCAGCCCGCCTTCCTGAGCAGCCTCGAGATGCGCAAATTGCGCCTGTGGCACGAGGATTACGCGCGCGCGGTGGCCGGCCGGCTCTCCATGTATCTGCGGATCGACGCCGCGGTGCAGCTCACGAAGATCGAGGCTGTGCCGTATCACCGATTCATCCAGGGAATCCCGGATTCGAACTACGTTACCCTGTTCAAGGTCGAACCGCTGCGGGGCGTGTCCGTCATGGAACTTCCGAGCCGGCTGGGGATGATCCTGGTCGACCGTCTGCTCGGCGGGCCCGCCATTCCCGCCGAGACGCCGCGCGAACTGAGCGAACTCGAGATGGCCCTGCTGGACGAGGTCGTGCAAATGATGCTGACGGAATGGTCCGGACGTTGGACCCAGCGCACCGACTTGACCCCGGCCATTCTGGGCCACGAATCCGGGGGGCAATTCGTGCAAGTCGCCGGTCCAAACACGATGATGCTGGCTTTCTCCCTGCAGGTTCAGATCGGAGAAGCGACCGAACAGATTCAATTCGGCATCCCCGGAGTCACGCTCGAACCGCTCACGAAAGAGCTGGGACGTCCGCTGGAGGGCGGCGCCAAGGAGCGCACCGGACCGCCCGCCGTGACCTTGCCGAAGTGGAATTCGGCCCTCGACGAAGTGGAACTCACCCTCGCGGCCGAGTGGACCGGCATGGAAGTCTCAGTTCGCGAGTGGGCCAGCCTCCGCCCCGGCGATGTCCTGCAACTGCGTCCCGATGCCAGCGCCAATGTGCAGATTCGGATCGGAGCCGTGACGAAGTATGCCGGCCGCCTTGGCAGCGTGGAAGACCATCTTGCCGTTGAAATCACCAAAGTTCTGAAATCCTGAGCCTCGCTTTCCCATGACTGAATCTTCGCCCAATCTCGAAGCCCTGATGGACGTGCTGATCAAAGTATCGGTCGGCCTCGGGTCCTGCCAAATGACGATGCTCGATGTGCTCCGGTTGAATGCCGGCAGCGTTGTCCAGCTCGATAAAAAGGCCGACGAACCAGTCGATCTATACGTTAACCAAAAACTGGTGGCACGCGGCGAAGTGGTCGTGGTGGACGACCGTTTCGGCATTAAAATCACCGAGACGCTAGGCAAGTAAATGAGTCTCCTGCATTCACGGCCGTGTTGCACGTTGCTTCGGTGCGGCTTTCGGATGGCGGCGATATCCGGCTTGGTTCTGCTCGCCCTCCTCCACGCTCACGCAGCGGAGATGCAATCGACGGCAGGGCTCAAGCCGGCCGAAGTGGGCGGTTCGCTGTTGCGCCTGTTCGGCGCGCTGGTTTTCGTGATCGCATTGTTTCTCGGAGGCGCCTGGGCTTATCGAAACTTGGATCGCTTCACTGGAGCCCGCCGGCGGGCCGCGAAGTTGACGGTCCTCGAGGCTCGCTCGCTCGGCAACCGGCATGCGCTTTATGTCGTCGGCTACGAAAAGCAGCGGCTCCTCGTGTCCGCTTCCCCCTCAGGGGTCTCATTGCTGACGCCGCTTCCCGATGGCGAGGAAGCGCCCGCCACCGTCGCGCGAGAAGAAGCCCCATCGGGCTTCGCAGTCGCGCTCGAACGCCTGCTGGCGGGGAGGGGCGAACGTGCTTCTTAAGCCACAAACTGGAGGCTTTCGATTGGCTTGGGCGGTATTACTTGCGGTGGCGGCTTTGATGCTGGCGTCCTCGCACGGGCAGACTCCAGGCATCTCCACCAATGGTGCTTCGGTCGGCCCAATCACGTTCAACGTGGGCCTGGGAAACGGCGGGCCGCCCCAGACGGCGGATGCCGCGCTGCAAATCCTCTTCACGATCACGGTCTTGACGCTGGCGCCTTCGATCGTGCTGCTGATGACGAGCTTCACGCGCATCGTCGTCGTGCTCTCGTTCCTGCGCAACGCCCTGGGAGTGCAGGGTGCGCCCGCGAATCAGATTTTGATCGGCCTGGCCTTGTTCATGACGCTCTTCATCATGGCGCCGGCCTGGGACAACATTCACCGCGATGCGATCGCGCCCTACAAGGCCAAACAAATTTCCGGCGAAGAAGCTTTGGATCGGGCCAGCGGTCACATGCGCAATTTCATGCTGCGCCAAGCCCGGCCGAAGGATGTCGAACTCTTCGCGGCCATGGCGGATCTGACTGCGGTGCGGGCGGCGGAATTACCGTTGCGGGTCGTGGTGCCTGGCTTTGTGATCAGCGAGTTGCGGACCGCCTTTCAAATGGGTTTTTTGCTCTTTATCCCGTTCTTGTTGATCGATCTCGTGGTCGCGACGGTGCTGATGAGCATGGGCATGATGATGATGCCGCCGATGAGCATTTCCCTGCCGTTGAAGATCCTGCTGTTCGTGCTGGTGGATGGCTGGGGGCTGATCGTTCGATCGCTTGTGCAAAGTTTTGGCTACTAAAAAGTTATGACACCTGAATTTTCCGTGGAATTGCTGAAGGCGCTGATGTTTCAGGCGCTCTCTGCGGCCGCGCCCTTTCTGGTCAGCGCCCTGGTCGTCGGGCTGGCGGTGAGCCTGTTTCAGGCCGTTACCTCCATCAACGAACAAACCTTGACCTTTGTGCCGAAGGCCCTGGTCGTGACGAGCGTCCTCGCCGTTCTCCTTCCCTGGATGCTGCGGCGAACGATGGAATTCACCATCGCAATCTTCGAAAAGATCCCGGAGATGGCCCTATAACAGGAGCCGACTCATGCTGAACTTTCAGATCGCCAGTTTCGTGCTGGTGCTGACCCGGCTGGGAGCCCTGCTCGCCGTGGCTCCGATCTTCAGCAGCAGCAACATCCCGACGCGCATGCGCGTGGCCTTGGCCGCCTTGGGATCGGTGCTGATCGCCCCGAACGTGGGCGTTCCGGATCTCTCCTCGACGTCGTTTCTCGATTTGATCGGACTGCTGGCGAGGGAAGCGGGCGTCGGTTTGCTGGCGGGCATGGCCGCTCGCCTCGGCTTCTTCGCGCTGGAGTTCTGCGGCGGGCTCATCGCGATGGAAATGGGATTGAACCTTTCTGGGGCCATCAACCCGTTCACGCGCGACCGTTCGGAATCGATCACCCTGGCCTTGCAGGGTCTGGGCTTCGTGCTGTTTCTGACCCTGGACCTGCACCACTTCCTGCTCTCGGCGTTGAGCGAATCGTACCGCATCGTGCCCGTCGGCGCCGCGGGTCTTGGCACGTCGCTCTTGTGGGATTTCGTGGATCGCACCACGGCCATTTTCCGCCTGGGGCTGCTCATGGCGGCGCCGCTCCTGACGGTCACGCTGCTTGTGGGCCTGCTTCTGGCGGTGCTGGGCCGGGCCGTGCCGCAGATGAATGTGTTCGCGGAAAGCTTCGCGTTCCGAACGCTGGCGGGGCTGGCCATGATGGGACTCACCCTGAATTTGCTGGCGCAACATATCGGCAATGCCTTTCGACGCGTGCCGGACGATCTGTTCAACATTTTTCGCATGCTGGCGACCTGAGCGATGAGCGAGCAGACCGGCGAAAAGACAGAGCAGCCGACACAACGGCGCCTCGATGAGTCGCTGCGGAAGGGGCAGTTTCCCAGGAGCCAGGAGATTCAAACGATTGCGGTCCTGGCCGGCGGAATGAGCGTGCTTTACGTCAGCGGCCAGGGGCTGTGGCAACAGCTTGCCTTAAGCATGACGGGGATGTTCAGCCATCTGCACGACATCCAGCTCACGCACGACTCGCTGCCCCGGGAATTCCTGCGCGCCCTTCTGGCCGCCGGAGCCATGCTCGCGCCGGTCGTCGCCGTCATCATGATGGCCGGCCTGATCGCCGGAGCGATGCAAAGCCGATTCCGGCTGGTGAGCGAAGCGCTTGAGCCGCATTGGGACCGTCTGAACGTGGTCGAAGGGTTCAAGCGAATCTTCTCCTTCAAAACCGCCGTCCCTACCGCCATCGCGATGCTCAAGCTGGCGGCTGTGGTGGCCCTGACTTACGGGACCGTGCTGGGTATCATGAGCGATCCCATCTTCTCGACTCCGGTTAGCTTGCCCAGAATCGGCGAGTTCATTGGGGAGAGCGCCTGGAAGATCGTCATGCGCGTGGCGGGCGTCCTGGCCGTCATTGCCGCGATGGACTACGGCTACCAATTCTGGAAGACGCAGCAGGATCTGATGATGACGCGGGATGAGGTGAAGGACGAAATGAAGGACACCGAGGGCAATCCCGCGATCAAAGCCCAGATGCGCCGGCGGCGGCGGCAAATTTCGCAGCGCAAAATGCTCGAGGAAGTGCCCAAGGCGGACGTGGTAGTGACCAATCCGACTCATATCGCCATCGCCTTGCGGTACGACAAAGCCACCATGCGGGCGCCGAAAATCGTGGCCAAGGGCACGCGCCTGAACGCCCTGCGCATCCGCGAGATCGCCGCGAAGCACCAGGTGCCGATCATCGAGAACAAACCGCTGGCACGCACGCTGCTAAAGCTGGGCAAGGTCGGCGCGGAAGTCCCCGTGCAGTTTTATACCGCGGTGGCGGAAATCCTGGCCTGGGTCTATCGCGTGAATCGCTACCGTTACTACACGGAGCGAAATCGCGAGTCCTAAAACAGAGTTACCTGCAGCCGGCCCAAAAGCGTGAGCGCGAAACCAGCAACGAAGCCTGCCTCGAACTTGGCGAAACTATTTCGCCAAGCCGATCTCTGGCTCATTTTCGGCCTGTTCGGCACGATTCTCCTGCTGATTCTGCCCGTGCCGGCCTTCCTGCTCGACGCGCTCCTGGCCGTGAGCATCGCGCTTTCTTTGCTGGTCGTGCTGGTCATCATGTACTTGCGCGATCCTTCGGATTTTACCGGCTTTCCGACCTTGCTGCTCTTCCTGACGTTATTCCGCCTCGCGTTGAACGTGGCGTCGACTCGTCTTATTCTCCTCGATGGGTATGCGGGGCATATCATCGAGGCTTTCGGTAATTTCGTGGTGCGCGGCAACTTCGTGGTTGGGCTCGTCATTTTTGCCATCCTGGTGCTGATCAATTTCATCGTCATCACCAAGGGCGCCGGGCGTATCGCGGAAGTCGCGGCGCGCTTCACGTTGGACGCCATGCCCGGCAAACAAATGGCCATCGACGCCGAACTCAATGCCGGGGTGATTAACGAAGCGGAAGCCCGGGCACGGCGCCGCAAAGTGGAGCAGGAGGCGGATTTTTACGGAGCCATGGATGGAGCGAGCAAGTTCGTCCGCGGCGACGCCATCGCGGCCATTCTGATTACCCTGGTGAATGTCTTAGGCGGATTCGGCATCGGGATTCTTCAGCGGGGGATGAGCCTCACCGACTCCTTGCACCAGTACACCCTCCTCTCCATTGGCGATGGCCTCGTCTCTCAGATTCCGGCTCTGATCACTTCCGTGGCCGCCGGCATCCTGGTGACGCGCGCCGCGGCCAAGAACGATTTGGGCAGCGAATTGGGCCGCCAGTTGCTCTTTTCTCCAAGAGCGATTGCCCTCTTGGCCGGCATGATGGTGATTATGGCCCTGGTGCCGGGCCTGCCGATGGCGCCTTTCATGTTGCTCGCCTTGGGCACCGGTTTTGCGGCCTACGCGCTCTATAAGCGAAAGCCGGAGGCGCTGACCGAGCGGGCGCAGGCGGACGGCGAAAAGAAGCCCGCCGGAGCCGCGGGAGAACCTGCTGGAACGGCTGCCGAAAATTCCAGCCCCGAGAAGTTAACCAGCCTGCTTAACTTGGATGCCTTCCAGATGGAGCTGGGTTACGCGCTCGTCAGCATGGCGGATCAGCGCAAGCGCGGCGACCTGCTCGAGCGAGTCACCGGTGTTCGCCAGAATTTCGCGCAGGAGATCGGCGTCGTCATCCCTCCCATCCGGATACGCAACAATCTGCAACTGGGGGCGAACGAATACCGCTTCCTGCTCAAGGGCAACTGCATCGCTCAGGGCGAACTCATGCCTGGGCATTGGCTGGCCATGAACGCCACCAAGAGCAAGGTCACGCTCAAAGGCGTTCCCACCGTCGAACCCGTCTTCCAGCTCCCGGCCACTTGGATCACCGAATCCGAGCGCAAGAGCGCCGAAGTCGCCGGATACACGACGGTCGACGCGCCATCGGTCATCATCACGCATCTTTCGGAGACACTGAAACGGAATTGCGCCGATATTCTCAGCCGTCAGGATGTGCAGAGCCTTTTGGACAATCTCAAGCAGACGCACCCCACGGTCGTGAACGAGTTGATCCCGGCTCAACTCTCGGTCGGCCAGGTGCAACGCATTCTGCAAAACCTGCTTTCAGAAGGCATTTCGATTCGAAATCTTGCCGGAATTCTCGAAAAGGTAGGGGATTTCGCGGGCGTCACCAAGAATCCGGACGAGCTCTCCGAATTTGCCCGGCGGGCCTTGGTGGCGCAGTTGGCGAAGCCGTTCCTCGAACGCGGCAAGATGTCGGCGATTACGCTCGATCCGAAGCTCGAGCAGCAAATTGCCGGCGGGGTCCGCCAGACGCCGACGGAGATCGCGCTGAGCCTGGAACCGGGACTGGCCCGGCACCTGGTCGACACGCTCTCCAAGCAGGTTCAGAAGATGATCGCGGCGGGGCAGCCGCCTCTCGTGCTCTGCGCGCCTCAAATCCGGCTCGGGTTCAAGCGGTTCTTCGAGAGCACCTTTCCCGATCTGGCCGTGCTGTCCTACTCGGAGATACCGTCCCGGGTGGACGTGCAGAGCTCGGCCTTGATTCCCGCCGCCTAGCTTTCCTGATCGATGAACGTCATTCCCTTTACCGCGGACACGCCGGCCGAAGCGGTGGCCCAGATTCGAACGACCCTCGGTCCGGACGCCATCGTGCTGGAGGTGAAGCAGGTTCAGCCCACGGGGGTCGCCCGTCTCTGGCAAAAGCCGCGTTTGGAAGTGCTGGCTTGCCGACCCGACCCCGAGACCAGGCAAAAGGCGCGGGAAACCGCCCGAGCGAAGGCGGCCGCGCTCGAGGCATCCCCCCTGCAAATTTCGACCATCGGCGAGTCGGCCGCGGCCGACCGGTATCTGAATGCGGCGGCACCCCCCTCTGTTTTTTCGAGTTTAAGGGAGGGTGGAGGGTCCAAGGGGGGGGCGGGACGGTGGAGGGTGGAGTCGATGCTGGCGAATGCTGGATTGCAAGGCATTCAGGTTCAACGGCTTATGGATATGATCCAGGCCGAACATGGGGAACAACCGCCCGGTACTTTGGCGGAAGAGCTGGCCTTGACCCGGGAAGTCCTGGGACGTTGCTGGCGCACCCCCCCTCCTTTTTTCGAGAATTCCATCCGGCCGCATGTGCTGGTGGGGCCATCGGGAGTGGGAAAGACGACGGCCTTGTGCAAGTGGCTGACGCGGGCGGCGCTGGTGGAGGGGAAGCAGGCCCGGGTCTGGCGGCTGGACGGGGCGACGGCCAACGGGGCGGAAAATCTGAGTATCTATTGTGAGATACTTGGGATTAGAACTCATCGATCCTGGCGAGTGGATCATGGGGCGGTGGCGGCCGATCTCAACTTTATCGACCTGCCGGGAGTGGATTGGCGGAATCCGACGGCCGTCGCGGCGCTGGGGGAGCGGTTGAAGGAGTTTCTGGCGCCGGAGGTGCATCTCGTGCTGAACGCGGCGTACGAGGTGCCCATTCTGATGGCGCAACTCCGGGCATTCCGCGGGCTGCCGATCGCGGACGTCATTTTCACCCATCTCGATGACGAGCCCCGCTGGGGCAAACTTTGGAATTTCATGCTGGGCACAAATTGCATGGTGCGGTTCTTGAGCGCCGGCCAGGAAGTGCCGGGCGGGTTTTACGACGCGACGAGCGAGCTGCTGCTGGGGCGGCTGCTGCCGGGGCCTGGCGCCGGGGAAGAAAGCGGGATGCGCGCGGGCGCAGTTTCTGCCTAGCTGGCGCGAGAACGACAATGGCATGGCCGGTGCTTATGCACGGAACCGGAGCGAAATGAGAAACGTATGCGAGCCATGATGAGTATCGGCGGACTGGTCGGTTTCTTAATCGGGCTTTCACCCGGCCTGGGAGACTCCGGGATCTGGGGGGAAAATCTCCTGCGGGCGAGTGTCTCCGCGCTCGCGGCCGGATGGCTGATGCGGTGGTGGGGCGGGGTGTGGGTGCGCAACTGGCACCAAGCGCACGCCCAGCGGACACAACAGCCGGAAGTTTCTCAAAATAGCGCCAACTCTCACGTATGAACTCTTACGACTCTGAATCATCGGTAGCCACGCTGGACGCGAGCCCAACCCCGGTGGAACTCTGGCAACGGTACCGGCGGGCCTCGGCGGGAAGCACCGCCGAAGACTTGTTGATCCAGGAGTACCTGCCGCTGGTGAAAACGGTGGTGGGCAAGATGGCGATGACGCTGCCGACGCATGTGGCGATCGAGGACTTGCAGAGCGCGGGCATGATCGGCTTGCTGAACGCCGTGCGCCAGTTCGATCCGCAGATCAATCCGGTCTTCGAGAGTTATGCGCGGCTGCGCATCCGCGGCGCGATTCTGGACGAATTGCGGCGGATGGACTGGGTGCCGCGCTCGGTGCATGTGAAGGCGCGGACGGTGGAGCGCACGATGCGGGAGCTCGAACAGACCCAGGGCCGGCTGCCGACGGACGGCGAAATGGCGCGGGCGCTGCAGTTGACGGTGCCCGAGTACGAGAAGCTGCTCACCGAGATTCAACCGGCGGTGTTCATTCATCTGGATGCGGTGCCGAAGGTGGACGGGGAGCGGCGTTCGGCCCAGAGCGAAATCATTTCCGACGAGGCGTGCGACGATCCGGTGGAAGAAACGTCGCGCCGGGAGCTGGCGAGCCTGATCATCGAGCGGCTGGACCATCTGCCCGAGATGCAGAAGAAGGTGCTGGCGCTCTATTACTTCGAAGACATGCGGCTCCGGGAAATCGCGGAGGTGTTCGGGGTGACGGAGTCGCGCATTTGCCAGATCCACACCCGGGCGATCCTGTCGCTGCGGACGTGGCTGGACAAGGTGAACAAGCTGCCGGAGTAAACCCCGGCTCCTGCCTGCCATGCTAGTTATTGTTGGAGCCCTGGTGGTGATCGGGTCGGTGCTTGGCGGATTCGTCATGGCCGGCGGCAACCCGATGTCGCTCTGGCATCTCTCGGAAGTCATCGTGATTTGCGGGTCGGCGCTGGGTGCGCTGATCATCATGTCCCCGAAGCACATTCTGGTGGAGCTGATTCACCAGATCCTGGCATCGCTCAAGGGGTCTCCCTACAGCAAGAGCTCCTATTTCGATTTGTTCGGCGTGCTCTACGAACTGTTTCTCGTCAGCCGCCGCAACGGCACGGTGGCGCTGGAAGGGCACCTGACGGCCCCGGACAGCAGCCCGATTTTGACGAAGTACCAGTCCTTCTTTCAGAACAAGGAAGCGGTGCGCTTTTTGTGCGGATCGCTCCGTCCGGTGGTGGACGGGAAGATCAAGCCGGATCAATTAAAGACATTGCTGGAGGCAGAGCTGGAAGGAATGGAGGAGGAACATCACGCGCCGGCCGGTGTGCTGGCCAAGGCGGCGGACGCGATGCCGGGATTCGGGATCGTGGCGGCCGTGCTCGGCATCGTGATTACGATGGGCGCCATCGCGGGCCCGATCGAAGAGATTGGCCATAAGGTCGCCGCCGCGCTGGTCGGAACGTTCCTCGGGATTTTCGTGTCGTACGGCTTCATGAATCCGCTGGCGGTGAACATCGAGTTCATCAACGCGGCGAAGCACGCGTACTTGCGCTCGATCGCCTCGGCGGTGATCGCCTTCGCGGGCGGCATGGCTCCGCTCATGGCGGTGGAGATCGCGCGCCGCGGCTTGACCAGCGATGTGCGGCCGGACGCGGACGAAATGGAAAACCGGCTGAAATCGGCTGGAGGCGGAAAATGAGCAAGAAGGGCGGACATCACGGTGGAGCCTGGAAGGTAGCCTACGCCGACTTCGTCACGGCGATGATGGCGCTCTTCATGGTGCTGTGGCTGACGGCGCAGGACCAGCGGATCAAGGAGGCGGTAGAACGCGCGTTCCGGAATCCGTTCTCCTCGGTTACCAAACAGTCGGTGGGGATCATTCCGAGCGATCAAGTCCAGGCGGTGAAGGAAAGCTCCGGGAATTTCGATTCGGCCTCGGCGGTGGAGCTGCAGATGTTGCGCCGGTTGAATCAGGATCTGAGCAAGATGTTGCAGAGCAATCCCGACAATCCCGACGAGAACGCGCTCCAATTAGAGCTATCGCCGGAAGGGTTGCGCATCAGCGTCTTCGACCGGGCACGCAAACCGGCTTTTGCCGCCGATTCCTCGGAGTTTACCGAGTACGGACGATGGATCTTTACCACGCTCGCGTGGACGATTTCGCAGTACACGAGTTTCCATATCGAACTCGAGGGCCACTCGCAGCGCCGCTCAACCGAGAACGCAGGCCGCGGAGACGACTGGGATCTCACCGCCAATCGGGCCAATGCCTCGCGGCGCCTGCTGATCGAGAATGGCGTGGACTCCGCACAAATCCGCAAGGTGGCCGGGTATGCCGACACCATGCCGATGGCCGATTCGGCCGCGACCGATGAATCGAACAGCCGGGTGACCGTCATGATGCGGCTCCGCCCGAGCGAAGCTCCCTCCCGATGACAACCGCTTTCCAACCATTGGCCCCAACGAAGACCCCTGCGAGCGCTTCCGACCGCTTCCGGGTGAAGCGCATGCCGGGCGAACGCGCGAAACCGGCTTTTGTGCCGCTGGGCGCCGCCTCTCGAACGGAAAGCGCGGCGAACCCGCCGTCCGCCGTCCCCGCGCCCGTGGGAGGCGTGACCTTCGAGCGGGAAGGGGACGTGATCAAGATGATCCAGGTGCGGTGCAGTTGCGGGCAGGTCACCCACCTGACGTGCGACTACGCGGACGCCGCGGCGTGATTCGGCCGGCGGCGAAATTCGCCGATAAAAGTCGTGGCACAGCCGGTGCTATGATGAGCTGCGATGAACGTCAGTGCCTACCAGGCCTCCGCAGCCCTCACGGCCCAAAGCCAATGGATGGAGGTCATTTCCCAGAATCTCGCCTCCTCCGGGATGCCGGGCTTCAAGGCGCAGGAACTATCGTTCTCCGCGGTCCAGGATGAACGGGCTGGAATCGAAGGGCTGATTCCCCAAACCAAGCTCACGACCAATTTCCAACCCGGGCCGCTCCGGCCCACGGGCCATCCCACCGATTTCGCGATCGAAGGCGCCGGATTTTTCGAAGTGCAATTGCCGGGCGGGACGACGGCTTTCACGCGCAACGGGGAGTTCACGGTCAATGCCCAGGGCCAACTGGTGACCAAGGCGGGTTACCCCGTGCTGGATGGCGGGACGCCGATCCAGATGGATCCCACCAATCCGCGGCCGATCACGGTCGCTTCGACCGGGGAAATCTCGCAAGGCACGCAACCGGTCGGCCGGTTGAGCGTGGTCGAATTCGCCGACCTGAAACAATTGCGGCCCACCGGATGGGGGTGCTTCGTGCCCGCCGGACCGGAGACGCAACCGATGCCGGCGACCGGCTCCACGGTGCGGCAAGGATTCGTGGAAGCCTCGAACGTGTCCTCGACGACCGAGATGGTGCGGCTGATCTCGGCCATGCGGCAATTCGAAGCGAACCAGCGCGTGGTGCAAAGCCAGGACGATCGCCTGGGGAAGGCGATCACGACCCTGGGCAACCTCTAGTCAACCGGCACGACCATGTTACGCGCACTCTATTCTTCCGCCACGGGCATGCAGGCCCAGCAACTGAATCTGGATGTCATCGCGAACAACCTCGCGAACGTCAACACGACGGGGTTCAAGAAGAGCCGGATCGAGTTTCAGGATTTGCTCTACCAAACCACCCGCGCCGCCGGGGCGGAAGCGGGCTCCGGCAACCAGTTGCCGACGGGATTGCAGATCGGGCATGGGTCGCGCGCCGTTTCGACTTCCAAGATTTTTACAAACGGCGAACTCAGCCAGACGGGGAGCAAGTGGGATGTGGCCATCCAAGGGGATGGTTTTTTCGAGGTGCAATTGCCGGACGGCACGACGGCGTACACCCGGGACGGCGCCTTGAAGACCAATGCCACGGGGCAAATTACCACTAGCGATGGCTTGCCCGTTCAAGGCGGCTTCCAACCGGTTCCGACCGGGACAACCTCCGTCACGATCACTTCGAGCGGCGACGTGACCACCCTCGGGTCGGGAGGAGCGCAATCCTACCGGGTCCAGCTCGTTCGATTCTCGAATCCATCGGGACTCGATCCGATCGGGCGAAACCTGTTCCGCGAATCGCCGGCCTCGGGCGCGCCCGAATTGGGCAACCCCGGCGAAAACGGTTTTGGCGAGTTGCAGCAGGGGTTTGTCGAACTTTCCAATGTAAAGGTCGTGGAGGAAATGGTGAACCTCATCGTCGCGCAGCGGGCTTACGAAGTGAACTCGAAGGCCGTGCAGGCCGCCGACGACATGATGCAGCAGAGCAACAATTTACGGCGATAAGAATGAATCGGCTGGGACGCATCGCGGTATTGGCACTGGGACTCGCCTGGAGCGGAGTCGCAGCGGAACCATCTGCCACGACCGCGGAACCCGCCACGCTTCGACCGGAGGCGCAAGTCACCGGCGAAGGAGTTTTCCTGGAACAGCTTGTCACGGACGGAACGGCGGAGAAGGTGCGGCTGTGCGACGCGCCGCCGCTCGGACAGCGGCTGGTCCTGCCGCGAGCCAGGCTCACCGCCCTGCTGGGAGAGAAGCACGCTGGCCGGACCTGGGCTGGGGCGGAGCAGGTGGTAGTGACGCGGGCCGCGCGCGTCCTGGAGGAACCGGAGCTGAAAACCCTGCTCACGGCTGAACTGCAACGAGCGCATGTGCGGACCCGGGGAGAACTGCAAATCCGATGTTTGCGGCCCTGGACGCCGGCTTCCGTGCCGAACGAGCCGCTGGCGGTCAAGGTGGTGGAGCTGCCGCTGGCCGGAGTGACCGCGAACTTCATCGTTCGCTTCGAACTTCGGACAGAACACGAACTAATCGGACAATGGCAGATGCCGTTGCAGGCCCAGATTTGGAACGACGTGTGGGTGGCGCGCTCGCTCGTGCCGAGGGGTGAATTGCTGCGGGACGCGGATTTAAGCAAGGAACGGCGGGATGTCATGACGCTGCGGGAAGCGATCGGCGGCTCCGCGGAATTGCCCGAGGGTGTGGAAGTGGCGTCGAGCCTGCCGCAGGGATCGGTCGTGCTGGCGTCGCACCTGCGGCTGCGTCCGCTGGTGCGGAGGGGGCAGATCGTCGAAGCCGTCCTGCAAGAGGGCGGCCTGGCCGTCACGTTAAAGGTGGAGGCGCTGGAGCATGGGGCGGCCGGGCAAGTGATCCGGGTTCGCAATTTGCAGAGCCGGCGCGAATTTCGAGGAAAGGTGGCAAATGAAGAAACGGTGCATGCGATTCTATAGTGCAATCGGAGTAGCGATGACCCTGGCGGGTCCCGCGCTCCAGGCGGATTCTCTTTGGGCAAACGCGGCGGCGCCGCGGGCCATTACGAGCGACCGCAAGGCGCTGGCGGTGGGGGATATTCTCTCGATCTTGGTGCAGGAAAATACCGCGGCGAGCAAGGACACGAGCACCAAGACGGCCAAGAAGACCGGCCTGGACGCCAGCATCAGCAGCTTTCTCTTCAGTCCGGGGGCCAGCAAGCTGCTGACGAAGAAGGGCCAGTTGCCGGCCATGAAGATGGACTCGAACAACAGCTTCGACGGCAGCGGGCAGGTCAACAACAACGAGAAGATCGTCGCCCGGATCGCCGTGACGGTGATCGACGTCCTGCCCAACGGCAATCTGGTGGTGGAAGGCTCGCGGCAAACGGCCTTCTCCGGCGAAACCCAGGACGCGGTGCTGCGCGGCATCGTGCGGACGGCGGATATCGGCGCGAACAATACGGTCTACAGCTACAACGTCGCCAATGCGACCATCCGCTACATTTCAAAAGGCGCCGCTTCCGACGGGAGCCGCAAGGGCTGGTTCACCAAGGTTTGGGATAAATTGACACCTTTCTAAGTGCGAGTCATGTGGCGAATTCTGGGATTATTGGGGCTATGGCTGGGCGCGAGCGCTTTCGCCGCCACCGGAGTGCGCGTGAAGGACGTGGCCATCGTGGCTGGAGCCCGGGACAATCAATTGGTCGGGTACGGATTGGTGGTCGGGCTGGCGGGCGATGGGGACAAGAACATGGTCTACACCGTGCAATCCATCGCCAATATGCTGCAACGGTTCGGCGTGACGGTGCCGGCTTCGACCTTGCAGTCCAAGAATGTGGCAGCCGTGATGGTGACGGCCAGCATTCCGGCCTTCGCCAAGAATGGGGCGCGGATCGATGTGAACGTGTCGTCTCTGGGGGACGCGAAAACGTTGCAGGGCGGCGTGCTGCTCCAAACGCCGCTGGCCGGCGCGGATGGGCAGGTTTACGCGGTGGCGCAGGGGCCGCTCTCGGTCGGCGGATTTTCGGCCGGCCAGGGGGGCGGTGGTGGAGCGTCGGTCCAGAAAAATCACCCCACCGTGGCGCAGATCATCAACGGGGCGCTGGTTGAGAAGGAGATTCCGGCCACGATCGTGCGGGATAACAAGGTGGAGTTGCTCCTGCGCGAGCCCGATTTTACCTCCGCTTTCCGGGCCGCTCAGGCGGTGAACCAGATCTTTCCCGGATCGGCCCGCGCGCTGGATTCGAGCACGGTGCGCGTCGCGGTGCCGGCCGGGCTGGCCGCGTCGCCGATCGAGTTCATCGCGCAACTGGAGGCCATCGAACTGGTGCCGGACACGGCCGCGCGGATCATCATCAACGAACGAACGGGGACGATCGTGGCGAACTCGCGCATCCGGATTTCCAATTGCGCGGTGTCGCACGGGAATTTGACGATTAATATCGCCAGCACGCAGGACGTGAGCCAGCCCGCGCCCTTCAGCCAGACGGGAACGACGGCGACGACCGAGCGGACGGATGTCACGGCGAACGAAGCAAAGGGCTCGCTCGTGCCGATTCCCGAAGCGCCCTCGGTGGAGCGGGTGGCTTCATCCTTGAACGCGCTGGGTGTGACGCCCAGGGACATGATCGTTATTTTTCAGGCGATGAAACAGGCCGGCGCGCTGCAGGCGGAACTCATCATCCGATGACGACCGCCGGCATAACTTCGGGAGGGGTGTCGACCACGGCGCTGGAGAATTTCGCCGCCCGGCCGAACGTGCCGGAATCGGAGAAGGTGGCGGGCGTGGCGCGAGAATTCGAAGCGCTGCTCATGCGGCAGATTCTGACGGAAGCGCGCAAGCCGATGTTCGCCTCCGGCTTGATGCCGAAAGATCAAGGGAAAGGGATTTACGACGATCTGGTCAATTTCCAGCTCGCCCAGTCCATCAGCTCATCGGGAACGCTGGGCCTGGCGGATCAGCTCGAGAAACAATTAGGGAGACAATTGCAGGCCGGGGCCGTTCCGGCGAAATCGTGATGCATAGCGTCGATATTTTGGTGGATTCCCTCCGGCATGAATTGCAGCAGTACGGCGAAGCGCTGGCCTTGCTGGAGGAGCAACAGGAGTTGATCGTCCAACGGGCGGCCGGCGGCGTGATGAACAGCGTCGCGGCCATCCAGACGCAGGCGCATCAACTGCTCGTGGCGCGGGAACAGCGGGCTTCGCTGCAGAAGGAACTGGCGCACGAGCTGCGGCTGGCGGAAGACGCAACGCTGGCGGATTTGATCCAGCGCTTGCCGCCGCAGTACCAGCCGCTTGTCCAATCGCTCCTGGAGGAAAACAACCAGTTGCTCTTCAAGGTGAGGCAGCGCGCGAAGCAGAATCATGTGCTGCTGAACCGGTCTCTGGAACTGATGCAATCGTTGATCCGATCGCTGCTGCCGGCCGGGGCCGGAGTGGTTTATACGGCAGGGGGAGATCTCGCCTCGCCGATCTTCGACCGCGAACCGAATTTTCAAGCGATCGGCTGATTTATGCTGGGTCTTTTCGGTGCGATCAACATGGGAACCCGGGCGCTGCAAAATCAGCAACTGGGGATCGAAGTGACCGGGCATAACCTGGCGAACGTCAGCAATCCGGCGTACCGCCGTCAACGCCTGGAATTGACGACCGCGGATACGTTGCCGACCCCGCTGGGGCCGCAGGGTCTGGGGAGCCATGCGGTGGGCATCACGCAAATGCGGGATGCCTTGCTGGACGCGCGCATTCAGCAGGAGCTGAGCCTTTCCGGGTATCTCGAGGCGCAGCAACAGGCGCTGGAATATGCCCAATCGAACCTCGGGCAAGAGATCGACCGCACGGCTTCGGCCGCGGGCGCTTCCGGAACATCGTCCGGCCAGTTCGGGCTGGCGGAAGGACTCAGTTCGTTCTTCAACGCCTTCCAGAGTCTTTCCACCAATCCAACCTCGCCGGCCGAACGGCAGGTGCTGCTGCTGAAAGCCCAGGATCTGGTGGCGGACTTCAACCAGACCCACGCCCGGCTCGAGGTCATCGAAGCCTCGATGAACGACACCGTGCGGAGCGATCTGAACAAGGTGAATGAATTGCTCACCACGATCGCCCGCTTGAACGACGACATTCGGAATACCGAGAACTCCACCAACGGCGTCGCCAACGATCTGCGGGATACACGGCAGGCCACCGTCGAGGAGCTGTCGCGGCTGGTGGATCTCGAGGTCACCGAATCGGCCGAAGGGGCTTGCAACATCGCGATCGGCGGCGTCTCGGTCGTCGAGGACAAGCATGTGCTCGAAACGCTCGAGACCTACGATCCCGGCGACGGCCGGCTGTTGGTCCGGGCGGCGAACGGCCCCGGCTTGACCTTGTCGGGCGGACGTCTGCAAGGAACGATCGAGGCGCGCGATGGCGCCCTGGCCAAGTTGCAAACCTCGATCGACACCCTGGCGGCGAACCTGATCTCCGAAGTCAACAGCCTGCACGCCGGCGGGTATGGGCTCGATGGCGCCACGGGCCGCAATTTCTTCGCCGGCACGGACGCCGCCAGCATCGTGCTGGATGCCGCGTTGCAGGACAATCCGGCGGCGATTCAGGCGAGCGGCGTCCTCGGCGAAGTCGGCGACAACCAGGTAGCGCTCGGCCTGGCCCGGCTGGCGACGGCCCGGCAGGCCGCGCTGGAAAATCAGAGTTTCTCGGAATACTTCGGTTCGACCACCGCCTCCCTCGGCCAGACGCTCGCCTCGGCGAACGGGCAGGCCGCCACGCAGAAAGTCGTGGAATCGATGCTGCTGCGGCAGCGCGATTCGATCGTCGGCGTATCGCTGGACGAAGAAATGACCAACATGATGCAGTATCAGCGGGCGTTTCAGGCCTCGGCGAAATTCATCAATACCATCGACGAGCTTTTTGAAACGGTCCTCTCGCTGAAGCGGTAACACCCTGAATCCTCGATTTTATGCGCGTCACCTCCCACACCTTCCCCGACAGCCTGATCCAGCAACTGACGCGCCTGACCATTACGCAGAACCGCCTGCAAACGCAGGCCTCCACCGGCCAGCGCATCCAGCTTCCTTCGGACGATCCGGCCGCGGTGCGGCGCGTGCTCGATTTGCAGGCCCAGGGAGCTTCGACAAATCAGTACCAACGCAATATTTCGACGCTGGAGGAAATCACCCAGACCGGTTACACGGCCTTGCGGGCCCTGAAGAACGTCTCCGACCGCGCCGGCGAAATCGTCATCCTGGCGGACGGCACCAAGTCTCCCGCCGAACTGTCCATCTTCGCGACGGAGATCGATTCGCTGATCGAGCAGGGAGTGGGGGCGGTGAACGCCAAGTTTCGCGAAGAATATATTTTCGGCGGAAACCGATCCGATCAACCGCCCTTCGAGATCGTCTACGACGCCGGAGGACGCATTACCGGCGTGAATTATCAGGGCAGTGCCAACACGAACGAGTATGAAATCGGGCCGGACGTTCTGATCGCACCTCACTCTGTCGGCTCGAACAACAGCGGTTCCGGCGCGCGGGGACTCGTCACGGATTCTCGCTCCGGCGCGGATCTTTTCAACCACCTGATTGAGTTGCGCGACCACCTGGCGGCAGGCGACACGGCGGCGATTTCCGCGACGGACAAAGCGGCCTTCGCGGACGATGAGGACAACCTTCTCTTTCACATCGGGAACATCGGCGCCGTGCTCGACCGGTTGAATGCGGCAGAGGCTTCGGTCCAACAGCGAGGCGAATCGATCGAGCAAAGTATTTCCACGGAAGTGGATGCGGACCTGGCTCAGACTCTGGTGCGGCTGACCGAAACGCAAACGGCCTACCAGGCCGCCCTCCAAAGCGGCGCCCGGGTTCTCGGCCAAAGCCTGCTGGATTACCTCCGCTAGGAGGCCCTCCCCTTACCAACTTCCGCAAGCAGATCACGGCGGCCGTCTCGCGCTGTCTTTCGGCATCTTCCGTTCGCTGACCTCCTTAGAACCTTGACGATTTCCCTGCGGGAACGTCCATGTCCCGGCAAGTCCTGCCTCGCTCTCGAGCCGTCCTATTGAAAGTGCTGCACGCACCGGATTTGGCCTGGCAACGCTCTCTTTAAGGGCGGCGGCGGCCCTGCGAAAATTGCCCAAAACGGGCTGGCACGCCCGTTGCTATGCCTTGGATCGAGCTTGTTAAAAGCCACATGAGAGTCACGGATAACCTCGTAGCCGAGCCCTTGGTCAGCCCCGCTGAGCAAGACGCTCAGGAGATTTGCCTGCCCCTGGGTCTGCTCGGGTTCGAGCAAAACACGCGCTATGGACTGTTCGGACGGGAAGGGGAGGAACCGTTCGTCTGGCTCCAGATGCTGGAAGAGCCCGGACTGTCATTCCTGCTCGTTCCTCCCTTTGATATCATGCCGACCTACCGGCCCGAACTGCGGCCGGAGGATGTCGGTTTTCTCGGACTGAGCTCACCCGCCGACGCGGTGGTGTGGGCGATCGCCACGGTGCGCGGATCGCGGCGGACAGCCAATCTCAAGGGCCCCATCGTGATGAACCGCCGAACGCTCCGGGCCAAACAAATCATCCCGGTCAACGCCGCCAACTACCAAACCGACTACCCGCTCCTGGTCGCCTCCAACTAATTTCAGCCATGCTCGTCCTCACCCGCAAACTCAACGAAAACATCCTGATCGGCGACGACATCGTCGTGAAGGTCCTGAAGATGGGATTGGAAAGCATCCGTATCGGCATTCAAGCCCCGTCGGATGTGCCGGTCCATCGGCAGGAGATCTACGAAGAAATTCGCAACAGCAATCAGCAGGCCGTGACGGAACACGGCCAGGCTCTCCCGAAAATCAAACAAAAAGCGCGCCGCACGCCGCGGCCGATCACGGAAGAGTCACACCAAAACCCGCAGATATAACGTTAGGGAGTAGCTAGTCTATGGTCATCAATACGAACACCCAGGCGCAAGCGGCCGCCTCCAACCTCTCCACCAGCCAAACGATGCTGAGCAAGTCGCTCTCGCGGCTCAGCTCGGGGCAAAAAATCGTCACGCCGGACGACGACGCCGCCGGCCTCGCCGTGGCCATGCGCCTCGACGCGCAGGTCAAGCGCCTCGACGCGGCGCGCAACAATGTCGGCAATGCCATTTCCTTTTCGCAGGTGCAGGATGGCTTTCTCATGCGGATCGGCAAAACGCTGGATCGGATGAGCGAGCTGGCCATCCTCGCGCAGGACGTCACCAAGTCGGACGCCGACCGCGCCCTGTATCAAGAGGAATACGCCCAGCTTTCCTCGTACATCGGCAATGCCGCCGACAAGGATTTCAACGGCGTGAGCCTGTTTTCCGCGTCCTCGCTCGATGTCACCATCGATTCCGAGGGCAGCACCTTCGCCATGTCCGGAGTCAACCTCGATCTGGCCGGTTATACGGACGCCCTCGGCGCCAGTATTTCGACCCGTTCCAACGCGATGGGCGCGCTGGAAGATGTGCGCACCGCCATTACTCAATTGGCGAGCGATCGCGCCCGCATCGGCGCCTACCAGGCCCGCCTCAACGCCACCTCGGCGCAGTTGTCGGTGACGCGCGAGAATCTTTCCTCCGCCAGTTCGCGCATTCAAGACGTGAACATCGCGGAGGAATCGACCCAGTACGCGCGCTATAACATTCTCGTGCAGTCCGGCACGGCCATGCTGGCGCAGGCCAATCAACTGCCGCAAAGCGTGCTTCGTCTCTTGCAGTAATCGCCTCCTACCCGGCCGGCAATGGACGCCGGCCTCCATCGGAATGACTCCTCCCGCGAATTCTTCCGGCGCCTCGCTCCTCAGCGACGCGCCGGTTTCACGTCCGGTTCGGCATTTCATCATCTCCGGCACCACGCTCTGGAATCCCGGAGACGATTTTGTCCGGGGTGGCGTCATCCGCGCGCTGCGAAGCAGTTTTCCGGACGCCTCGCTCAACTTCCACTTCTACAACTTCGCCGAGGATCAATTTCCCAAATCGAAGTTTCGCGGGGTGGGAAACGAAGTCGGACCGTCCGACCTGGAGCGGATGAAAGGATTCGTCGATGGCATTATCGTCGCTGGTCTATCCGCGGGCCATGAGATCAAGGACCTGTACCGATGGATTCTGGAGAGCGGACTTGAGGACCGCGTCTATCTCATCGGCGCGGGTTACGAAAATCCCTACTGCGCGGAGCACCTTGCGCAAGAGCCGGAAGCGGCCATTTTCAGGAAGGCTCGGCTCCTTATTGGGCGCACGGAACGGCGGCCGGCCATGTTAGGGGAAGGGTATCGGCACTTGCCCTGCCCGGCCCTGCTGTCGGTGCCGGAAGTGAAGACCCTCCCGGCAAATCAACGCATCGAACGGACCGGTTTCTCCATTCAACTTCCACATGAAGCCGGGGTCACAAACCAGACGTGCGACGCGGCATTCCACCAACTAGCCGTCGAGATTCTGCTTGAGCGAGCCAGGCTCGGGCCGGTGGAGGTGGTGGTTCATCATAAGAGCGAGTATTTCTATTTTGCGAAGCTCCTGGAGGGCACCGGGATTCCGGTCCGGTATTCGTCATTCGTCGAAGACTTGCACGACATCTACCGCGGCTTCGACCTGGTCGTAACCACTCGGCTCCACGCCAGTTTATATGCGAACGGTCATGGCATCCCGGGCATTATTATCAACCGCTCCGAACGGCACACGGCTGCGCTCGACCGGTTCGATCATTCTCGATGTGCCGCGGATCGCCCGAGTTTCGACGCTGAGTTTGCTCGCATCGAGAACCTGGGGTTGAGTCGGATTGCCAAGGAATTGGCAGCGTTCAAAGCCAACCTGCTGGGGGAGTATGTGGGATTGATCCGGCCGGCGTTTGCGAAATGCCACCCGCAGCAAGACTCCTCCGCTTACGAATTCGATTCGGAAAAAAAGGAGCAACGGCTGGTGCGCGCGTTGGTGCGCCCTGGCATGACGGTCTTCGACGTCGGCGCGCATCACGGAAAGTACACCAAGCTGTTCGGCCTGCTGGCTGGGGATGCCGGACGCGTGTTTGCTTTCGAGCCGACTCCCGAATCGGCTGACCGATTACAATCAATGGTCGATCGCGAGGCCCTGGATAACACCACCCTGACTCGCGCGGTCGTGCATGAAACGGTTGGGACGGCCAACTTGCACCGGTTTCCCGAACGCTACTCCTCGTGGAATGGACTGGGTCAGCCGTCGATGGAGGATCCGGAGGATCCGAGCAAACTAGTGGCGCTGGTCGACAGCGT
Source organism: uncultured Verrucomicrobiota bacterium (assembly GCA_964478815.1). Classification (GTDB taxonomy): domain Bacteria; phylum Verrucomicrobiota; class Verrucomicrobiia; order Limisphaerales; family SXQI01; genus DASVNK01. The sequence continues at coordinate 51,082 of CAYZKY010000001.1, forward strand.
CGAAGTTCCCGCCGTCACGCTTGATGCCTTCTGCGCTGCCCGGCAGATCGATCGGATCGACTATCTGAAGCTGGATGTTGAGGGCGCGGAGATCATCGCGTTGCGCGGCGCGGCCGGGCTGTTACGGCGGCAGGCCATCGGTCATTTGCAGTTTGAGGTCTCGCGCAAGATGCTGGAGGGGTTGGGCACAAAGGCCGGCGAAGTCTTCGCGTATCTGGCCAGCTTCGGCTACGAGTGCCATGCCATCCGCGAGGATGGTTCGATTGGGGAAGTCTGCGCAGATTCCGACTCGTTTTACGAGAACTACATCGCCTTGCCGGCGAAGAAACCGGCGGATTTGCCGGTTCATTTCTTCACGATCGTGCTGAACGGCCAGCCGTTTTTGCCCTGGCACATTGGGGTGCTCCGCCAACTGCCGTTCCGGTGGCATTGGCACATTGTGGAAGGAGTCGCCGAGCTGAATCATGACACCGGCTGGTCGCGAAAAACTGGCGGACGGATTCCGGAGGCGCAGCACTCTGGCGGCCTAAGCATCGATGGCACGCGCGAGTATCTGGATCAGTTGCAACGCGCATTTCCCGGGCAAGTCACGATCTATCGCCCGCCGGGTGGGCGGTTCTGGGATGGCAAGCGGGAGATGGTGAACGCACCGCTGCCCCACATCACGGAGCAGGGGCTGCTCTGGCAGATCGACGCCGATGAGTTGTGGACGGTCTCGCAAATCGTGCGGGCACGGCAACTGTTCCTCGCGCATCCGGAGAAAACGGCGGCGTTCTTCTATTGCCACTTTTTCGTCGGCCCCGACCGCGTCATCACGAGCCGCGACACGTACGGCAACAATTCCGCGTACGAGTGGTTGCGCGTGTGGCGGTACCGTCCGGGCGATTCCTGGGCGGCGCACGAGCCCCCCCGGCTGATGCGGCCCGTGCCCGGAGGCCAGGCGATCGATGTCTGCGCTCTCGATCCGCTGCGGCAAGCCGAGACGGAGGCCTGTGGACTCGTATTCCAGCATTTCGCCTATGCCACGCCCGCCCAGGTGCAATTCAAGCAGGATTATTATGGGTACGCGGGCGCCGTGGAACGGTGGGAGCAACTGCAGCAAGTGACGCAATTCCCGGCGCGACTCGCGGATTATTTCCCCTGGGTGAAGGATGGAGCAACAGTTGATCGGTGCGATCGATCCGGCGTAACCCCGCTTTTGCGTTTGGATAATACTTTACTCGGCGACGCTGCGAAATCGCTGGAAATCCCTGAACGAATCCTGTTCGTCCGAACCGACTCCATCGGGGATGCGGTCTTGGCCGCTTCCATGCTGGAGCCGCTGGCGCGGCAATTTCCGTCCGCGAAAATCGCGGTGCTATGTCAGGAGCACGTCGCTCCGCTTTACGCGGCTTGTCCGTTGATCGCGAGCATCATTTGCTTCAAGCGGGCCGAGGTCGAAACTCCAGCCGGGCTCAAACAGATTCTGTCCGAGATCGCGCAGTTTCAGCCGGATGTGATTCTGAATTCGGTGCGTTCGCGCGACGCTCTGAGCGATGCGTTGAGCGTCGGATTCCGGGACGCCACGCGCATCGCGATCGAGGGAGATTTGTGCAACATCACCCCGGCCGATCGCGCGCGCTACGATTCGGAATACACCCGACTGGTAACGATGCCCGGAACGGCCAAAACGGAACTGGATAGTCATCGTGCCTTTCTGGAAGGGCTTGGCCTCGTGGCCGGAGAGCTGCAGCCCGTCGCGTGGACATCGCCCGACGACGAACAGTTGGCCGATGCCTTCTTCGCGCAGGAGAAGCTGGATCCGCTGCGAACTCTGGCCTTGTTTCCCTTCGGCCAGCACGCGATTCGCGATTACGCAGGTTACGCGGAGGCGTTGCGCGGCTACGACGATTGGTCGATCCTTATCTTTGGAGGCGCTTCGTCGGAAGCCGCCTGCGGGGAACTTGGGGGCAAACTCCCCGGACGAGTCTTTAATCTGGCCGGCCGCACGACCGTCCCGGAAGCGGCGGCCCTGCTGCGGCGCTGCCGGGTCATGCTTGGCGCGGAAACCTCGGGCGCGCATCTCGCATGCGCCGTCGGTGTGCCGAATGTCGTGCTGCTGGGAGGCGGTCATTTCGGGCGCTTCATGCCCTACAGTCCGCTGACCTCGGTGACCGTGCGCCCGCTCGAGTGTTTCGGCTGCAACTGGCAATGCCGCCACTCCCGCCCGCATTGCGTGCAGGATCTGCCGCCCCGCGTCCTGGCCGAAGCGTTGCGTCAAACGCTGGCCACGCCATCGCCGCGCCCGCGCGTGTTCGTGGAGGCCGCCGGTCCCGAATCCGGCACGGATCGGCCGGGACGCACCGACGTCCGTGCGTATTTGACCAGCCCTGTCGAAGTGATCGAAGTGCCGGCCGATGCGTCGGAAGCGCCTCTGCCTGAAGCCGCCGCCGCATTGGTCGCCGAAGCCGAAGCGGCCCTGGTGCGCCAGGATCAGGCGAGTGCCCTGAAGTCGCTGCAAGCGGCCCGTGCCCTTGTGCCGCACCACACCGGTCTGGCGATGGCGATGGCGAACCTTCATGTGGAGGCCGGGCAATTGGGCGAGGCTCAATCGGTGCTTGAGGCGGCGACGGCGAGCGATCCGGCCAATGTTCTGCTGCATCTGTTCGTCGCGCAAATCTGCCGCGCCACCGAAGACGCGGAGGGACTCGAACGTTCGCTTTCCAAAGCCTTGCGTCTCGATCCGGCCCACCCGGATGCCCTGCGTTTGCTGGCGGAGCTCCATATCGCAGCCGGCCGATGGCAATCCGCCGGCGTTATCTACGGCAATCTGCTCAAGCGCGGCGTCGCGGATATCGAGATCATTCTTGCGCTCGGACGTTGCTTCCTCGAAACGGGACAATTGGAAGCAGCCGTGGCGTGTTGCCATGAAGCGCTCCGCCAGCATCCGAACCATCCGGGCGCCCGGGCCCAGCTTGCCCAGGTCGAAGCACGCGCCGGAAGTGCCGCCCCGCCGGCGGCGGCGAGCATTCTGCCGGAGCATGAGAAGGTCGGTTGCCGCATCTGCGGCTCGCAGAAGGGCGCTCCGGTGCGCACGCGGGCCGATATCGTGCAATGCACGGATTGCGGCACGGTCTATCTGCGCACCCGGCTGACGAAAGACGCGATGCGCCGGCTCTACCAAAGCTACGCCGACGGCGGCTCGCACATGGCCCTGCCGAAGGACGTTGCCGAAGCCGAGCGAAGCGGACTCGCGCGCGACTATTTCCTCAAAGAGATTTTGGAGTTCACGGAAGCCGGGGGCCGCTTCCTCGATGTGGGCTGCGGCTGGGGGGCGTTCCTCCTCAATGCCCGCAAAAAAGGGTTCGCTCCGCAAGGGATTGAGCTGACACGCAAATGCGTGCAATACGCCAACGAGCGCTTGCAGATCCCGGTCGTCGACACGCAATTGATCGAAACCGATCTTCCCAAAACCAGCCTGCGCGTGGTGACGATGAACCATGTTCTCGAGCATCTGCCGGAACCGCGCGCGGCCCTGGTGAAGGTGTGGGAGTCGCTCGAGGCCGGCGGAATGTTCTGTGGAATCGTGCCCAATTTCGCCTCAGCCTGTTCGACCACGCTGGGCGACCACTGGTACTGGCTCGATCCCCAGTATCACTACACTCATTTTACGCCGGCCACTCTGCGCAAGCTGCTGGAATCCGCCGGCTTCCAGGTGGAGCGGATTTACACGGCCACCGGCGATTACGGCGCGGAGAATGTCCAGAAGGCGTGTGCGACCGCGGACCCGAAACTCGCCGACACCCAGTATTTTCAACAGGAACTGAAACGGATCGAGCGGGAAGGGCGAGGCGAGGAGATTCGATTCTTCGCGCGCAAGCCCCCAGCCTCAACGCGGGCGAACCAGCCCTGGGTTTCGGTCATCGTCTCGGCCTATAACTCCGAACGCTTCCTGCGTCCGTGTCTCGAGAACCTGGCTCGGCAGACGATTTTCGAACAAACGGAAGTCATCGTCATCGACAGTGGCTCGGAACAGAACGAGCGGGCGATCGTCGAGGATTTCCAGAAGCGGTTCCCGAACATTCGCTACATCCGGACCGAACGCGAGACGCTTTACGCCGCCTGGAATCGCGGGCTCGCTCTCGCCCGCGGACGGTACTGGGTGAATGCCAACGCCGACGACGCGATGCGCGACGATGCGTTGCAAGTCCTGGCCGCCGGGCTCGAACGCCATCCCGACGCGCCACTCGCCTACGCGGACTGCGCCTGGACTTCCCGGCCGAACGATTGCTTCCCCTCTCAACATGTGCTGAAGGAAGTGCGCTATCCGGATTACGCCCCGGTGCAAACTCTCTTTTACTGCCTGACCGGATGCCTTCAGTTCTGGCGGACGGAGTCGCTCCGGGCCCTCGGCGGTTTCGATGCCTCGCTGCGCTACGCGGGGGATTACGAGATCACGACGCGCCTCGCCGAGCAGGGAGGCCACGCGCTCCATGTTCCGGACACGCTCTCGCTCTTTTACCAGAATCCGCAAGGGCTCACGCAGGGATCGACCGCTTCGCAGGCTGAGCATGCACACATCGAGGCGCGCGCGCGCGCGCGGCTATCGATCGAACGCCTGTTCCAGTGCCGGGCTGGCAGCAGCATGGGGTTGGCTCGCGCCTGGACCAGCCTGGGTCTGCACGCGCTCGAAGTGCATGTGCCCTGGGAAAAGCAACCCATGCGGCAGGAAGCCTTCGCCTTCGAGTGCTTCCGCAAAGCCTTTCAGATCGAGCCCGAATGCCCGGAGGCCGCGCTCAACTATCTCATCGCCGCGACCAATACCGGCCAGGGTCACTTGGTGCGGGAACAGGAGAACTCCGACATCCCCACGGTGCGACAAGCCGTGGAAAAATGGCGCGCCAACGCGGCATTCGAGAAGCCCGCGGCCCTTCCGGCGGTGGTGGGCCCGAGGTTCGAATCCATCCAGGCCCATCCGGAACTGCTGGCCGAGGAACCCGAAGCGATCCGCCCGTGGGTCGCGCGCCGTGAAGGTCGTTTTACCTATCTTTCCTCCCGCCTCATCCCGCCCCCGCAGTCCGGCGCCTATACGGAGAAGGAATTCCAGGCCATTAGCGCCGAACTGTTCCGGGCGATCAGCCAGTTTCCGAAGTTCCATGCGCATTTCGGCGGCATTGGTGACGCGCTGGTCCTGCTCAGCACCTTTCTGGATCGGTCCCCCGGCGGCATCGTGCTCAGCTATCCGAATTCCATTCCGGCGGCGCGGTCGTTCTTCGATGCGTTTCCGGAAATCGGACAGGTCTATTTTCTGCCGCTCTCCGACAGTCCGCGGTTCCATGCCATCCTGCGCTGGATCATGCGCACGATTCCAAACTGCCTCGGCGCCGGTGCTACTCCAAAGGAAGGCTACGACGAGTGGAATGCCCGGCTCGACATCGAACGGGCTTACGGCGTGTGCAAATCGCCGCGCTGGCCGAAACGCTTCGGCTCGAACGAGGCTTCCCGCACCATCTGCCTCGCTCCCAAAGGCAGCCTGACCGGCATGGTCGGCTCGAAGAAGAATATTGTCGATCCGGCGATCTGGCCGGACCTGATCCGCATGATTCGCGACCGCGGCTTCGAGCCGGTGATCATCGGCACCCCGGACGAACGCGCCGAGTACCCCAGCCTCGACGGCTGTCTCGATCGGCGGAGCTACTCGTTCGCCGAACAGATGACGCACATCGCCCGGGCGGCGGCCCTCGTCGGCGCAGATTCTTGGGCCAAATCGTTCTCCGCCCTCGCGGGAATTCCGACCATTGTCTTCGAACCTTTGAAAGGTGCCGATTGGGCTGGGCTCAAAGATCCCTCGGATTTCGTCTTTATCGAGCCCTGGCCCAGCATCCAGATGGTGAAGAACCTCGCGCAATGTACCGAGGCTCTGAATCGATGCGTGAAGGGTGCTCCGAAAGCCCCTCCAGCGGCGCGCGCCATCGTCGCATGGGAAGGCCCATTTGCCGGCTGCGGCAGTCTGGCGCATATCAATCGGCAGCTCGTCACCCGCCTCGAGAAGCACCGCGGCCTCTCGATCACCCGCGGTTCTCGCCCGGACGCGCAACTGACCGTCCGCCATGCCTGGCCCCCGAATTGGGCCAAACCGAAACAAGGGAAACTTGCGATCATCCAGCCTTGGGAATTCGGTTCCCTGCCGGCCGCGTGGGTCCAGCAGGCGAATCAAGTGGACGAGTTCTGGGTGCCCTCGAACTACGTTCGGCAGGTCTACCTGGATTCCGGCATCGATCCGGCCAAAGTGCATGTGGTGCCCAACGCGGTGGACCTGGAATTGTTCCACCCTGGCGTCAAACCGCGCCCGTTGCCCACGCGCAAATCGTTCAAGTTCCTCTTCGTCGGCGGCACCATTCCCCGCAAAGGCATTGACCTCTTGCTGCAGTGCTACTGCCGCACGTTCACGGCGGCTGACGACGTGGTGTTGGTCATTAAGGATTTTGGCGGGAAGAGTATCTACGCGGGCAAAACGCTCGGGGACGAAATCCAAAGGCTTTGTTCCCACCCGAACGCTCCGGAGATCGTTTATCTCGATGAGGAACTTCCCGCCGAAAGTTTGCCGGGATTATATACGGCCTGCGATTGCCTGGTGCATCCGTATCGCGGCGAGGGCTTCGGCCTCCCGGTCCTGGAAGCCATGGCCTGCGGCCGGCCCGTGATCGTGACGGCCGGCGGCGCGACGGATGATTTCGTGCCCGAATGCGCCTCGCTCAAGATTCCCTCGACTCGCCGCTCCCTCGGCCGATCCGTCGATGGCATTCCCACGGCCGGCGAAGCCTGGCTGCTGGAGCCGGATCCCGCCGAGTTGTCGAAACACCTCGCATGGGCCGTCTCGCACCGCCCGGAGCTGGCCGCCAAAGGCCAGGCCGCCCGCCCACAGGCCTCGAAATACTCCTGGGAGCGCATGGCAGAACACGTCGCCACGCGTCTTGCCGCCGCCGTAGCCGCCCCTACCAATCGTCGCTCGCCGCTGGCCAACGCTGAAGCTGCGCTGGAGGCCAAGGACCTGCCCACCGCCTGGCAGCTCGCATCGGTGTCGCTCGAACGGCATCCGTTCAACCCCAGCGCTCTCCTCCTGCTGGCCAAAATCGCTCTGGCCGCCGGGGATCTGGTCAGGGCTCGTCTCTGCGCGGAACGCGCCGGGCAATTGGCCCCGTCCTGGAAAGCTCCCCGGAAATTCGCCAAGGCCCTCCCTCGCAAAGCCGAAGTGCGTGTCCATCTGCCGCCGCTGCCGCCGCTCCCCGATCCAGCCAAGCCGCGCCTGTCTGTTTGCCTGATCGTGAAAAACGAAGAGGCGTTTCTCGGGCGCTGCCTCGCTTCCGTTCGAGAAGTGGCCCACGAGATCATCGTGGTCGATACCGGCTCCACCGATCGCACCGTGCCAATCGCCCGCGAACAGGGCGCGCAGGTTCATCAGATCGCCTGGCAGGACAATTTCAGCGCGGCGCGCAATGCCGCTCTTTCCCATGCGACCGGGGATTGGATACTCTCCATTGATGCGGACGAGGAGCTGCGTCCGGAAACCCGCGAAGCGCTCTCGAAGCACCTGCGCGATACAGCCGCGATCGCGTTCCGCCTGCCGATTATCGATGCCGGCCAGGAAAACCACGGCTGCAGCTATGTCCCGCGGCTGTTCCGCAACGCCCCCGGCGTCGCCTTCACCGGCTGCATCCACGAGCAAGCCTTCAGCAGCCTGGAGGAACAACGCCAGGAGTGGGGCCTCGAATTCAAGCTGGGAGCCGCTGCCTTGTTGCATCACGGTTACGCCGATTCGGTGCAAGCCTCCCGCGGCAAGATCAAGCGCAACCTCGCGTTGCTCCGCCGGGCGGCGGCAGAGTCGCCCGGGGACGCCAATCTCCTGATGAACCTCGGGTTGGAACTCGTGCGCAGCGGTGACTTGCAAGCCGGCCTCGGCCAGTACCGCGCGGCGTACGAAACCCTGGCCCGGCGGCCGCTGGGCGGAATTCCGGCCGAACTCCGCGAGACGTTCCTGACGCAGTATGCCACCTACTCGCTCCGCGCGGCCAACTATCCGGCGATCCTCGGTCTATTCTCGACGCCGCTGGCCAAGTCGGCTCCGTTAACCGCCTCGATGCATTACCTGGCCGGGCTCGCCGGCTTCGAGACCAAGCAGTTTGCGGTGGCGGCCGGACACTTTCGCGAGACCATCTCGAAACGGAACCGCCCGGCCCTCTCGCCGATCCTGCCGCAGGTGCTCACCGCCGCCCCGGAGCATTGCCTCGCGGCCTGCCAGCACAAGCTCGGCCAAACCGGGGAAGCGGCCCGCGCCTTCCAGCAGGCCATCGCGCGCGATCCGAACAACAGCGCGCTTCACCAGGATTACGCCTGCTTCCTGCGCGACGTGGGCGAGCCCGTCGAAGCGATCAAAGTGTTGCACCAACGGATCGCCAAGGACCCGGCCGAGCAAGACTCCTGGACGCTGGGAGCGCAAATCGCTTTGGCCCATCCGTCCATGCACGAATTCGCCGTCGAATGGACCGGAGAAGCCCTCCGCTGTCTGCCGGGGCATCCTGCGCTTTCCCTGTTCCGGGCCGAGGCGCTCCTGCTGGGACAACAGCCGGCCGAAGCCGCACGGGTGCTCGCGGATGGCTCAGTGCCTGCCTCGCCCGCCTTATCGGCCCGGCGGATCGCCTGCCAATTGCTCGCGGATGAGCCGCGGCTCGTGCTCGGCGCCGCGAACTCGGCCGAAACCAGCCAGGAGTTTTTGAAGTTCTACCGCGTGCTGGTGCAACGAGGGGCCGCCGCGCAAATCGATGCCATTAACCAGCGTCTCGACAATCTCGCCTTGGTTCTGCCCGCCGCAGCGCAACGGCTGCAATCCGTCCTGGTCGAAGCGGCGGCTTGAGCATCAGGGCCGGAGCGCGCAGCCGGTCAATTTTAAATCAGGCGCGCAAACTTGTGGATGCCGCCTGAACTTTTGCTACGTTGGGCGCGATGAACATCGATCTGGTCCTGCAGGGCCTGCTCGTTTATGCCTGCTTTATTCCGGTGCTGACCTTCCATGAGTTCGCTCATGCGTGGACGGCCTGGAAGTGCGGCGATTCCACCGCGAAGTCGTTGGGGCGAGTCTCTCTCAATCCCATCCGGCACATGGAGCTTTTCGGGACGGTCGTGCTGCCGCTCCTCGCCATTTCGCTCCAAATGCTGGCCTCGCCGCTCGCCGGCTTCATCATCGGATGGGGCAAGCCGGTGCCGGTCAATCCCGACAATCTCCGGCGTCCCAGATTCGACGACACGCTGGTGGCGTTAGCGGGTCCCGCGTCCAACATCCTGCTCGCCATCCTGCTCATGGGCCTGGCCAAAGTCGGGATGCTGACCCAATCCGCCGCCTTGATCGATGCCGCGCTGCTCTTCGTGCGCATCAATCTCATTCTCGCCTTCTTCAATCTGATTCCGATCCCGCCCCTCGATGGGTCGCACGTCATCAAAAACCTGGTGAACATGAGCTTGGAAACCTATTGGCGGCTGGCGCAATTCGGAATCTTTGCCGTGATTCTTTTCCTCAATGTGCCCGGAGTCCGCACCACTCTGGCCCGCGTCACCTACAGGGCCGAAGTGTGGATCGGGCGGATGTACGGGATCGGCGACGAATCCCCCTCCAAGCGTTATCACCGTGAACCGCGCCCCCGGCGCCTTAACAATGCCGTTTGAATTCAAAACCGTCCGCCGCGTCGAGTTCTCCGAAACCGACATGGCGGGGATCGTCCATTACGCGAATTTTTTCCGTTACATGGAGACGGCCGAGCATGGCTTTTACCGCTCGCTGGGGTTTTCCGTCATTCTCGACCAGTTCGATCCGCCGCTCGGCTTCCCCCGCGTTCATGCCGAGTGCGATTACCGGGAGCCGCTCCGGTTCGAGGATCAGGTCGAAATCCACCTGCTGGTCAAAGAGAAGCGCTCCCGCGTGCTCAGCTACCAGTTCCGTTTCAACAAGCTCCCCGAACCCGGCGGCACCCCCAAGCTCGTCGCTGTCGGAGCCTTGACAGTGGTCTGCGTCACTCACGTCCCGAACGGCCGCATGGGAGCCGTCCCGATCCCGGAAGCCTTGGCCAGCCAGATCGAAGTCGCGCCCGCTGCTTCGCTGGCGCTTCCCGACGCAAAGTCCTGATCGTCCGGCACCGCTGCCATTCACCAGCCAACGCCGGCGGCTGGCTTACGGTCTCGGCTTGGCCCACACCATCGGCGTCTGCCGCGTGATCTTCGCCAGCGAACGTCGGTTTCCGTCCACTAGCTCGATCTCGATCGTGTTCGCCCGCACGAGCTCCGTCGGGCTTCCCGATTCGGGCTCGACCTTGACATCGAGGAGCTGCAATCCCCGGCCGGCCGAAACATCCCGCGACGTGGTGGCGAAATAGTTGGCGCTGGCCGGATTGGCGGAATCGTAAACTTTCACCGTCAGCCGGCCCCGGCCGGACTGGAGGTTATATTTCACGCTCACATACCCGTTGGAAGCGTCGTTCTGCTTGAAGTCCTCCAGTTCGATCGTATCGCCGCTCGCCTGCGCCGCCGCGCCCGCCGCGCCCGGAGCGCGCCACATCAGCAGCATCGTGGCCGCGAAAAGGTTCAGCTTCTTCGCCGCCGCCTTTTCCGTCAGGTAAACCAACACTTGATCGGTTGAGAAATTCGCGGCGGTGGGGAGGCCGGTCGGCGGCTGAAATTTCACCGGGAAAAGCATGAAGTTCCGCCGGCTCTTCCCCAGCTCGCCGGGAACATTGGAAAAATAGCTGGCCACCTGCGGTTCGGATTGTCGCACCACGTCCACGCCCAACATCGGAGCGCTCAGTGAATCGCGATATTCGAACTCCACGCCGATCGTCATCTGGCTGCGATCGAGGCTGCGATTGACGACATCGACATTGGTGACCTTGCTTTTCAACCCGCGCGCCAGCTCCAGCGAAGGAGCGGGGCCGGAGGGAACCGTGGATTTGGGCGGCTCCGCGGCGGGTGTCGAAAGTTTGTTCGCCTCCAGCTCGGCTTTGGCCTGGGCCACCGCCTCCTTGTACGCCTTGTCCACCGCCTGCTTGCGGGCGGCCGCTTCCGCTTCCGCTTTTTGCTGAGCTAAGCGGGCTTCCTCGGCCAGGCGTTTGGCATCGGCTTCGGCTTTGAGGCGGGCTTCGTCGCGAGCCTTTTCCTCAGTGGCGCGCTTCGCCTCGGCCAGGCGCTTTTCTTCCGCCAGGCGCTTTGATTCGGCTTCGGCCTTCAGGCGGGCGTTGTCGAGCGCTTTGGCTTCCGCCAGGGCCTTGGCTTCCGCCACGCGGCGCGCGTTCTCCTCGGCTTCCGCTTTTTTGCGGGCTTCTTCGCGAGCCCGGGCTTCGGCGAGCGCTTTCTCCTCAGCCTGCCGCTTGGCCTCGGCTTCGGCTTTCAGCCGGGCCTCTTCACGGGCCCGAACCTCCGCCGCGAGGCGGGCCTTTTCCTGTTCGGCTTGCTGGCGGCGCGCTTCTTCTTCGGCGAGACGCTTGGCTTCGGCGAGGCGTTTCGCTTCCGCTTCCGCCTTGATCCGCGCGGCTTCGCGGGCCTGCGCTTCGGCCAAGGCCTTTGCCTCGGCCTCCTTGCGGGCTTTTTCTTCGGTCTCGGCCTTTTGGCGGGCTTGCTCGCGCGCGAGGGCTTCGGCGCGTGCCCTGGCTTCGGCGAGGCGTTTTTCTTCGGCCAGGCGGGCGGCCTCGGCCTCCGCTTTCTTGCGGGCTTCCTCCCGCACGCGCGCTTCGGCGGCCAGCCGTTCCTTTTCCTTTTCTTCCCGCTCGCGCCGGGCCTTCTCGTCGGCCAGCCGTTTCTCCTCCGCCAGCCGTTTGACCTCGGCTTCGGCTTTCAGACGGGCCGCTTCGCGCATCTGGGCTTCGGCCAGGGCTTTCGCCTCCGCGTCCCGCCGTGCTTTCTCGGCAGCCTCGGCCTGGCGCCGCGCTTCTTCGCGCGCTTTCGCCTCGGCGAGAGCCTTGGCTTCCGCCGCTCGCTTTTCCTCCGCCAGCCGGGCCAGTTCCGCTTGCTTGCGCGCCGCCTCGCGGGCCTGCGCCTCGGCGGCCAGGCGGGCTTTCTCCTGTTCCTCGCGCTGGCGGCGCGCGGTTTCCTCGGCCAGCCGCTTTTCCTCGGCCAGCCGGGCGGTTTCCACTTCGGCTTTGCGCCGCGCTTCCTCGCGCGCTTTCGCTTCGGCGAGCGCCTTCGCCTCCGCCTCCTTGCGCGCCATCTCTTCCGCTTCGGCCTTGCGCCGCGCTCCCTCGCGGGCCAGCGCTTCAGCCTTGGCCTTCTCCTCGGCTAATCGTTTCTCCTCGGCCAGCCGCCGCGCTTCCGCCAGCGACCGCAAGCGGTCCTCCTCCAGGGTCTTCGCTTGAGCAAGCCGTTGTTCCTCCGCGCGCCGTTGTTCCGCCGCCAGGCGTTTGGCTTCCGCCTCCGCCTGCTGGCGCGCTTGCTCGCGCGCCGCCGCTTCCGCCCGCGCCTTTTCTTCCGCTTGCTGCCGCGCCTTCGCTTCGGCTTCCGCCTGCCGACTCGCTGCTCCGCGAGCTTCGGCTTCCTGGCGCGCCTTCGCCGCCGCCATTTGCTTCTCGGGCGTCGTCGCCGAACCGCCGCTCGGCCCCACGCCCAAAGGCGCAAGGCCCGGCGCCGTCGGCGGCGGCGCATTCGGGCTGCCCCACTTGATCGTCTTCAGAAAGGGCACCGCCCCGATCATCGCGGTGCCGGTTTGATTGAGGAAAAGGATCCGGATGCGGTCCGTGGTGAACATGGGCGGCACCCCCGCCTCGTCGTTGAAATACTTCACCATCAGCGTGACGGTCCCTTTCCCGCGCCCGATCGTCACGAAATCCGACCCGAACCAGGTCGAAATCCCGGCTTGATCCTTCTTGCCGATCACCGGAACCACCCGGGCCACCGGGCCGCCGAATCCGTCATACGTATAATCGAGGGTCATCCGCACCTCGGTCCCGTCGGGCGTCTGCCCCAGAATGCGGAGATTGGTGGCGCCGGTCATTTCCTGATCGGTGCCGCGGAAGGGATCGCTCGGGTTGCCTAGCGGCTGGGCCAGCAACGGGAACAAGCCGCTCAATTGCAGCACAAGGAGCCAAATCGTCAGACGATGCAGAAGTTTCATAGTTCCGGCCTCTCCATTTCCACAAGATAGTTCTCGGGCGCTTCCTGTAAAGCGGCTGGCCCCGTGCTGGCGCGAATCAATAACTCCGCGGGCAGCCGCCGCGATTGGGCCGGCTCCCCTCGCAACAACCGCCACAGCGTCTGCACGGCCGCCGCGCCCAGCCGGAATTTCGGCTGCCGCACGGTGCTCAGCGGGACGCGAAAGTGCTCGCCCGCCGGCACGTTTCCAAAGCCGATGATCGACACCTCGGCCGGAATCTTGAGCCCCTGCTTCATCAGCACATCCGCCGCCCCGAGCGCGGATTGATCGCTCGCCGCCTGCACCGCCGAGGCCCGCGATCGTTCATCCAGCATTTGCAATGCCGCTTTTTCGCCCTCCTCCGGGCTGGCTCCGGCATTGAAAACCAGCCGCTCGTCGAACGGCAGCCCCGCGTCTCGCAACGCGCGCCGGTACCCTTCGAACCGCTCTTGCGCCCACGGCGCCGCCGCCGGACCCGCGAAGAATGCGATCCGCCGATGCCCCAATTCGATCAGGTGTTGCGTGGCTTGCGCGCTGGCCAGGACATCTTCGGTTTCGACATTGGCGAACGTTTCGCAGAACGGCGCTTTATGCCCGAGAATCACGCACGGAGTCCCCGAAAGCGCAATCTCTTGATAGACCGGCGCTTGCGGAGCCAGCCGGTAGACGGGCGCGACGATCAGCCCATCCACCCGCCGGGCCAGCAGCCGCCGCAGTTGCACATCTTCCCGGCCGGTCTCGTTCAGCGTTTGCGCCAGCACCGCCGCGAAGCCGAGTTCGAACGCCTCCTGCTCGATGGCCTGAACGGCCCGCGCCAATATCGGATGCGTCACCGCCGGCACCACCAGGCCGATCAGCTTTGTCGTGCGCGTGCGCAAGCCTTGCGCCGTCAAATCGGGCGAATAGCCCATCTGCTGGGCCAGTTGGCGAATCCGCGCCTTGGTCCCCTCCGAGACGTCCGGCGCATTGCGCATGACTTTCGACACCGTCATGACGGATACGCCGGCCTGCGCCGCGATATCTTTCAAACGCACCATGGCATCACAAATTCGAGCCGCTCCAGTTCAGCTTCTGCCGCAGCGTCCCGAAGAACGAGCTGCCGGGCAGCCGCGCCAGCCGGATCGATTTGCCGCCTCGGCGAATGCGCACGGCATCGCCCGGTGCGATGGGCAATTGCACCTGTCCATCCGCCGTGAGAAACACCTCGAGCTTCTGCGGAGCCACGGTGACCTCCACCACGGAATCCAGACTGACGATGACCGACCGGTTCGAAAGGGTATGCGGACAGATGGGCGTAATCGTAAAGACGGACGCGGTCGGGCTCACCACCGCCCCGCCCGCCGCCAGCGAATAGGCCGTCGACCCGGTCGGCGACGACACGATCAATCCATCGCACCGATAACGGGTCAATGCTTCGCCATTGACCTTGACGTCCAGCTCGATCAACCGCGACGTGGCCCCGCGGCCGATCACAAAATCGTTGAGCGCCAACTGGGAGATGTGGCGGTTGGCTCCCTCGCCGGTGACCTCGATCATCGAGCGTTCTTCGATGGAAAACTCGCCCGCGCAAATCTTCGGCAGCTCGCGCGGCAGGTCTGCGACCGGCATCGCCGTCAAAAAGCCCAGCCCCCCGATATTGACGCCGAGCAGCGGCGTTCGCGCCCCGACGGCCGCCCGCGCCGCGCTCAGCATCGTGCCATCGCCGCCGAACACGAGCAGCAAGTCGCAATGCTTCGCCACCGCGGAAGTTCCCGCGAATGTCTCCACCTCTAATCCTGCCAGCGCGGCCGCGCCCGCCTCGCACACCACCGTTTTCCCCTGCCGGCGCAGCAGCGCCACCGCCTGCCGGATCGTCCGGGCGGCGGACACTTTCTCCGGGTTGGCGACAATCCCGATCCGCTCCACCGCTCTAGCCCTGTTTTTCAAGCAATACGAGAAATTCCTTGTTTCCCGCCGGGCCCAGCAGGGGCGACTCGGTCACTCCCACCCAGCGCACCCCCGCCATTTGGCCGGCAAACTCCTGCAATTCCGCGATCACGCGCTCGTGGATCACAGGGTCTTTAATGACCCCGCCCCCTTTGTCCACTTCGGCTTTCCCGGCTTCGAATTGAGGCTTGATCAGTGCGATGAGTTTACCGGGCACAGCCAGCAAAGCAATCGCGGGTGGCAGGACCTTCGTCAGGGAAATGAACGAACAATCGACCACCGCCAGTCCGAAAGGGACGAAGGGCTGGGCGAAGCTCCCGGGTCCCAACCCCCGGGCGTTCTGCTTTTCCATTACCACCACCCGGGGATCAATCCGCAATTTCCACGCCAGTTGCCCTTGTCCGACATCCACCGCGAAGACGCGCGCCGCGCCATGCTGCAGCAGGCAATCCGTGAACCCGCCCGTCGATGCCCCCAGGTCCAGCGCCACCAGGCCCGACGGATCGACCGCGAAGTGCCGCAACGCGTGCTCCAGCTTGTGCCCCCCCCGGCTCACATAACGCTCCGGCTCCTCCAGCGAGAGCTGGTCGGCCTCCCGGACCGGGTCGCTCGGCTTGCCGGCCCGCCGATCGTTGATCCGCACCTTCCCCGCCAGGATCGCGCGTTGCGCCTTCTCCCGGCTCTCGCTCAACCCTCGCGCGACCAGCGCCTGGTCGAGCCGCTGTTTACCCCCGCTCATGGCACACCTTTCCTCATCTCGATCCGGACCACGCCGTAAAGCCGATCGACCGCGGCTGCTTAAACTCATCGCATCCCCGCTCGACCATGCTCAAGATTCTAACGAGGCTTGCGCCAGGTCGTCGAGCAACTCGCGTGCAGGGAACCGGAGCCCTCCCCAAAAATTTTCGCTCTCGGATGAGCTTGATTTTCCGGTACTTAGCCATAAAAGTCTACATATTGTAAATTCTAAAACTTGACTATGCACCCAATCTATGCGATACTCTAGGCCAGAACAAAATGTAGACTAAATGCCATGAACACGCCGCCCATCCTGGTCCTCTATCCCCCTCCAGATTGGGTGCTCCTGTCCTCCGTCTCCACAACATGCCAAATCATCCTTCCCCGCGCTCGTTGTTCCGCACTCTCCGCCACCCGCCGGCCACGGCGTTCCGGCGCGCCACCACCCTTGAAACGCCCTTGAAACGCCCTTGAAACGCCCTTGAAACGACCCTGAAACGCTTGAAACGTTTCAAGCAAACTTGAAACGCCACCCTTGATTACCAACGACTTATGCAAAATGGCCTGCCAAATTTCAAAAAAACTGAAACGCGTGAAATTTCCGCGCCATTTTCACTGAGCCAGCCGGCCCGGAACTCCTCCGTCGGACCGGCCCTTCGCAACTCGCCTCCAGCCCTGCCGCCAAGCTCAGCCCCTCGATGGGCGATTGCCCATGCACGCTCATACACAAAAATACACACCGCCATACACGAAAATACACGCTGTCGTACACATAAATACACGAAAATACACATTCGAAATCGGCCTGTTCCAGTGCGTAAATCATTTATCATTAGATGCTTAGGACGATTCATGATGCCGCTGACACCTTCCACGCCATACGCAGACCTCCATCCCGGCCGTTCCCGGTGCGTCTGCCATAGTTTTTCTGACCCGCGCTTGTCGCCAGGCTCCCTGGCAGGTTACTCTCCCTGCATCGCCCTATGAAAATAGCTTGGTCTCTCGCATGCGCCGTAGGCGTGAATTGCCTCAACGCCTTTGCTCAAACACCGCCCTCCACGGCCACCAATCAGCCGCCCCGCGCCGGAGCCACCCGTGACCCCCGCATGGATGCCTACTACAAGCTGGGCCCGGACTCGCTTCCGCAAGAGGGAGTTCCCAAAGGCCAGCTCCACGGCCCCAAAATCATCCCGAGCGAAGCCTACCCCGGCACCCAGCACACCTACTGGGTCTACGTCCCAGCTCAGTATCGAGCAAACGAACCCACCGCCTTGATCGTCTTCAATGACGGCCAGGCCTTCAAGCACGAGCCCGGCGACGTCCAGGCCCACCACGTCCTCGACAATCTGATTTACCGTCGCGAGATCCCGGTCATGCTCGGCGTCTTCATCAACCCCGGCCGGCGGCCCGATCAGCCCGAACCCACTCCGCAAAACTGGGGCGATCGCGATACGAATCGCCCGGAAGAGTACAATGCCCTGAACGACAAGTATGCCCGTGTCATCGTGGATGAATTGCTCCCGGCCCTGCGCAAGGAGTACAACATCTCCCCCAACCCGGAGCATCGGGCCATCGGCGGAGCCAGCTCCGGCGCCATCGCCGCCTTTACCGTCGCCTGGCATCGCCCGGACGAATTCCGCAAGGTGTTCTCCTTCATCGGCAGCTACGTCAATCTCGGCAACCGCGGCGGCCACACCTATCCTGATCTCATCCTCCAAAGCGAAAAGAAGCCGTTGCGCGTCTACCTTCAAGACGGGCGAAACGATAATCGCCGGCCCGCCCGCGGCGGCGATCCCAACAGCGTCGACTGGTTTTACCAGAATGTCCGCATGGCCGATGCCTTGACCAAAAAGGGCTACGACCTCAATTACACCTGGGGCATGGGCAACCACGGCCAGAAGCACGGCGGAGCCATCTTCCCCGAAATCATGCGCTGGCTCTGGCGCGATGCTCAGCCCGTCTCCACCGACCGCGATAACCAGGTCGAACGCACCTTCCGGCCGCCCATCCCCTGACCCGCTGCACTATTAATAAAACCGCTCCAGAATGCGTCGCTCTCGAACCGCGTGCGCACGAATAGACAATCTGACGAAGCTGTCGCGCACTGTGACGAAGTGTCTTTGTTCGAGGCCAACCGGCAACACCAGGGCCGCCGTCGTCCAAAAACTCCAAGCTTCAGGCTCGGGCGCGGCTCAGATCGAGGACGCGGTTCTTGAGGGCGATGAGGCGTTTGGCGGAGACGCGGATGGAGGCGCTGCGGCGCAGGAAATTTTTTTCGCGGACATTGCGGCCGTGGAAGCGATTCAGCTCGTTGGTGAAGGTGCCGGGATCGCGCACGGTTCCGACCTCGCGGATGAAATCGAAGTCCTCTTTGAAGAACTCCGGATTGCGCTGGAAAATGACCTTGGCCAACGGGATCGAATGGAGGTGGAGGGTGCGCCAAAAGACCTCCTCCTCGAAGCGCTCGGGCGGGCAGCCGACCTTCGCGCAAAACAGCTCGCGGAACGTGGCCGTCCAAGCCTTGGGCAGGCTTTTTGTCCGCGCTTGCATCCATCCCTCCGTCACGACCGATCCTTCGTTTACCTTGTCCGGCGATGTCGCGCCGGATGCCTGCACATTCGTGCAAGTTACGATTGGATGCAACCGTCGATTGTGGCATTCAAACCAAGTCCGGCTAAATCCGAACGGCTGCGCTCACCCGTGCCGAAGACGGGCTCGTTTCCGGGCGCAAAAAAAGCGCGGCTGGGGTGGCCAGCCGCGCGCGAATTTTGCGAAGGAGCCGCAGGCGCTATTTCGTCAGGCGGAGGAATTTGGCCAGGCCGTTGGCCGGGAGACTCGCGACGTTCTCGGTGCCTTCGGTGGTGACGACTGCCGTGGAGTTGGCCCAGCCGCCGGGAAGGGCCCCCGTTTCCTGAAGGACGAAGCCCGTGGCGGACGCGGGCCAGGAGATCCGAATCTGGCCATTGGCCGCGGCGGCGACGGAGAGGGGGATCTTGGGCGTTTCGGCCGGCGGGTTGCCGAGGAAGACGCGAACGTTATCGAGGAGAAGGCTGTGATCGCCCTCGGAGGTGTGCTCGAAGGTCAGGCGCCCTTCGCCCGCGGCGGGGGTGAATTGAACGGCGCGCACATGATACGGTTCCGTTCCGCCCACCACGGCGATCTCTTCTTCGAGCACCGGGACGTCGTCGAAGCTGACCCGATAGGTGGAGGGGGTGGCCGCGGAGCAGCAATTGCGCGTATTGACCTCGAAGACGACCGTGTGCATCTGGCCTGCGGAAAGCCCCGAGAGCAATTGACTGACGCCGCTGCCGGCGCTTTGCAGGAAGAGGACGCGGTCCTGATCGGAGGAGAGGCCATTGTCGGAGAACGGCCCGACGCCGTTGACATTGATGCCTTTGCCGCCCGCGCTGAGATATTCCCAACCGGCGATGGGCGCCGGCGCGAGATAACCGACGCCGGTGGGGCTGCCGGTCGCTTCGAAGCTGGGGTTCATGACCACGATCTCGCTGGGGATGCGGCGAACGATGGAAATGCCATCGAGCAGGAGCGTGGCATCGCCGCTGGGCACCGTGGAAAACTCGAGAAGAGCGTTGGCCGAGGAGGCGGTGAAGCCCACATTGCGGAATTGGTAGGGGACGCCTTCGCCAACGGCGGAGATGCCGACGATGGAATCGATGGAAACGCCGCCGAGTTTGACCGTGACATTGATGGTCGTGCCGCCGGCGGCGCGGGCGTTGAAGAAATATTGGAGCCAGTAGGTCTCACCGGGAGTGAGGCCGACGATTTCCTGCGCGAGCGTGGCCGTCCCCTGGAGGAAGGCGATTTGCAGGCGGTCGGGGATGGTGCTGTTGTCATGGAAGGGGCCGGTGGCGTTGTTCAGGCCGGAGCCGCCAGTCCAGGCCAGGATGGGGCCGTAACCCACGCCGCCGGGGGCGGGGCTGCTTTCGAAGCTGGAGTTGCGAACAAAGGAGCTGACGACGTTCAAGGCGACGTCGTCCGACACTGAGAGGCCGGCCGCCTCGAGGACGGTGAGGCGCGCGGTGCCGCGGGCCACGGCCTCGAATTCGATGGTCTGGGAGAGCGCGCCGCCCTGTGCGAAGGTGAGGGTGACGTTGCCTTCTTCATCCGCGTTCAGGAGGCGGGCGATGTTGGCGTTCGAGCTGCCGAACTTGAGCGTGGCGGACTTATTGGCGGTCAGCCGGGCTGGGACGGTAACGGTCACGACCTGGCGCTGGCCGGGAGCCATCTCGGCGCCGACGGGCGCGAACCCGAGCGGCGGCAAGGGCTCAATGATCTGGCCGGAGATTTTGATGTCGTCGATCAAGAGCGTTTGATCGCCGTCCTTCGTCTGGGAGATCACGAGAGGGAGCGCGAGATCGGTGGCGGTGAAGGTGACCGATTTGGTTCGGTAAGCGGCGGTGCCTCCGACGGGGTTGACATCTTCCTCGAAGAGCACGGTTTCGCCGACTTTCACCTGGATGTGGGGGGTGTTCCCCTCGCGGGCGTTGTAAGCCAGCGTGAGCTGGTAGGTGGTGCCGACAGCGAGATTGGGAATGCTCTGGCTCAGCGAGGCCACGCCTTGCAGGAAGGCAGCGTGATCCTGATCGGGCGCCGTGCCGTTGTTGGCGAATGGTCCCCCGCCAGAAAGGTTGACACCATACTGTCCCTCGCCAACCCAGCCGGCGATTCCGGCCGGGTTGATGTAACCGGGATCGGCGGGATCGCCACTGGCCTCGAAGCTGGGGTTCATGACCACGACCTGGCCTTCGTCGCGCTGGACGATGGAGACGGCATCCCAGTTCACGGTGGCGTCGCCGGAAGCGACAGTGGTCAGGCCCAGGGTGCCGAAGTCGGAATCCGCCACGAAGGGGACACTGCGGAAATAGTAAGGGTTGCCGCCGGTGGCGGGGCGGACATTGGCGATTTTGTCGATCTCGACACCGTTGAAGTTGACCAAAATGTCGATCGAGCCGCCGCAGCAGCCGCGGGCGTCGTAGAAGAATTGAATCCAGTACCGTTTGCCGGGCTCGAGTCCGGAGATTTCCTGGGAGAGCGTGGTGCTGCCCTGGCTGAAGGCGACGCGCAGGTTATCGGGAATGGGCGTGCCGCCATTGTGGAAGGGGCCGCCCGATTCATTGATGCCGGAGCCGCCGGACCAGAGGTCGATCGGACTGTAGTGCGGGAAGACGTCGTTGTAGTTGGCCTCGAAGCTGGGGTTCTGAACCAGACCAGCCTGGGTGTGGAACGTTCCGGCGGCTAGCAAAGCAGCCGCCGAACGCAACAAATGAATGCGTCGAACAGATTTCATAATTTGATTGGAACGGGACGAGTATAGGAAGGAAGGCAGGGCTTGGCTACCCCCGAAGCTGGAAGAGGTGTGATCGTGTGATCGTTGGGGCCAAAATGGGGGAGTGGCTGGCCGCCGAGGGCAGCGGTTCCGGCACCGCTGGTTGGATCACCACCCTCCCTTGGCCTCCGGGAAGCGCTCGGCCGGGATTGGCTCGCCCGCCGGGCCTGCCGCTGGCATGGTTCCGTCCTATGAACTGGCGGCGCAGCGTGTATGCGATCTGGGTGGGCGCAGCTCTCGGTCTCTCCGTCTGCGGCCAGGGCATCCCCAAGCCCACCGATGCGCCGCCGCCTTTGGCTCCGGCCGATGCCGAGCGTTCGTTTGTTGTGCCGGAGGGGTACATCATGCTGCTGGTGGCGAGTGAGCCGCTGATCACGGAGCCGACGAGCGTTTGCTGGGATGAGCGGGGGCGGATGCATGTGGGCGAGCTGCATGGCTACAATCTGGAGGGGCAGCTCGAAATCGAGGAGATGAACCGCTCCGGCGTCCTCGACACAAAGGTTCAGCGGGTCGAAGCCGCGGAGAAGTTCAAGGAAGCCGCGAAGGCGGGGACTTACGGCGTCGTGAAACGCCTCTTCGATCAGGACGGCGATGGCCTCATGGACAAGGCGCAAGTGCTGTCGTCGAATTTGCCACCCGTTTACGGGATCTGCCCGGCGCGCGGCGGACTCATCGTGGCATGCCAGGCAGAGATCGTTTTTCTGGCCGACCGCGATGACGATGGCGTCGCCGAAGTCCGCGAGACGCTCTTCACCGGTTTCAAGAGCGGCATGCTGGAGCGCGGCCTGAACGCGCCGCAGTGGGGCCCCGACGGCTGGATTTACATCGGTCGCGGCTGGGGCGCGGGCGAAATCACTGGGCCGCATCTCAAGCAGCCCGTGCAACTGCCGCACACCGATTTCCGCATTCGCCCCGACGGCACCGCCATCGAACCGGTTGTCGGCGGCACGCATACGATTGGCTTCACCTTCACGGAGGATGGCGACCGCTTCTTCACTACCACCTGGAAGCACGCGCTCTACGCCGTCCCCATCCAGTGGCGCTACTGGGAGCGCAATCCGAACTTCGCTGCGCCCGGGCTCGAAGCCGATGCGTCCGATTACACCACAGTTTTCCCCATTGCCCCAGTCCACCCCTGGAAGAAGAGCCGCAGCAACGACCCTGGATGGAAGGAATTCTACGCCCGCTACGGGCCTGCCGAGAGTGTCGAGAGCGGTTTCTTCACTTCCTGCGCCAGCCCGCTCGTCCGGCGATCCTTCTATCCTCTTTGGCCAGGATGGTATGAGCCGGAGCTATTCGTGTGCGAGCCAGCGCAGAATCTCATCCATCGGTCGAAAATCGAGCGGCACGGCCCCGAGTTGCAGGTGCGGCGCGCGCCCGGCGAGGAGAAGAGCGAATTCCTTGCGAGCAAGGATTCCTGGTTCCGTCCTGTTTCCCTCGCGGAAGCCCCCGACGGCTCATTATACATCGTCGATATGTATCGCGAAATCATCGAGGACTACTCGGCGGTCCCGCGCTTCATGCAGCAACAGTACGGCTTGGCGGGGGGAGTGGACCGTGGCCGCATCTGGCGTTTGGCTGCTGAGCCAGGACTCGTATCGGTTGACCTGGGAGGAGATCGTAAAGAAGCCCTTCGAAGTATGCTAAAGCAACGGGATGCCACCTCGCCTTCGCCGAACATGGCAGCATTGACCGATGCCCAATTGACGCAGGAAATGGTTGGCTATTCCCATTGGCGGCGCCAGACGGCCGAGCGCCTGCTGAGGGAACGACATCCTGCCTTCATGGCATCCACCGGCAGTCTGGCTCGATTTGGCCGAGAATATCAGGGATTCGATGGAGAATTCCCGCCAAGAACTCCGTATATCTCCATCGTGAGGATGAAGCTCGGCATGACAGCCTATACGAATGAAATGATGCGCGTGCTGCAAGCCAACGACGAACAATTGCGGACAAATGCGGCGGCGGCACGGCGGCTGGCGGATTTTACCCGGCGGATGGATGACCCGCGCGTGCTGCTGCAACTGGCCCTGAGTCTCGGCTATAGCCCCGAACCGGAAGCCTTCGCCACGCTTGTGCATCTGGCCCGCCAGCGCGCGAATATTCGCTGGATGCCCGAGGCCATCCTGACCGGCATGGATGGCCGCGCCGGGCAACTACTCGTCGAGCTATTGCGCGAACCCGGCCCCCAAGGCGCGGCGCTCTTCGAGCCGCTCGCTGCCAGCATTGCCGCGCGGCGGGACGATGCCGAGATGGCCGCTTCCCTGGCCGCCATCGCGCGGAGCGAGTCGGTGCCCGCCCGCGCCGCCTGTCTCAAGGGGCTCAGCGATGTGAAGCCCGGCCCCATCGCTCTCGAAGCGCAGGAACCGCTGCGGCGATTGACCAAGGACGAAAATGTCGGCGTGCGTGGCTTGGCGGAAACCATCGCCGTGCGGCTGAAGGTATCCGAGTCGGCCGAGTCGGCCGACGCCATCCGCATCTCGGCGCGGGCAGACCTAGCAGATTCGACCGCCCCGACCGAGAAACGCCTGGCTGCGCTCTCTTTGCTCGCGGCGGGCAAGGATCGATCGATTGCCTCCGATGCCCTCTCCGCCTGGCCCACCAGCACCCCGGCCTTGCGCGCCGCAATTCTGGATGCGCTCCTCGCCCGCCGCGAACGCGCCTCCGCACTCGTCGACGCCCTGGAGCGCAAGGAACTGCCCCTCTCCGCGCTGAACCAATCGCAACGCCAACTTCTCCGCGAGCGCGCCGATTCCCACCTCCGCCCGCGTGTCGAAGCCCTGTTTGCCAACGATGCCGCCCCCGATTTCGAAGCCCAGTCTGCCCGCTACATTGCCGCCCTCGCCGGTCCGCGCGATACCAAGCGCGGCGGAGAACTCTTCGCCCAGCTCTGCGCGACCTGCCATCGCGTCAATGGGACGGGCTTCGAGGTCGGGCCGGACTTGCGCCTCGCCTTCCAGCGCGCCGAGGAAACCATGATCCGCGATCTCCTCCGCCCGAGCGACGCGCTGACTTCGAGTTACGAGACGTACGTGCTGCACCGCCGTGATGGCGAGGAACTCCGCGGCATCCTCGTCACTGAATCCGCCACCAGCATCACCCTGCGCATGGCCGGCGGAAAAGAAGAGCGCGTGCTGCGCCGCGATCTGGCCAAAGTCGAAAGCTCCCCCATCTCCCTTATGCCCGAAGGCTTCGGCGAGGCCCTCAATCCGCAGGACTGCGCCAATCTATTGGGTTGGTTGCGTGAAACACTGACCGAACGCTGATCCCATCACGTCGAGACGACGCGGGAATTCGGAGGGCGAACAGCGCCGTCCGAGTGCGTTACGCAGGCCCAGCGGCTGTCGGCCGGCACATACTGAAGTTTACGGCTGTGGTGCTCGATGTTTCGAAGAAAAGAGATCCCCGAGCCTGGCCCATTTGCGGATTCAGCCGAGGGCTTCGCAACGGTTGGGGTTGCGGCCGGAGAACTGAATCTGTTTTCAAATAACTGTAAGACTAATTTACAGAAAATCGAAACTCATGCGATTTGAGGCCCAGGAGGATGCGGCGCATTATGGACGCCATCCCCTTGATGTGGCGTGAGTTGTGCTTATGAATATTATTGAGCCGCCATCTTGGCATGTCGCCTGCTGATAAATGTACCAGACCCCGATTAATCACACAAAAAAACACAGATGAGACACCTTTCCCTGACATCCGCTGCCGCCGCCTGGGTGATGTGCGTAGCTGCCGGAAGCGCGCATGCCACTACCCTTGGAAATCCACTGACGGCGCGAACCTATGCGACCGATTTTCCGCCCGGGGCCGAGCCCTACGATTTGCTGGTAGTAAACAACACTCCGTTGCCGACCGGCACGTTGGATGCCTTCCTCGCCTACAATCAGGTCTCCCCCGGTGGCAGCCCCACCGGATCGGCGGGACATTCGTTTATCGGGTATATTCTTCGGCCCGCCGGTGGCAGCCAGTTCGATGTGGTTTACGATACGGGCGTGATCACCGTTTCGGTGGTGGCGGTGGATACCGTCATTTCCTATCCAGCATCGTTCAATCTGCAAGCCGGCGACCTGTTTGCCCATTATGGAGGCGGGATTCCTGTCGATGTCGGAGGTGGGACCGATCAGTTGTACTTCCCGACGATCGGCCCCGCGCCGCTGGTCGGAAGCACCATTACCCTTGGAAGCGGCAGCTATCCTTTTGCGTCGCAGGACCGCACCTATTCCATCGCCGTCGAAGTTTCTACTTCGGTGCCCGATGGTGGAACCAGTTTCGCGATGCTCGGGTTGGGGATGGCACTCCTTGGAGTCGCGCGCCAGAAACTGGGCTGAGTTCCCGAGTTTTCGCACGCCAGCTTGAGAAGCCGCCCGGGGCTCTGGTCCCGGGCGGCTTTCGCTTTTGCGAGCGGATCAGTCGGAGCCGGACAATACCTTTCGGTCTGACCCGGACCAATTCCCCAGATCAGACGGCTCAAAGCCCGCCCGCAAGCGCCAGGTCCACAAACAACCTTCGGGCTCCAGAAGCACGTTGCCAAGGGGGGGGGGCTCTTTTAACATGCCCGGCCTGGGCGCGCGTGGGCGCACCGGGCTGCCGATGCCGGAGAACAAAGTCAAACTGGAGATTTTCGAGGGGCCCCTCGATTTGCTGCTCTACCTCGTCAAGAAGGAGGAGGTGGACATCTACGAGGTGAACCTGACCCGCATTGCCGGCCAGTTCATCGAGTATGTCCGGATGATGCAGGCGCTGGACCTGGACATCGCGGGAGAGTTCATGGTGATGGCGGCCACGCTGATTTACATCAAGAGCCGCGAGTTGCTGCCCAAAAACCAGCGACCGGACGCGCCGGAGGAGGAGGACGAAGAGGACCCGCGCTGGGAGCTGATCCGCCAGTTGGTGGAATACAAGAAGTTCAAGGATGCCGCGGGGTCCTTGCAGGAGCGGGAGCTGTTGCAGGAGCAGATTTACCCGCGCATCGGCACGCGGCCGGACTTCACCCTCGAGACCGCGCCGGGCCGGCCCGAGGTGTCGGTGTTCGACCTGATCAACGCCGTTAGCAGCATTCTGAAACGGTTTGCGGAGACGGCCCCGGCCCAGGCGCTGTTCGAAGATCGCTGGTCGGTCAGCGACAAGATCGAAATGATTCGCGCGCTGATGGCGGAGCGGGGACGCCTGAAGTTTTACGAGTTGTTCGAACTCGCGGCGCATCGCGTCGAGGTGGTGGTCACCTTCCTCGCCTTGCTCGAGTTGATCCGCATGAAGCTGCTCCGGGTCGAGCAGCCGGAGGCTTTCGGCGACATCGAAATCAGCGTGGCGCTCCCGGCTCCGCCGCCCCTGCCCGCCGAGGAGCAACCGCCATCACCCGCTGCCGCCGAACCGGCGGCGCAACCCACCGAGCCGGCCGCCGCCGCCAGTTGATTTTTTTCCGACATGGAACTCAGATTTGCCATCGAAGCGATTTTATTCTCCTCGCAAAAGCCGCTCAGCCTGCGCGAGTTGCGGGATATTTTGAACAGCACCGCCGACAAGGCGGAGGAGCCCGAAGCGAAGGTGTTCAAGAAGGTGCCGGAGGAGGAATTGACCGCCGCGCTGACGCAGTTGGAGGCGGATCACGCGCAGTCGGGCCGGAGCTACTATCTGGCCTGCGTAGCCGGCGCGTGGCAGTTCGTGAGCCGGCCGGAGTATCTGCCGTGGCTGCGCACCTTGTACGGCGCCAAAACGCGCCCGCCGAGGCTCTCGCAGCCGGCGCTGGAGACGCTGGCCGTCGTGGCTTATCGGCAGCCGGTGACGCGCGCCGAGATCGAGCAGATTCGAGGAGTCGCGGTCGACGGAGTGGTTTCGACCTTGCTTGAACGCGGATTGATCCATCAGGCCGGCCGCGCGGAGGTGGTTGGCCGGCCGATGACCTACGGAACGACGCCTGCTTTTCTCGAATATTTCGGCTTGCGCAGCCTGGAAGAGCTGCCTTCGGCCGACGAGCTCCGGCGCATCCCGGTGGAACGTCCCCCTTCCTTGCTGACGGTCGATCCCGGATTGGCGACGGCCGCGCCGGATACGCTCAAACCGGAAGCGGCCCCGGAGGCTGCCGCGGCCGCCGCAACAACCGATCCCGCCCTGGGCGCGACGCGCACGGAATCCACCGCCGCCACCGATCCCGTTCCGCCCGCGGAAGCACCCGTGCCTCCGGCCGCGGCCGGTGCCGGGGAGGCCCAGCCATGAGCCTGCTGGAGCACCGCCAGGCCATCGACCGGCTGGATGCCAAAATCGTCCAGCTCCTGAACGAACGCACGCGCCACGTCCTGGAGATCGGCGCGATCAAACTGGCGGCCGGCGAAGAGATTTACGCCCCGCATCGCGAGCTGGCGGTGCTGCAGCGGCTCCGCGAATTGAACGCGGGTCCCATCACGGACGATTCGCTGCGGGCGATTTACCGGGAGATCATGTCGAGCGCCCTCTCGCTCGAAAAGACGATGACGATCGCCTATTTCGGGCCGGAGGCGACCTTCACGCATCAGGCGGCGATCCGGAAATTCGGCTCCAGCCTCCAGTATTCCCCGCACAAAACCATCGCGGATGTCTTCACCGAGGTGAGCAAAGGCCGCGCCGATTACGGCGTCGTGCCGGTCGAGAACTCGACCGAAGGGGTGGTCACGCACACGCTCGACATGTTCGTCGATAGCGACCTTAAAATCGTGGCGCAGATCATTCTGCCGATCCAGCAATGCCTCATCGGCAATACCCGCCGCGATCGGATCAAGAAGGTCTATTCCCATCCGCAACCGCTGGCGCAATGCCGGCAGTACCTCCAGCTTCATCTCGCGTCGGCCGAGATTGTGGAGACGTCGTCCACGACTCGAGCCGCGGAGTTGGCGGCGAAGGAAAAGGGAGCCGCAGCCATCGCCAGTTCGCTGGCCGCCGAGCGGTACGGGCTCAAGATTCTGGAGAAGGACATTCAGGACAGCTCGAGCAATGCGACGCGGTTCTTCGTGCTCGGCCGCCAGTGCAGCCCTCCTACCGGGAACGACCGGACCAGCCTGATGCTGAGCGTCACTCACCGCGTCGGCGCGTTGCATCGCGTGCTCGCGCCGTTCAACCTGTTCAAGGTCAACCTGACCCGGATCGAGTCCCGCCCGAACAAGCGCAAAGCCTGGGAGTACTTCTTCTTCGTCGATTGCGACGGGCACATTCAGGACAAGAAGCTGGCTCAGACGATCGAACGCATTCAGCGCGATTGCAACTTCCTCAAGGTGCTGGGCTCTTACCCGAACGGCGGCTAATTCCATGCCCCGACTGCTCAACATCCTGACGGACAAAGACGAGTTGGCGCTCGACTTAATCGAACGCGAACAGGCGCAGCCGGAGTTGAGCGTCGAAGTGTTCGATCTGACGCAGGACTCTCCCGACTACGCGGCCTTGGTCGAGCGCATCTTCGCGGCGGACAAAGTCCACGTCTGGTAGCCGGAGATTTTCGGCGTGCTGGCGAGGAACGGGAACGCTCCCTCGCCATTGTTCTCAAGCAATTTTCGGACTGGCGCTTAAGGTTTCTGCCGCCGGACGAGCATGATGAGGAACTTTTTCAAGCGCCGGGCCCGCGTTTCCGGCTTCTTGGCGGACTGGAGATGGAAGTAGATGCTGTAGCGGCTCGACTTGGCGAGGGTGGCGAAGAACTCCTTGGCGCGGGGCCGGGCTTCGAGCGCTTGCAGAAAATCCTCCGGCATCGTGGCCGTGCTCGATGAGCTGTAGGCTTGAGCCCAACGCCCATCCGCCTGCGCCGCCAGCACGGCGGCGAGGCCGGCTGGCTGCATCCGGTTCTCTCGAATCAGGCGTTCGACATGGCCGGTATTGACCTTGGACCAGACGCTGCGCGGGCCGCGCCGGGTAAACTTTTGCAGCCAGGAACGCTCGTCGTGGCGCTGCTTTTGGCCATCGATCCATCCGTAACAGAGGGCTTCATCGACCGCCTCGAGATAGGACACGGTCGCTTCCCCGCTCGCTTTTTTGAAAATGCGCAGCCAGATGCCGGGATGTTCCAAGTGATGCTCGTGCAGCCAGCGCTGGAACGCCGCGGCATTGACGAACGACAGGATCGGCTGGTCCGGCCTGGGTGGCTTCGCCAGTTTGGCGCGGATGATCGACACGGCGAAGCGTGGGCGAAGACTGGTTAGTGGATCAATCCACGGAATGCTTTGCGCTCGCACCAGAGCAAATAGAGCGCCAGCAGGACGATGATGATGAGAGGCGGACTGGCGAGACCATCGCCTTTCATGATGAAGGCATGGTAGGCGAGGATATTGACGATGACGGGACCGAGCGCCAACAGGCCCAGGTTGCGGGTCTTGGGAATGGCAACCAGAATGCCGCCGATCACCTCGACGACTTTTACGAAAGCGAGGTAACCCGTCGGCGCGAAGGCCGCCATGAATTGGGCAGCAGGAGTGCCCTCCGGCAAGGCCGGCATCGGGGCAACTTTCAGGAGGACGACCAGGCCGGAGGCGACGAACACAAAACCAAGCAGCGCGCCAGCGATCGCAGGCAGGTATTTCATAAGTGCATCGGTTCGAAACTTGAGATCAGCCTAGCAAAGCGCTTTCAGGAAGACCAGAACGGAGCGTCAGGACCGTCACGCGCTCGCCCCGGAAAGCAGGACGTGGCAGGGTGGGCAAATGCCGTTGCCGTTAACGCCGAGCCCGGTAACCGAGTGGTTCGCGCGCACGTTCGAGGAGCCTACGCCCGCCCAAAGCCGGGCCTGGCCGCTCATCGAAGCCGGCCGGAATACGCTGATCATCTCTCCCACCGGCACAGGCAAGACGCTGGCGGCCTTCCTGGGCATTCTTAACGAGCTGGCGTTGCAGCACCTGCGCGGCGGGTTAAAGGCATCGATCCACGCCATTTATATCAGCCCATTGCGGGCGCTAAGCTACGATCTCGAGAAGAACCTGGCCGAACCGTTGCACGGAAGTTTCGGTGCGACGCCGCCGATCCGGGTGGGGCTGCGCTCCAGCGACACGTCGGCGTCCGTCCGCCAGCGGCAACTCACCGCCCCGCCCCACATTCTGCTCACGACGCCGGAGAGTCTGAGCATTCTATTGAGCCAGAGAAAATGGCTGGCGCCACTATCGACCGTCCGCTGGGTGGTGGTGGACGAAGTTCACGCCTTGGCTCCGAACAAGCGCGGGGTGCATCTCAGCTTGAGCCTGGAGCGGCTGGATCGCTGGGCGCAGCAGCACGGCACCGCCACGGCGCCGCGCTCCCTGCAACGCATCGGCCTGTCGGCGACCGTCGCGCCGGCCGGAGAAGTAGCGCGATTTCTCGTGGGACAGGATCGAACGTGCGACATCGTGGATGTGACGGCGGCGAAGAAGATCGATCTCAGGGTCTATTCGCCGCTGGGCCGGAACCCCTACCCGCAATCGGGCTACACGGGACAGCGGCTAATCCGGGAATTAGGCAAACTCGTGCGGGCGCATCGCACCACGTTAATTTTCAGCAATACGCGTTCGGGCGCCGAGGCGGCGACCTATTGGCTCACGCGGGCATTGCCCGATCTGAGCGCTCAGATCGAGTGCCATCACGCGTCGCTCGACCGCGATTTGCGCCTGGAGGTGGAAGATCGCCTGAAGCGCGGCGAGCTCCGGGCCGTGGTCTGCTCGACCAGCCTGGAATTGGGCATCGATATCGGGTCGATCGATCTCGTGGTGATGCTGTCGACGCCCAAGGGCGTCAGCCGCGCGCTGCAGCGGACGGGCCGGGCGGGACATAACCTGCGCAGTGTCAGCCGCGGCTTGCTGATGGCGACCAACATCAACGACCTGGTGGAGTGCTGCGCCACGGCGCTGCTCGCGCGGCGGCGGCAACTGGACGAGGTGCGGCTGCCGGAAGCGCCGCTCGATGTGCTGGCGCAACACCTGGCGAGCATGGGTTGCACCGAGCGTTGGGCGCGTCCCGCCGCCTATGAGCTGGTCCGGCGGGCTTATCCGTACCGCGCCTTGAAACAGGAGGATTTCGATTTAGTGCTGGATTACCTCGCGGGTGGCGGGCGGGCGCTCCGTCGTCAGTACGCGGAGACATTCGGAAAGATCGATCTCGATGACGAGAGCTTCGAGACGCGGCTTGGCCGGGTGCGCACCGATCTTCTCCAAAACATCGGCGTCATCCCGAACGAAGGGATGGTAGCCGTGCGGCTGAAAGGCCGGACGATCGGCCTGATCGAGGAAAGCTTCCTGCGGCTATTGCAAGTGGGCGATGTCTTCATCATCGCGGGGCGCCCGGTGCGGCTGGATCGCGTGGGAGCGATGGAATGCTTCGTGACTCCCGCGGATGGCGTCGTGCCGACCGTCCCCCGTTGGAACGCGAACAAAATGCCGCTGACCAACCGCGTGGCGGAAGAGATGGTGGCCTTTCGCGGCGAAGTGCGGGCGCGCTTCGAGGAACTCGGCTCCGCTGGGAGCACGCATACCGGGTGGATCGAAACCCGGCTGGATTGTGGAGTGGCCAACGCCCGCATTATCGCGCAGATGCTTGCGGCTCAAGCTTCGGTTTCAGAGATCCCGACCGCCGATTTCCTGCTCGTGGAGGACTTCCTCGAAAATGAACCAGAACTGCCTGGCGAACTAACCGGACAAGGCCGGCGACCGCGGCGGGTGGCCCGCACCTCAGGACGGTCCCGCCACTATTTCTTCCACTGCCTGGTGGGCCGGGCCGCCAATGAGGCCCTTTCGCGGGTCGTGGCACTCCGCCTGGGCCGGCTTCGCGGCGGCAATGCCATCGCCACGCCCGACGATTACGGCTTTGTGCTGACGGTGGCGCCGCAGCAGGCGATTGCGGAGGCGGATCTTCCCGGCTTGCTCTCGCCAGAAGGCTTCGCGGATGACCTCCAGCAGGTGCTGTCCCGTTCGGATTTGCTGCGCTACCACTTTCGCAACGCGGCCCAGACGGGCCTGATGGTCTACCGGAATTACTTCGGAGAGAAGAAGCCGCTGCGCAAAGTGCAGTGGTCGACCGATGTCATATTTAATGTGCTGCTCGAACACGAGCCGGATCACCTCCTCCTGCGCGAGGCCCGCCGGGACGCCGTCCACACCTATCTCGACCTCGATCTGGCCCTGAACTATCTCGAGACGATCCGCACCCGCCCGCACCGTCTGCGCGCTATCGATCAGGTGCCGCCGCTGAGCTTCGCGCTGTTCGCCACAAAGATTAAGGAAGCCTTGCTGGTGGAGGATCCGCGCGAGGTGACGGAACGGCTGTTTCACCATTGGTGGTCCAAGCTGGAGCGTTCCGACGAGTCGACACCGCAGTAACGCTTCATCAACCGCTCAAGCGTTCGCGGTGGGGTTGCTCGCTTTGCGAGGATAAGTTCACCGCGATCCCGAGTTGCGCGTGCGGTGGCGCAGGGTAGAGTTTCCCCTTTGCGAGGAGCACCGATGAAGGAACTTTTGGCGAGCCCGGCCTGCAGGGGTTGGTGCTGGATGATTGCATTGCTGGTGGGGCCGGTCTTGCTGCACGGAGCCTCGCAGGACGTGCGGTTCTTCGGACTCTACAACGGCCAGGTCTGGCATCAGGAGAGCGCCGAGCCGCCCGCGCTCGCGACCGTGGGCAACCCCCACGAGTTCAAGGCGTTCGTACTGCTGGGCAGCACGCCCACCGTGAGTTCGGTCTCCCTGAAATGGCCGAACAATACGACCCGCCCGCTCCAGAAGCTTCCGACGAGCTGGCTCTATTACACGAATCTCCCCAATCAACCCAATCTGAATTTCGCCGCGCCGCAGGGCAGCTACACTTTCACCATCGAGAGCGCTTCCGCCGGTTCGAAGACCATCACGCTCGGTTTGTTCGGCGATTTCTATCCCGTGACGCCCCGGCTCCTGAACTGGGTGGAAGCGCAGACGATCGATACGGAAAAGCCCTTCACCCTGAACTGGGCGGCGAACATCGCCTCGTTCACCGAAGTGCAAATTCACGAGGGCGACCGGCTCGTGTTTCGGACCGGGGATATGCCCGGTGAAGCCGGATCCCTCGCGGCCAACGCAGCTTCAGCGGTCATTCCGGCCAGAACGCTGCAGCCCGGCGGCAAGTATCGCGCGTCCATCACGGCTTGGGCCCGCATGGCGGCCAACACCGCCGGATATCCCGGCGCGCTCGGCTGGGTCGCCTACACCAAACGGACGGAATTCTGGATTCGCGCCGCTTTCCCGACGAACGATATCGTGTCGTTCTCGACCTTCAAAACCCGGCGCTACGCGCAAACCTCGCCGGTCGACATCCTCCCCGATCCCAACGCAAGCTTTGCGCTGGTCTCGGCCGCCGAGGGCACCGGTCCCACGGTCGTCAAAGGGGCGAGTTGGCGGGCTCAACCCGGTCCCGCCCGCGCCTTGGAGCGCGCGGGGAACACCTGGTCACGAGAGGATCGTTTCACCACCGAAGCGCTCTTGAACGCGGCCGCTCCGAATGGCCCCATCGAGTTCACCTTCGATACCACGCGCAATGGACTTCGCACCGTGCCGCTCGCCTTCGCCGACACTCTGCCCCCGGCCCCGGCCCTGCAAAACTGGTACGAAGCTAATACCATCGAATCGGCCAAAACTTTCGCGCTCCGCTGGCAGTCGGCTGGGAATTTCGTCCGCGTGCGGATTTTGCGCGCCGGGCAACAGGTCTTTCACGCCAGCAACCTGCCGGGAGAAGGCGCAGGCTTGCCGGCGGGAGCCACTTCGGTCACCTTGCCGGCTGGGCTGCTCGCCCCCGGGGAAACGTGCGAACTGCGTTTGCTGGCGGCCCGCCTGAGCCGCACCGAACTCTACGAATACCCGCGCGCTTTCGGCCTGTCGGGCGCGGCGGCGGAGACCACGGCCATCCTTCGCGCCCGGGGTGGGACGGTCCAGACGCCCACCTTCACCCGCGCCGGCCGCGATGGAGCATTCTTCAGCCTGAGCCTGGCCGGCGATCCCGGCCGCGTCCACGCCCTCGAGGGAACCGCTGACTTCCGCACTTGGACCCTCCTCTTGCAGACCAATGCCACCGCTGGGGAATTTCAGATTCGCCTCCCAGCCAGCGCTCTGCAGAACCGCCCGTTTCTCCGAGCCTTGGCCTATTGATCCAGCCCGCCGTCCGGGACTGGAGGCGCGATCAGGGGGGAGGCTGCTGGGCTGGGAGCGCCGGCGCCTTGGGCAGGGGCTTAACCAAGGACCAGACGATGCTGGCGGCGAGGATAGCGACGATCACGCCAAGGGAGACCGCTGTATCCACCTTGTACTGGGTGTGGGCGAGGATCATCTTGACGCCGACGAAGGTCAGCACCAGGCCGAGACCGATCTTCAGGTAATGGAATTTGTGCAGGACGCCAGCGAGGGCGAAATAGAGCGAGCGCAGGCCCAGGATGGCGAAGACATTCGAGGTGTAGACGATGAACGGATCGAGGGTAATGGCGAAGATCGCCGGAATGGAATCGACGGCGAAGATGAGGTCCGTGAATTCAACGAGGAGCAACACCACGAACAAGGGCGTGGCAAGGCGGATGCCGTTTTCGCGGACGAAAAACTTGTCGCCGCGATAATCGTCCGTGACGGGGAACCAGCGCCGGAACAAGCGGACGACCGGGTTGTGCTCGGGGTGGATCTCCTCGCCGCGTTTCACGATCATCTTGATGCCCGTGAGGATCAGAAAACCGCCGAAAATGTAGATGATCCAGGAGAATCGGGCCAGCAACGCGGCGCCGATCACGATCATGACGGCGCGCATCACCAACGCCCCGAGGATGCCCCAGAACAGCACCTTGTGCTGGTACTTTAGAGGGACGGCGAAGTAGGAAAACAAGAGCGCGAAGACAAAAATATTGTCCACGCTCAGGGATTTCTCGATCAGGTAGCCGGTGAGGAATTCGAGTCCCTTTTGCGCGCCGTAGTATTTCCAGACACCCAGGTTAAACAACAGCGCGAGGAGCACCCAAACGATCGTCCACCCGATGGATTCCTTGAACGAAACGATATGGGATTGACGATGGAAGACCCCGAGGTCCAAGGCGAGCATGGCCAGCACGAAGACGTTGAAGCCGATCCAAAGCCAGACTTGATCGATCATGGGCAGGAAATGAGATGGGGCAGTCGGTGGGCGGTTGGCCGGTCAGAGCCGGGCCGGGCGGGGCCGAGTCTTGGCCGCCGGGGCCGAGAGGCGGCTCTTGAGTTTGCTTTCGCCCCGGGTGGTTCGCCCGGCGATGCGCGCGCGCAGTTCGCGCATGGTTTTGGCGAAGGCAGCACGCAGCGTGTGGTCGCGCGATTCGGCGAAGACATCCGGCCCCGGGGTGACCAGGTGAACCTTGACTTCGTAGGCCGGGCTGGCGTCGACATAGCGGGCGAGCCGGACATTCGCTTCGTCGATGCGCAACTCGGAGCGCAGGCCGAGGATCTGATGCTCGACCCAGGCATCGAGCGTCTGGGTGGAACGGATGCTGAAATGTTGCAGGGTCATTTTCAAATCGTTCTTCATGGGCGCAGCGTAAGTTCAGGGCGGGAACACCACTAATATTCGTTTCCGAATGGACGTTTCGGAAAAACCGAACGATCATTCCGAAGCAATGGAATGGATTAATTATCATCACCTACGCTACTTCTGGAGCGTGGCCAAGGAAGGCGGCTTGGCGGAAGCGGCAGCCGTCTTGCACGTTTCGCCGCCCTCGATCTCGGAGCAGATCCGGGAACTGGAGGCGGCGCTGGGGGAAAAGCTGTTTCGACGCGAGGGTCGGCGCAATCGGCTGACCGAGGCCGGGCAGATCGCGTTCGGTTTCGCGGAGGAGATCTTCGCGCTCGGCCGGGAGATGGCCAATGCCATCAAGCAGCGGCCGGGCGCCCGCATTTTGCGGCTGCATGTCGGCGTGGTCGATTCCTTTCCGAAACTCATGACGAATGAGATGCTGCGGCCGGCCTTTGCGCTGCCACAGGCGGTGCATGTCATCTGCCGCGAGGGCAAGCTGGAGGATTTGCTGCGACAATTGGCGGCCCACCGGCTGGACCTCGTGCTCTCCGACGAACCGGCCCCAAGCGGCGCGCGGCTGCGGCTGTTCAATCATCCGCTGGGCGAATCGGGAACGACGATCTGCGCGGAGGAACGGCTGGCCCGGAAGCTCGAGCGCCGGTTCCCAAAGTCGCTGCACGCCTCGCCCGCGTTGCTGCCCGCGGAGAACACCGCGCTTCGCCAGGCCCTCGAGTCCTGGTTCCGCGAGGAGGGCCTTCAGCCGCAAGTCACGGCCGAGTGCGAGGATCTGGCCTTGTTGAAAACGATGGCAGCGGAAGGCCGGGGTTTCCTGGCTCTGCCCACGGTCGCGTTCGAGGAAGCGGCCCGGCATTACGGGTTTCGCCGGATCGGCACCGCCGCCGGATGCCGGGTGCGCTTCCATGCCATCACAGCGGAACGCCGCATCGTGCATCCGGCCGCCACGGCCATCACCGCCCAAGCGAAGCGGCTCATGGGTCAGGCGTGATGGAAGAAGGCGGAACCAGACAGTGTCGGCGGCCCGCTGAAAGGCAAGGTGGTTGGGCCTCGGCGTCCATCCAACATGCATTTTAGTATTGCCGAGCTTAGCCACTTTGTCATGGTTGGAACAGGAAACTTATGACAGCCATGTCTCATCTTAAATTCCCCAGGCGAATGATCTCGAAGAGCACCCTGATGGCCCTTGGCCTGGCAGCCGCGGCCTGGCCGGCGCAGGCGCTAATCTTCGAGGCGAGCCTCGATGGCCCCTCCGAGTTCCCCAACCCCGTCGCTTCGCCCGGCACGGGGACTTCGACCGTCTGGTACAACCCGACGACCCACATCCTGAGCATTGAGATCGATTGGGTCGATCTGGTGGGCGTGACGACCGTCGCCCACATCCACGGCCCGACCGCGGTAGCGGGAACCGGCGGAGCGAGTGTGATGACGACCACGCCAAGTTTCCCCGACTTCCCAGCAGGAGTAACTGCCGGTTCCTACGCGAGAACATTCGATATGACAGCAGCTTCGAGCTACAATCCCGCGTTTCTTAATAACGCGGTAAACGGAGGCTCCACGGCCAGCGCCGAAGCGACGCTGGCGGCGGCATTGCTGGAAGGGAAGGCGTATGTAAACGTTCATTCCAGTTTCGTGGGCAGCGGGGAGATTCGCGGGTTTTACAAACTGGTGCCGGATGCCGGTGCCACGGCGGCGCTGCTGCTGCTCGGATTTGGAGGATTGGCTACCTTGCCCCGTCGTCAGGAGCAGTAGGAGCCACCAGGATTTCGATCAAGGCCCGCTCCTCGAATGCACTGGAGCGGGCCTTCGCGTTTCGGCGCCCGCTGCCCGAGAACCGGAAACCAACCTCCAACCACCCCAATCATGACCTCGATCCCCCTGAGCCCAACGCTGGCCAGCCCCGCCCCTGAGCCCGCGCCACGCGGCCCCGTCAGCCAGTCCGACCGATTGGCCGCGCTCGATGCGTTGCGCGGGTTCGCGTGCCTGGGCATTCTGCTCATGAACATCGTGATCTTCGCGCAGCACGATGCGTTTTACGACAATCCGGCAGCAGCGGGGGAGGCCGCAGGGGCCAACCTGTGGGTCTGGATGGTGATGCATGTGTTCGCGGAGGGGAAAATGCGCGCGCTCTTCTCGCTGCTGTTCGGCGCGAGCACCATTCTGCTCACGGCTCGGATGGAAGGGCGGGCGGATGCGGCGGATTTGTATTACCGGCGGCTGTTGTGGCTGTTCCTCTTCGGCATCGCGCACGGGTATCTATTGTGGCATGGGGAGATTCTGTACCCGTATGCGATTTGCGGGTTGTTTCTCTATCCCTTTCGAAACCTCTCGGCGCGGAAGCTGATCCTGATCGCGGTGGCGTGCTGGGTGGGAGTCGCGAGTTGTGCGGTCATCGGCGCTTACGCCAAGAAACTGGAGCGGCAGGAGGGAATCGCGGCGATCGAGAAGGAAAAATCGGGCGAGACGCTGACTGATGAGGAGCAGGACGCGAAGGAGGCATGGGAAGAATTCCAGGACGAACGCTATCCCCCGGCGGAAGAACTCGAGAAGAACAACGAAGCGTGGCGGGGGAGCGTGTGGAGCGTGCTCAAGGCGCGCGCCGGTTTTCTCTACGGCTACCATTCGCACCCGGTCTACCACTTCTGGAATTTCGATGTGTGGGGAATGATGTTCCTCGGCATGGGGCTGTTCAAATTGGGCGTGCTCAGCGCGGGACTCTCGGTGCGGACGTACGCCTTGCTGGCCGGATTGGGAATGGTCTTGGGCACGATCATCAATTCCTACACCGGCTGGGTAACGATCCGGGCTGGATTCGATCCAGTGGTCCAGATCGGGACCTTTGCGGTCTACGACCTGGGGCGGTTCGCCACCGCGCTGGGGTGGATGAGCCTTATCATGATTCTGTGCAAGACCGGCACGCTCCGGTTTCTGACCGAGCGGCTGGCCGCCGTCGGGCAGATGGCGTTCAGTTGCTATGTAGCGCAATCGGTCATCTGCAGTTTCATTTTCACCGGTTACGGCTTGGCGCTGTATGGGAAGCTCGAACGTTATGAGCTGTACTATGTCGTCGCGGGAGTGTGGCTGTTCCTGCTGATCGCGAGCCCGATCTGG
Organism: uncultured Verrucomicrobiota bacterium; assembly: GCA_964478815.1. GTDB lineage: Bacteria > Verrucomicrobiota > Verrucomicrobiia > Limisphaerales > SXQI01 > DASVNK01. The sequence goes on from CAYZKY010000001.1 coordinate 89,817, forward strand.
CTGAAACATTTCCGGTTCGGCCCGCTGGAATGGGCCTGGCGCTCGCTGACCTACTGGAAACGCCAGCCCATGCGACGCGAGCAGCCGAACGCCTCCACGACATAGCGGGCCCGCCCCCGCCGGGTCCGCAGGATTGCGCTAGCAGTCATCGCATTTTTCGCTAAGGTTCGCCCGCCGGGTGGCGAAACAGTTTCAGTAATGACAGCGATAGCGCGCAAAACCGGATGGGTGGCGGCGGGCCTGGCCGCGATCGGGCTGTCCGCGGGAGCGGAGTCCGGCTGGGTGGGCTCGGGGCGAATCGCCATTCCGACGGAAGCGCCGCCGACTCCACCGCCGATGATCGAAGCGGATGGAACCGCGCCCGCTGGGCTGCAGGCGCAATCCGCCCTTTACTCGATCGGCGATCCCACGCCGGACGAGCAGCTCTACCTGGAGTTGATCAATCGGGCGCGGGCGCGGCCGCAGGAGGAAGCGCAGATCTTCGCGACGACAACCGATCTGGACGTCCTGGCGGCTTACAACAACGAACCGTTCTGGACGGTCGATTTGAATTTGATGGTGGAACAGTATGCCACCATCCCCGTGGTGCCGCCCCTCGCGATGAATGCCCGGCTGCTCGTCGCGGCGCGCAAGCATTCGCGGTATCAATACGACATCGTCAAGCAGACGCACGACGGGCCTGGAACCTGGAACCTGGCGGATCGGGTCAGGAACGAAGGTTACAGCTATTCGCGCCTGGGCGAAAATGTGTATGCCACCGCCGCTTCGGTCTTCCACGGGCACGCGGGATTCGCGGTGGATTGGGGCTTCGGCCCGGGCGGCCTACAGACCCCGGCCGGCCACCGGATGAACATTCACAGCTCGAACTTTCGCGAGGCTGGACTGGGCATCTACATGGGCTCGAAGCCGCCACCCGACGAGAACTCGCCGGGGGTGGGCCCCCAATTGATCACGCAGGATTTCGGGACGCAGTTGAACGCGACTCCGCTGCTGACGGGAGTGGCTTACTTCGACTTGAACGGCAACAATTTCTATGACGTCGGCGAAGGGATCGGCGGGCTCACCATCACGGTGGATCGTGTGTCGCAGGCGGGCGCGACGGCCCGCTCGGGGGGGTACGCCGTGCCGATCAACACCGGCAACGGCAGCTACACCGTCCGTTTTACCGGGCCAGGACTCGATCCCGTCATGCACAGCCTGACCATCGCCAATGGCGAGAACGCCAAGCTCGATCTGACGCCGGTTTATGCGCCCCCGGCGATTTCCGGTCCGGAGGGGCCCTCCACCGGCCGCGACAACGCGTACGCCATTACTCCGGTGGTCGGAGCCTCGCGGTATCGCTGGCGCTCGTTTCAGACGTCGCCCGCCCCGGCCGAACCGGCCGAGTCCAACGCGAACATCCAGATCGAAAAGGCCGATTACCCGATTCTCTCGAGCCTGCTGTTTCAATCCGGGCGGACGAGCTTCAACCTGCAACACAAGCAGAATGCGGCATTTCCGCAGCGGATCACGCTGCGGCCCCAGTATCTGGTGCAGGACGGGGCTTCGTTTTCGTTTTACAGCCGGTTGCGCAGCGCCGCGGCCGACCAGATGGCGCGGGTGCAAATCTCGACCGACGAAGGCCTGACCTGGCGCGATCTCTACACCCAAAACGGAACGGGCGACGAAGGCGAGACGATCTTCCATCTTCGGTCGATCTCCCTGGCGGAGTTTGCCGGACAGTCGGTGCGCATTCGCTTTTCGTATGAGGTCTTCGGGCGGTACCTGTTCGGCAGCGATCCGATCGGCTGGTTTATCGACAATATCAATTTCCAGAACGTGAGCCTGTTCGCAAATCTGGCTTCCAGCGAATCGGACGGGCCGTCGTTCAATCTGCGCCCGACAGCGACCGGGGATCTCTCCCTTCAGGCGCAAGCCCGTTCGGGGCACGAATTTCTCCCGTGGGGGCCGGTCAAGCGCGTGAATGTGGTCCAGGGGCCGGCAGAAGTGGCGGTGACGGGCGTGACGGCACTCAATGCGTCTCAAGCGCGGATTGCCTTCGAGTTGCGTTCGGGCAAGACACCGGCGGGCTACGTTTTGCAATCGAAGCCTTCGCTGGGGGCGGCTTGGGCCAACGATCCAGCTCCGGTGCAAGCGCTGGGGGGCAATCAATTCCAGGCCACGGCCACGCTGCCGGCAGGGGCGGCGAGCCGGTTCTTTCGAGTATTGGTGAATCCGTAACGGAAACGCTTCGACCGCAGCCTGCGGTTAAGGCGGTCACTTCTTCGATTCGAAGACGGGCAGGCGCAGCTTCCACCCGATGGCAACCAGGCGCAGGAGGAGCACCAGGAGCATCGCCGCCACCCGCGTCGCAGGCCGGCCCGGCCAGAAATGCTCCACCGTCACGAAAGCCGTCGCGCCGCAAAAGGCCGCCGTGGCATACAGGTAAATATCCGGTTGAAAGACGAGCGGAATCTCCCGCAGCAGGACATCCCGCAGCAATCCGCCCACCACGCCGGTGATCACCCCGAGCATGACCGCGATCACGCCGGAGGATTGCAGGAGCATGGCCTTCTCCGTGCCTGCGATGGTGAAAAGAGCCAGTCCGAAGGCATCCGCCACCAGCAGCACCCGGAGGGGAATGGTCACGAAGCGGGCGAGGGCGAAAGTCGCCAGCGCCGCCACCGAGGCCGTGACGATGTAGCTCGGATTCGCCACCCAGAACAAGGGACGAACGCCGAGGCAGAGATCCCGCACCGTGCCCCCGCCGACGGCCGTCACAACCGCCAGCACCAGGACGCCGAACAGATCCACGCGCTTGCCCGCCGCCGCCAGCGCCCCGCTGCAGGCGCAGACCGCGACGGCCGCCTGCTCGACCCAGAACCGCATCGGCAGAAGCATCAGTTCCTCGCTCATGGTTCTGGCGGCCGGCGCTCTGTCGTAAATGGCTTCACCGGCATGGCATCGGAATCGGTCACGCGGCGGATCATACGCCCAACGCGGCAACGCGCCAATGCCAAGCCGGAAAAAGCCGTCCGGTTCGATGCCCATCGTGGCCTTAGGGCGTTGGGCTGGCCAGTCCGGTCTTCGGCCGGAGCGCCATCCAGCGGGTATTCCAATCTGACCAGTCGGCCTCCCAATCCGGTCCAGAATAATCAAGACGGCTTTGGGGAAGGCGAGTCTCATAGTCTTGCGCGGCCTCGCGGGCCAGGTTGCGCAAGCCCCACTTTACGTACGACTCGATCAAGGCAAGGTGGTTGTCGGGGTTGCCGGGCGCGAGTTCGACCGCATGTTCGAGATATTGCCGGGCTTTCGTGAGGCTGCCGATACTGGCGGGCCAGCCGGGAGCATTGGCGTACAGCATTCCAAGAGTGCGCACTGGCCCGGCAAACCGGAAGCTGGCATCCAGCGCGGCCGCAGATTTCAACTCCCGTTCCATCTCACGCACGAGCCGAAGCGCGCCCAGGCTTTTCGTCCGCGCCAACTGGGCAAGATTAAGGGCGAGGTAATAATGGGCCGGCGCGGAAACCGCTCCGGCCTCGATCTGGCGGCGGCAGGCGGCGATCCCTTCGTTCGCCAGGGCGGCGCGCTGGGTGTCGTTGGTGGCGAATTCGGCCCATTCGAAAACGGCCTTGGCAAAAAGCCAGGCATTGGTGAGCGGGGTGCCGGGCTCCTCGAAGCGAGCCTTCGCGACGCTGTAGGCTAGCTGGGCGGAACCGGCGTAATTGGTCTCTGCGGCTTCGAGCCGAAACAGCATGCCGATGAGGAAGAAAAGGGCGAGGGCAGGCATCCGTTTTAACAGTTGCGGGGCGTCATCGATTGAATTTATACTAGGCAAGTGAGAATCAAGTGGAAACTGTTTCTGCTCGCGGCGTGTTGTGCCGCCGGCTTGGGAACGGGATGCGGCGGGTTCAGCGCTTCAAGAAGCGTTTCCCCGGCCACCTTCCTGCTTCCGGGCCTCGGGCAGAATGGGACCCCTGCGGGGGTGCCAGCCGCCACTTTGGCCCTGGCAGAAGCCCCAGTTTCGCTCGAATAATCGCCGCTTATGCGTTTTCCTCTAGCCCTGACGGCTAAAATCGCCGGCCATATTGTTAAACACAAGCTGGCCCGCACTCCAAAATTCGCCATGGTGCTGCAGCTCGAACCGCTGCACACCTGCAACCTCACCTGCACCGGGTGCGGACGCATCCGGGAGTATTCCACCAGCCTGAAGGACATGATGCCGCTGGAGGATTGCCTCGCGTCGGCCACGGAATGCGATGCGCCGATGGTCTCGATCTGCGGTGGGGAGCCGCTGATTTACCCCAAGATCGAGGAACTGGTGGCGGGGCTGCGCGAACAAGGGCGGATCGTTTACATCTGCACGAACGGCATGTTCATGCGGAAGAAAATGAAGGACTACCTGGCGGCCGGCTATTCGCCCGCCCAGGAAGGGCTCCTCGCGCGGCTGCTGGAGCAAAAATTGATTTCGGATAAGGACGCCGAGAGCATTCGCAAAGGGAAAAGCGACGGCCGGCCTGTGATCGGTCCCAGCAAATGGACGTACTGGAACGTCCACATCGACGGTCTCGAGTACACCCACGACCTCATCGTCGAGCGCGAAGGTGTTTTCAAGGAATGCGTCGAAGCCATCAAGATGGCGAAGATGCTCGGCTACCAGGTCGCCACCAACACCACCGTTTACAAGGAGACCGACGTCCAGGAACTCGAGGAGATGTTCGAGTTCTTCTCCGCTTTGGAAGTGGATGGGCACACCATTTCCCCCGGCTACGATTACGACGCGGCCAAAAAGGACATGGTCAAGCGGCTGGCCAAGAAACCGGAGGATTTCTTCCTCACACGCAAGATGACGCGGGAGAAATTTGCCAAGATTCAGGAATGGGGCGAACGCTTCACCATCTTCGGCACGCCGGTGTATCAGGAGTTCCTCGCCGGCAAGCGGGAGCTGACCTGCACCGCCTGGGCGATCCCGACCCGCAATGTCCGCGGCTGGAAGGCCCCCTGCTACCTCATGACGGATGGCCACTATGCCGGCTACCAGGAAATGCTCACGAAGGTGGACTGGAATAAGTACGGCGTCGTGAACGGCGTCGCGCGCGACCCCCGCTGCGAGAACTGCATGGTCCATTGCGGATACGACCCGAGCGGCGCCTTGGGCACGAATTACCAGCGCGGGGATAACTGGAAGAATTTCAGTTATAACTTCGGCCGCAAGCCTAAGCCCTATTACGAAGGCCGCAATGTCCGCGCCTATAACGGCTTTTCCATTGGCAAGGGCCACCTCGCCGAAGCGAAAGCCGCCATCAATTCGGCCGCGGCGGCCAATGGTGGTTGCAGCAGCGGTGGTCACAGCGAGCGGGACGATCTGCTGCAGAAGATCGCGGCGAAGAAAGACGGGTGAAATCCCTCGCCGGTTTCGAAGCATTGCATGACTGCGATGAGTCCGAACGCCGCGATCGAATTTCCCGCGTTGCGCGACCCGCGTTACCCGGTCCATCGGATTGCCTCCGATCTGGAGCCTTACCTCCGCGCGATCGTCGCGAGGATCCGGCCGGATCAAATCGTCCTGTTTGGAAGCCAGGCCTATGGCGATCCGACCGAGCACAGCGATGTGGATTTGCTGGTTGTGCGCCGCGAAATGGCCAACATGCTGGAGAGCAACCTCGAGATTCGGCGAGCGCTCCGCGAGGTCGATGCTCCTCCGATGTCATTCACTCTAGTTTCGGCGACGCCGGCGCTCGTCGAGCGAAAGCTCGCAATGCACGATTTCTTGTTCGAGGATATTTTCCGCCAAGGTGTGCGTCTTTATGCTGCGTAAGCTCACGCAGGCCAACGACCCAGCGGATTGGTTTGCCTTCGCGCAAGAGCGCCTTCATGCCGCCGATGTGCTTTGGAACTCCGATGGCTTGACGTTCACCGGGGTTGAGTGTCTCCAGGAAGCGGTTGAGCGATACCTGAAGGGATTCCTGATCGCCCGCGGATGGAGACTGGTCAAAACCCGTGACCTCAATCTTCTGGTGATTGAAGCGCGCGGCTTCGATCCGGCTTTTGGCCGGTTCGTAGAGATGGCAGAAAAATTGACGGAGCAATTCTTTCTCCAGCACTATCCCGGATTGGACACGACGAACGTCGGGCTGGATTACGAAAAACTTCGAGAAGAAACCGCCGCGCTTGTCACTATGATCCAGGCGGCTCTTCCGTCGTACTTTCCGAACGCGACACAGTGAAGACCTTATTCCTCTCCCCGCCTTCCTTCGACGGTTTCGATGGCGGCGCCGGGGCGCGCTATCAGGCGAAGCGCGAGATCCGTTCCTTTTGGTATCCCACCTGGCTGGCGCAACCCGCCGCCCTCGTTCGGGACAGCAAGCTGATGGATTGCCCGCCGCACGACATCAATGTGCCGGCCTGTCTCGCGGAGGCGAAGCAATACGATCACGTCATCATTCATACCTCCACTCCTTCGCTGAAGAACGATTGCAAGGTAGCCGAGGCCATCAAAGCGCAGAAGCCGTCCACGACCATCGGCTTCATCGGCGCGCATGCTGCCGTGCTCCCCGCGGAAACGCTGAAAGCTTCGTCCGCCATCGACTGGGTGGGGCGCAAGGAATTCGATTTCACCTGCAAGGAAGTCGCCGAAGGCCGCCCCCTGCGCGAAGTGACCGGCCTCTCCTATCGCCACGAGGGCAAGATCGTCCACAATCCCGAACGCGAGCTGATCCAGGACATGGACTGCCTCCCGTGGGTGGTGGACGTCTACAAACGCGATTTGCAGATCGAGAAATATTCCATCGGTTATCTCAAGGAACCCTACGTCTCTCTCTACACCGGCCGCGGCTGCCCGGCGCAATGCACCTTCTGCCTCTGGCCGCAAACCATCGGCGGCCACAAATATCGCGTCCGCTCGGCGCAAAACGTGGCCGACGAAATGGCTCATGCGAAAAAGCTCTTTCCGCAAGTGCAGGAGTTTTTCTTCGATGACGACACCTTCACGGCGAATCTGCCTCGGGCCCGCGAGATCGCGCAAAAGCTTCGCCCGCTCGATCTGACTTGGTCCTGCAATAGCCGCGCGAACGTCAATTACGACACGATCAAACTGATGAAGGACTGCGGCCTGCGCCTCTTCCTCGTCGGCTACGAATCGGGCAATCAGCAGATTCTCGATCGCATCAAAAAGGGGATCACGATCGAGGAAGCCAGGAAGTTTACTCAAGCCTGCAAGGATCTTGGCGTGATCATTCACGGTACTTTCATTCTTGGCCTGCCGGTCGAGACCAGGGAAAGCATCCAGGAAACGATCCGTTACGCGATGGAACTTGATGTCTTCAGCATCCAGGTCTCTCTGGCCGCGCCCTATCCCGGCACCGAGCTTTACGAGATGGCCCGCCAGAACGGCTGGTTCGCCAAGAAGGACAAGGCCGATATCGTCCACGGCGATGGGCTGCAACAGTCGACCTTGGAATACCCCGGTTTGACCAAGGAGGAGGTTTTCGAGTCCGTCGAACGCTTTTACCGTCAGTATTATCTCCGTCCACGCCCGATTCTCCGCATCCTCAAGACGATGCTCGAAGACAAGGAGGTGTTCGTCCGCCGCGTTCGCGAAGGCTACGAATTCTTCCGCACCATGGCGCAACGCCGCGAAGACCTCGCCGCCGCCGCGGCTGCATAGCCCCCACGCGCGCCGCTGGCGCGTTTCGGCAAGGAATTCGCATTGAGTTTGGCTCTGTCGCTGGTAAAAGAAGGGGGTATGCCCATTCGTGACATGCGTTTCGGTCGATTTCTCGCCGGCCTTGCCGGAGTCTTTGCCGTGATGGCGCTCCTGGCGGGCTGTGCCAGCACCACCGAGAACTCGGCTCCCATCGGGCCGGACAGCGCCATCCCCAAGATTTCCGATAGCGTCGTCCAAGGGGACACTCTCCAGCTCAGCTTTCCCGGAGCCACGAACCTGAATGGCATGTTCCGCGTCGGGCCGGACGGTCTCGTGACGCTCCCGTATGTGGGCCAGGTGAATGTCGTGGGCAAGACGCCTGCCACCATCAAGACGGAACTCACCGAGCTTTATAAAAATCAGGTCAACGATCCCGAGGTGCTCGTTTCCATCGCCGGCTCGGCCAACATCGTCTACGTCATCGGCGCCGTGCTTCGCCCCGGCCGCGTCCCCCTGGATCGCCCCATGACCGTCCTTGAGATCATCATGGAGGTCGGCGGCTACAATCCTCAAACCGCCAACCTCAAGAAGGTCACCGTCATCCGGTACGAGGGAGATAAGAACGTTCTGTACACCTTGAACCTGGATCCTGTCCTCAGCGGCGGCCAGGTGCCTCCGTTCTACGTCAAGCCTCGCGACACCATCCGGGTGCCGGAAAAAGTGCAGTGGTTCTAGCCGGCGCGCCGGATTCTTTGCAGGGCTGTTCCGGCGAGGCTGTTGGCTAATCGTCCGTTGCTCAATTCGCACCGAATCGCCGGCGCCGTTCGGCCGCGACCACCCACTTTCGTTTCCGATCGCTCAGCGGCGGCGCGGCGGCGCGAAAGTCTCCCGGAAGCAGGATTCCAGGTGGCGCACTTCGCGCACGCCTTCGCCATCCAGAAGCACTTCCACCACATCGAACCGGTATTTCACATACGGGTCGTCCAGCTTGCGGCGATACTCGGCGGCCGCCCGGCTCAGCGCGCGCCGTTTCGCCGCGTTCACCGCGCGCGCCGGACGCACGAAGGCTTCCGAGGAACGCGTCTTAACCTCCACGAACACAAGGCAATCCGCTTCGCGAAACACCAGGTCGATCTCCCCGCGGCGTGTCGCAAAGTTGGAGGTCAGGAACCGCAGCCCCTTGCCTTGCAGAAAAGCCCGCGCCGCGCGCTCGCCGATGGCGCCGTGGGCGTGCGCTACGGGAGCCGGCGGCTTCCTCCAGAATAATATTTTCGACCAAACGCTCATCCGCTCCCGAATAGGTCCAGTTCGGGCTGCCGCAACGGCGAGAATGAGCGGCGGTGCAGCGGGCAGGGGCCATGCCGGCGCAAGGCGGCGAGGTGCTCCGGCGTCGGGTAACCCTTATGCCGGGCGAACCCGTAGGCGGGGTAAATCTGATCGTACGCAATCATCAGCCGGTCGCGCGTGACTTTCGCCAGAACGCTCGCCGCGGCGATGGAATAACTTTTGGCATCCCCCTCGATGATCGGGGTCTGAGGGCAGGGGTGCGGAAAAGAATCCCGCCCATCCACCAGCGTGTGGTCCGGCGCTTCGATCAGGCCGGAGAGCGCCGTCGCCATGGCCTGCAGTGAGGCGCGCAGGATATTCATGCGGTCGATCGTTTCCGCCTCGACGGCCACCACCGCCCGCGCGATCTCCCCGTGGCCCATGAGAAACTCGAAGTATCGATCCCGCGCGGCGGCGGAAAGCTGCTTCGAATCGTTCAAGCCGGCGAGTTCGGGCGGCAGGCCCTGTTCAATCCAACACACGGGAAGACAAACCACCGCTGCCACTACCGGGCCTGCCAGCGGGCCTCGACCGGCTTCATCCGCGCCGGCGATCCTTCGCCCACCTCGGGCCAGGCAGAGGCGCTCGTATTGAAAGCGATCCAGCATGTTCGCGATTCGGTGTACGGTTTCGGCGCTCGCCGGTCAATGCCGGGTGCCAACAAGGATGAAGCGGAGAATGAATATGGTGGGCGCGGTGGTTGCTTTGGGGGGAGCGGTTCGGTATAAGGTTGGGCTGACACATGAAGATTCTTGGACGATTGGTGTTGTGCGCCGTTTTGTGGCTGGGCGGCGGGACGGCGGAGGGCTTAGGACAGGCGGCGGGTGCGGCGACGCGGCCGGCGGTTCCACCGACATTCGAATTCCGGGATGGGGACCGGGTGGCGTTCCTGGGAGATACGTGGGTGGAGCGGGAGCAATCGTACGGGTATATCGAGGCGCGGCTGACCTCGCGGCTGGTGGGGAAGCGGGTGATTTTCCGAAATCTGGCGTGGAGCGCGGATACGGTGCTTGGGGAGTCGCGGGCGGGATTCGATGCGCCGGAGAAAGGATTCGACCGGTTGAAGGAGCAGTTGGAGGCGATCAAACCGACCGTGGCGTTACTGGGATATGGGATGGCGCATTCGTTCGAGGGGGAGCCGGGGCTGGAGCGGTTTCGGGCGGACATGAAGAAGCTGCTGGAGACGATCGAGGACATTTCGCCAGGGGTGCGGTTTATATTTTGCAGCCCATTGCGGCACGAAAATCTGGGAGGCGGGCTGCCGAATCCGGCGGGGCACAACGAGCAATTGAAATTGTACAGCGAAGCGCTCCGGGCGATCGCGGAGGAGCGGAAGGCGCATTTTATTCCGTTGTTCGATCTGTGGTCGCCGGTGCGGGAGCAAACGGGGCCGCCCCTCACGGATAACGGGATTCACCCGACGGCGCGGGGGTACTGGCGGCTGGCGACCTTCATCGAGCAGGGGCTGGGGTTGAGCCCGGTGCGGTGGCGGGTGGGAATCACCGCAGAGGGAACGGCGCGCGAAGGGAGCACGGGGTTGAATGTGGCGGAAGTGCAGAAACACCGGACCTCGGTGCGGTTCGAAGGGCAAGATCGATTCATGCTGACGAGCCCTGCCCCGGCTTATCGATCCCGGACCAACGACTGGGCCGGTGGCCTCATGCAATTCGTGGACCTGGACCCGGGCCGGTACACCCTGACGGTGGATGGCGAGCCGGTGGCCAGCTTTACGAACGAGGAGTGGGCGGGTGGGAAATCGTTTTTCCGGGGGCCGCATTTTCGGCAAGCGGAGCAATTGCGGGAAGCCATCGTGCAGAAGAACGAGTTGTTCTTCCACCGCTGGCGGCCGCAGAACCAGACATACCTGTTTGGCTTTCGCAAGTACGAGCAGGGGCAGAATGCGAAGGAAATTCCGATGTTCGATCCGCTCATCAGCGACGCGGAAGAACGGATTTTTGCGCTCGCGTCGTTGAAGAAGCGGACCTACGAGCTGCGGCCGCACCAGCCCGCGGACGATGCGGCGCTGGCGGCTCCGATCATGCCGCCGAAGCCGGTGGCTCCGGTCTCGTTCCAGCAGCCGTCCATGCCAAAGCCGGATTTCACGCTGGGGGAGGGCTTGGAGCTGACGTTGTTCGCGGAGAATCCGAATCTGGCCAAGCCGATCCACATGAATTTCGATCCGGAAGGGCGGTTGTGGGTGGCGAGTTCGGAGGTATATCCGCAAATCCAGCCGGGGCAGGCGGCGACGGACAAGATTTTGGTGATCGAGGATACGGACCGGGACGGGAAGGCCGACAAGTCGACGGTGTTCGCGGATGGGTTACTCATCCCGACCGGCGTGGAGCCCGGGGATGGCGGGGCGTATGTGGCGAATTCGACCGAGCTGGTGTTCTTCAAGGACACGGACGGGGACGGCCGGGCCGATTCGAAGCGGATCATGCTTTCGGGCTTCGGGACGGAAGATACGCATCATATTTTGCACACACTGCGCTGGGGGCACGACGGCCAGCTTTACATGAACCAGTCGATCTACATCCACAGCCATGTGGAGACGCCGCACGGCGTGGTGCGGCTGGATAGCGGCGGGATCTGGAATTTCCGGCCTTCGACTTACGAACTGGGCGTTCACATGAAGGGGCTGGTGAATTCGTGGGGCCATCACTTCGACAAGTTCGGCCAGTCCTTCGTGACGGACGGCGCGGGCGGGGAAGGGATCAACTGGGTGATCCCGCAGGCGATGTATGTAACCTACGAAGGCGCGCGCCGGATCATGAACAGCGTGAGCCCGGGGAGTCATCCGAAGTTTTGCGGGATCGAAGTGATCGAGAGCGAACATTTTCCGGCGGATTGGCAGGGCTCGATCGTGACGTGCGATTTCCGGGCGAACCGGGTCGTGCGGTTCACGATCAACGAGAAGGACGCAGGCTACATTACTCAGCAGCAGGCGGACTTGATCCGGACGACCGATGTGTCCTTCCGGCCGGTGGATGTAAAGATCGGGCCGGACGGCGCGCTCTACTTCGCGGATTGGTCCAACCCGGTGATTCAACATGGGGAAGTGGATTTCCGCGATCCGCGCCGGGATCATGTGCATGGGCGCATCTGGCGGCTGGCCTACAAAGGGCGCGCCAAGCTGAGCCCGCCCGATTTGCGGAAGACCGAATCGACGGCCTTGCTGGATCTGTTGCTCTCGCCGAATGGACATCTCCGGCAGCAGGCCCGGCGGGTGCTGACCGAGCGGGGGGCGGCGGTCAAGTCCGCCCTGGACGCATGGACGCTGGCGCAAGCCGAGGAGGGAGCCCAACTCGAAGCGTTGTGGATGTATCAATCGCTCGACCTGCCGAACACGGCGCTGCTCGACGTGCTGTTGCAGGCGAAGGACGGCCGCATTCGGGCGGCGGCGGTGCGGGTGTTGAGCTTCTGGCGGAACCGCGTGCCGAATCCGATCGAGGCCCTGAGTCCGCGCGTGGCGGATGAGCATCCGCGGGTGCGGCTGGAAGCGGTGCGCGCCGTGGCGAAAATCCCGGCGGCACAATCGGCTGAATTGGTGCTGAGCGCTCTTGATCGCCCGATGGATCGGTTTCTCGATTATGCCATCTGGCTGAGCATTAACGACCTGGCCCATCCCTGGGTCGAAGCGGTCAAGAGCGGCGCGTGGAAATTCGAAGGCCGCGAGAAGCAACTCGAATTCGCGCTCAAGGCGATCGAGCCCGCGCAGGCCAGCGGGGTATTGAAGCAGGTGCTGGCCGGCCAAAAGCTGTCGCCGGACGGGCCTTGGATCGATTTGATTGCCAGCGCCGGGGGGCCGGAGGAACTGGCCCTGCTGTTCGAAGAGGCGCGCGGCACGGCCTTCCCGGATGCCGTGAAAATCAGAGCGCTGCGCGGCCTGGGCGAAGCCGCACGGCTCCGCCAGGCCCGACCGCAAACGGGGCAGGAGGGGCTTCCCGCGTTCTTCGAGCATGCGAACGCCGAGGTGCGGGCCGCCGCGCTGCGGCTGGCCGGGCTCTGGAAGCAGGCCGGCACCGCGCCGCAACTCCTCGCGCTCGCCGCGAAAGAGAATCCCGCGCCCGTGCGGGAAGCCGTGTTCCAAAGTTTGCGCGAACTCGGCGGCGAAACGGTGGTGAGCGGGTTAACGGAACTGGCGGGCGACACGCAGCCGCTGGGGATTCGTGTGGAAGCCGTGAAAGCGCTGGTTGCGATCGATCTCGCCAAGGGCGCGCCGCTGGCCGCGGCGGTGGCCGCTGCGCTCGATTCCGAAGAAGCGGCCTTGGCGTTTTGGCGCAGTTTATTGGCGCAGCGCGGCGCGGCGCCGGTGCTGGCGCAGGCGCTGCCGAAATCCGGCCTGCCGGTCCCGGTGGCCAAAGCTGGACTGCGCGCGGCGCGTGAAGGAGGCCGCAACGAACCGAATCTGGTGCTGGCCTTTTCGCGAAATCTCGAAGGAGAGGGCGCGGCCGTGAATCTCTCGCCCGAAGAGATCAATCGCCTGGTTTCATTCGTCCGGGAGAAGGGGGATCCGGTGCGAGGCGAGAAGATTTATCGCCGGGCCGAGTTCGCCTGCGTGACCTGCCATTCCATCGGCGGCGCCGGAGGCAAGGCCGGACCGGACCTGACGAGCATCGGCACCAGCGCGCCGGCGGATTATTTGATCGAATCGGTGCTCTTTCCGAATCGCAAGGTGAAGGAAGGCTTTCACTCGGTCGTCGTCGAAACGAACGATGGCGAAGAAGTTTCCGGCATTCTCGTGCGGGAGAATAGCGAGCAAGTAGTGCTGCGCGATGCGAGCAACCGCGAAGTCTCCATTCCGAAGAATAATGTGCAGAAGCGGGCCGTCGGCGGCTCGATCATGCCCGCCGGCTTGATCGATGGGTTGGGCGAACAGGAACAGGCGGATCTGTATCGCTTCCTGACCGAGTTGGGCAAGCCCGGCCCGTTCGACGCCTCGAAAGGCAATGTGGCGCGGAGCTGGCGCCTGATGGCGCGCACAATCGATCTCGCTCAATTCCCGGACGAGAAGATCGCGACCATGGACCACAGTAACTGGGATCCGGCGGTGACCCTCGTGGACGGTCGTCTGCCCAAGGAGCTTCTGGAAGCGAGCATCCGGCGGCTGCGCTATCGCAACCCGGAAGGATTATATGCCGTCACCCAATTCGAGGCGGCCAAGGCCGGGCCGGTCACGCTCGAATTTCCGCGACTGGAAAAGGCCGCGCTCTGGATCGATGGCCAGGCGCATCCCATCGGCCCGCGCGTCACGGTGGATCTGCCGGCCGGCCGGCATACACTGGTGCTGCGGCTGGACGCCGGCACTTTCCCGGAGTACCTCACGGCTGGAGCCAGCGACGCCACCTTCGTGAACAATTGAGCCCTCCATGAAACCTGCCCTTCGGCGTTTGTTCCAGTCTGTTTCGTCCGTCCTGCTGGCGGGGCTGCTCACGGGCTGCTCCACCGCCTTTAACAAGGAATGGAAAGCCGCGTTGCTCAGTCCGGCTCCGGCCGGCGATCTGGCCGGGGCGTGGGAGGGCACCTGGAGCAGCGCTCCCACCGGCCATGCCGGGCGGCTCCGCTGCATCATGGTGCCCAAATCCGCCACCGAGTACGACGCGAAGTTCCATGCGAACTACAAAAAGGTGCTCAGCTTCGGGTACACTGTCCCGATGGAGGTGCAGAGGGTCGGCGATAGCTGGAAATTCAGCGGCGAGGCCGATCTCGGCAAACTGGCTGGGGGCGTTTACACCTACGAAGGAGCGTCGAGCGCGCGGCAGTTCTTTTCAACTTATCACTGTCAGCGCGACCACGGCAAATTTGAGATGACTCGTCCGCCGTCTGCCGCGCCGTAAACCGTTCGCTCCGGCTCACCCTCTGTCGCAACTTGGAGGCTCAGGCGGCCGACGGGTGGCCCAGGTCGGCAGCCTTCTCGCGCATCGGGGTGAAATTGCCGTTCTCGCAGCAGCGGACAAACCCTTCCGTGACCGTTTTGAGATCCTCCCACTTGCTGCGAATGCTTTTAGCCTCCGGAGCGGAGATGTGATTATCGCCGGCGGCGACGGCGATGGCCGCGAGCATGTCGGCGAATTCCTGGACGATCTGGTTGGTGGCAGGCACCAGGAAGTCGGGATGCGGCCAGTGATGCTTCGGATTATTGATGTAGAAACCGCCGCTTCGTTCGCACAGCCACTGGACGATCCGCGGATCCTTGGTGGCGCGGATCAGCGCTTCGACCCGGTCGAGCGGGTTGGCCGCGCCGCTGCCGTTCTCTTCCGGCGGCTCCGCCCACTTGTAAATGAGGGAAAGCGAGAGGCCGAGTTCCGCGGCCACTAGCTTGGGATTGGTGGAATCGAAAACTGCGCGAAGCAGCTCGTGCGATTTCATGGGCAGCCACCGTAGCAACTCTTCATCGGGAAGAGAAGCGGGCATTTTCTGCCCCCCGCGGAGGGGCGCGCGTCACTACGATCAAGTCACGCGGGCGCTTTGATTTGCGGCCTCCCTCCGAAAGCAGTAGAGGGAGCCCGTGCCAATTCGTTTTTTGCTGGGCCCGGCCGGGGCCGGTAAGACCTGGCGCTGCCTGGAGGAGGCACGCCGGGAATTGATGGCCGATCCGGAAGGCCCGCCGCTGATCTTCCTGGCGCCGAAGCAGGCCACCTTCCAGTTGGAACGCCAGCTACTCGCCACCGGCGATTTGGCCGGCTTCACCCGTCTGCATATTTTCTCCTTCGAGCGTCTGGCCCGATGGCTGCTCGAACGCTCGCCGCGCGGCGTGCCGGAGTTGCTGGGGGAGCAAGGGCGAACCATGGTCTTGCGCGCGCTGCTGCACCATCGGCGCGAAGAACTCTCGATTTTTCGGAAGAGCGCCGGGCGGGCCGGTTTCGCGCAGGAGCTAAGCGAGCAGTTGCGCGAGCTGGCGAACCACGGCTTGTCCGCCGACGATCTCCTCCGAATGGCCGGGCGAGCCGCCAGTGCCGCCGGCTTGCCGGAAAAACTCCACGATCTGGCCGCGATGCAGGGCTGGTATCGCGATTGGCTGCAGCAGCAGGCCCTGGAGGATGCCGATGCGCTGCTCTCCGCCGGGGCGGATGCCGCGCGCCAGTGGCGTCTCGCCGCGGGTTCGGCTCCGCGGGTGGCCGCCCTCTGGCTCGACGGTTTCGCGCAACTCACGCCGCAGGAATGCGATCTCCTGGCGGAAGTGGCGGCGTGCGCGGAACGGGCGACACTGGCCTTCTGCATGGATCGAGTGGCTGGACCGGACCGCCCGCTCTCGCCCGCGCGGCTGGTCTCGCACACCTATGGCTGTGTCCGCAACGCCCTGGCCGCACTCGACGCCGAAGGCACTCCGGAAGTCCATTGGCTGGATCGGGACCCTCTGTATGGCCGCTTTGCGCGGGCTCCGGCGCTGTTTCATCTCGAAAAACACTGGGGCCAGCCTGGGCCTTGGGACGGATCAGGGGCAGAGCAAATCGAGTTGACCGAGTGCCGGGATGCGGAAGAAGAGGCCATTCACTGCGCGCGCGGCATCCGCCGGCATGTGCAGGCCGGCGGCCGGTTTCGCGAAGTGGCCGTGTTGTTGCGCGGGCTGGAATCCAGCCATGCCGACCTTCTCCGGCGCACCTTCCTGCGCTACGAGATTCCCTTCTTTCTCGATCATCGCGAAAGCGTGGCCCACCACCCGCTGGCGGAGTTAACCCGAGGTGTCCTGCGCAGCCTCGCCTTCGATTTCCGCCTCGCGGATTTGTTCACCTCGCTCAAGTCCGGCTTGTCGCCTCTGCCGCGGGAGGAGTTGGACCTTCTTGAGAACGAAGCCCTCGCGCGGGGCTGGGAGGGCCAGGCCTGGCGGCAGGGCTTCCGCATCCGCGATGACGCCGCCCTCGAGACGCGCATGAACGACGGGCGGCAGCGGGCTGTGGGGCCGATGCTTCGCTTGCAGGCAGCCTTGGGCCGGACGCCCGACGGCGAAGCCCTGGCCGATGGCCTGCGCGGCTTCTGGCAGGGATGGCGCGTGGAGGAGCAACTAGCCGAGTGGAGCGCCGCCGGCGAACCGATGCACCAGACGGTCTGGGAACAGATGTCCGCCTGGGCCGACAACATCGCCCTCGCGTTCCATGGCCAGCGGCTCTCCCTGCCCGCCTGGTTGCCGATCCTCGAAGCGGGTCTCGGCTCGCTCACGGTCGGAGTCATCCCGCCGGTGCTCGATCAAGTGCTGATCGGCGCCGTCGATCGTTCGCGCAATCCCGATCTGAAACACCTCTTTCTGCTCGGGATGAACGAGGGCCTTTTT
Source organism: uncultured Verrucomicrobiota bacterium (assembly GCA_964478815.1). Taxonomy (GTDB): domain Bacteria; phylum Verrucomicrobiota; class Verrucomicrobiia; order Limisphaerales; family SXQI01; genus DASVNK01. The sequence continues at coordinate 107,036 of CAYZKY010000001.1, forward strand.
CCGGCGCCACCGTCCCGGCCGGCCTTGCTCACCGAAGCGGATCGCGAGCGTTTGGCCGAGCAGGGCTGCGAACTTGCCCATCTGCCCGTGCTGCAACTCGCTCGCGAGGAATTCTACGGGTATATCGCCTGCACGCGCGCCCGCGAGCGTCTGACGCTGACCTGCGCGCAAGCGGACGCCCGGGGCCGGCCGCTCAACGCCTCGCGCTTTATCGATCATATCCTCCGACTTTTCCCCGGCCTGGCTCCCCAACCCGCCGATCTGCCGGCCGCGGCGGCCTCCGTTTTTCATCGATCCGAACTGGCCAGAATTCCCGGCTTGGCCGAACGATCGGACGCTGCGATGGCCATCCGGCCGGTCGAAGCAAAACCGTTGCTGCCGCCCGAGGTCGCGGAGCGGCTTTACGGAAATCCGCTCCGCACCTCCGTGAGCCAGCTCGAAAAGTTCGCCGCGTGCCCTTTCCAATTCTTTGTCGCCCAGGGCTTGCGCACCGAAGAACGGCGCTATTTCGAACTGGATGTGCGCGAGCAGGGGAGCTTTCAGCACGAGGTGCTGGCCCAGTTCCACCTCGAACTGGCAGGCGAAGGCAAACGCTGGCGGGACGTTTCGGCGGCGGAGGCCCGCGCCCGCATTGCCTGTATCGCCGAGACTCAGTTCGAATCCTTCGGCGACGGTTTGCTGCTGGCCAGCGACCGCAATCGGTTTACCGCCGAGTCCTTCAAGCTCTCGCTGCAAGATTTCATGCAAGCGGTCATCGAGTGGTTTGCCACCAATGCGTTCGATCCTGCATTCGTGGAACTGCCGTTCGGTTTCGAGGGCGCCGAAGCCGGGTGGTGCCTCGATCTGGACGCTGGACGTTCGCTGTTATTACGGGGGAAAATCGACCGGATCGACGTCTGGCGCGATGGGGATCGGGCCTATTGCCTGGTGCTCGATTACAAGTCCGGAGGCAAGCGTCCCGACCGGCTGTTCATCGAGCACGGTATTCAGCAGCAGCTTCCCGCCTACCTGCTCGCCGTTCTCGAAATGCCCGGACTCGCCCGGCGGCTGGGCGCGGCGGAGCTTCTTCCGGCGGGAATTTTCTTCGTCCCGCTCGCCATCCGGAACGAATCGGCCGGCTCGCGCTCCGAGTGCCTGGAGCCTGCCGCCGAGGCCAGACGCAGCGCGCTCCAGCATCTCGGCCTCTGCGATCTGGCGATTCTTCCCCGGCTGGATTCCAGCGTGCCCGGAGGACACAGCCGCCAGTTCAACCATTGGCTCAAGAAGGACGGCGAACCGGACAAGAGAAGCTTCGCGACGCTGCCAACGGAAGACTTCCGTGCGCTGCTGGCTCAAACGCGCGCGACCATGCGCGAATTGGGCCGGCGGGTCCTTGCCGGCGACGTGTCGATCGATCCGTACCGCAAGGGACGCGTCACGGCTTGCGCCCGTTGCGACTTCGCCAGCGTCTGCCGGTTCGACTCCTGGGAACAGCGATTTCGGGAGCTGAGCGCTCCGCGGAAGGCGGGGGGGGGAGATTCTTGAGTCTGACCCAAGCCCAACGCGCAGCCATCGATGCCGAAGGCCCCACGCTGGTGGTTGCCGGCGCGGGCACCGGCAAGACCCGCACGCTCATCGAGCGCTGCTTGCGCCTGTTGTTCGGGGCGCGCCAGATCGGCCTCGACCGGCTCCTGATCGTCACTTTCACCGAGGCCGCTGCCGCCGAGATGCGCCACCGGTTGCGCGCCGCCATCGAAGCCCGCCAGGCCGAGCCCGGCCAGGCGGAACGCTGCGCGCTGCATTTGGCCCGGCTGGACGCGGCGCAAATCAGCACGCTCCACAGCTTTTGCTACCGCCTGGTGCGAGAGAACTTTGGCGAATTGGGGACCGACCCCACCGCTGCCGTGCTGACCGAGGACCAGGCCAGAGTTCTCGCTGCCGAAACGCTCGAAGAACTCTTCGCGGAGCATTATCGCAACGCGCAGGCGTGGTCGGAGGACGTGCATCGCCTGCTGCGAGACGAGTACCGGGGCTGGGATAGCCCGCTTGGCGAAACGATCCTGCGGCTTCACGAACACGCCCAGACGCGGCCCGACCCGGAGCGGTGGCTGGCCGAACAAGCGGAGATGTGGAGTCAGGAGAATTCGCCTTGGAAGGAACGGTTCGTTCCCCTGATCGGCGAGTGGCGCGCGCGATGGATTCCGGCGCTCGAAGCCGCCCCCGCCGACAACCAGGCCGCCGCCACTGCCGCCGCCATGTTGCGCCGAGCAGATTCCGCATCGCTCGCCGCCCTGCCGGGCGCGGTGGCAGAGTTCGACAAAGCCGGCAAAATGACCTGGCCATACGGCAAGAAGGATCTCTGGCGACCGCCCTTCAAAAAGTTCTTCGACGAAGCCGCGTTTCTGGCCGCGTTCACTCCTGAAACGCTGGACGAAGATTGGCGCTGGGCACAGCCCTCCGTTAGGACCTTGCTCCGCCTCGTGGAGCAATACGCGCTGAAGTTCGCGGAAGCCAAACGCGAGCGCGCGGTGCTCGATTTCCACGATCTCGAGCAGTTCTCCCTCCGGCTCCTCTGCGAGCCCGAGTCCGGTGAACCCACTGCGTTGGCGCGCCGGTGGCAGGGCCGCTTCGATGCCGTGTTCGTCGATGAGTTTCAGGATATCAACCCCGCGCAGGATCTCATTCTCCGCTGCGTCAGTTCTTCCACGAGCACGGGAGGACGATTTCTGGTCGGCGACATCAAGCAAAGCATCTACGGTTTTCGCCAGGCCGATCCCCGCATCTTCGCGCGCTACCTTGATCTGCCTGAGACGAGCGGCTGGCAGAAGATTTACCTGTCGGACAATTTCCGCAGCCGCGAGTCGATCCTGGGATTCGTCAACGGGTTATTCGGCCGGTTCATGCGCCGCGAACTCGGCGGCGTGGACTACGATTCGGCCACGGCTCTGCGCTTCGGCAATCCGGACGGACGCACTCCGCTCAGCGCCCGGCACGACCCGGCCCCGAGCGTCGAGTTTCACCTGCGCCTCAAGCCGGACGGCCCATCTCCCGCGCCCGAAACCACGGAGGATGACGACGCGGAAGCCGACATCGGCGATGCCGAATGGGAAGCCCGCCTCGCCGCGCGCCGCTTGCGCGAGCTGCACGGCACGCCGTTCTACGATGAGGCCACGCGGGCGGAACGATCCCTCGAATGGTCCGATATGGCGGTGCTGCTGCGCGCCGCGGGGCCGAAGGCCGAAACCTGGGCCAAGGCGTTCGAGTCGTTTGGCGTTCCGCTCGCGCTCAAGCGCGATGTCTTTTACGCCACCGAGGAAATCCGCGACCTGATCGACCTCCTCACGTTGCTCGACAACCCCATTCAGGACATTCCGCTGCTGGGCGCGCTGCGGTCGCCCTTCGGAGGATTCGCTGCCGTCGATCTGGCTGAAATCCGCATGACGGATCGGGCCGCACCTCTGTGGGTGGCCTTGGCCCGATTCCACGAAACGCGCGCCGATCATCCCGCCTGGCCAAAAGCCCGCGCGTTTCTGGAACGATTGCAGGGCTGGCGGAACCTGCATCGCTCGGCCTCGATTCGCGAGCGCCTCGAAGTCATCCTGGCCGATACCGGTTACGCCGAGTGGCTGCTCGGCCGGCCGCGCGGCCGCCAGCGCTATGCCAACGTCCGCCAGTTTCTCGAACTGGCGCGCGATTTCGACCGCCTGCGGGGCGAGAATCTGTATCGCTTTCTGCGCCATCTCGAACAAGTTCAGGAGTCCGCTGGCGATATCGAGCCTGCCGCCGCCAGCGGCGTGGATGCCATCCGGCTCATGTCCGTCCACCAGAGCAAGGGGCTCGAGTTCCCGGTGGTGTTGGTCGCCGACCTGGCCAAGCGTTGGAACCAGCGAGACTCGTCGCAACGGTTGCTGCTGGATGACGAGCTGGGGCTCTGCCCCACGATCAAGCCTCCCGGCGCCGTGCGGCGTTACCCAAGCCTCGCCCACTGGGCCGCGCAACGCCGCCGGAAAACCGAATCGCTCGGCGAGGAAATGCGCATCCTCTACGTTGCGCTCACCCGCCCCCGTCATCGCCTGATCCTCACGGCCACGGCGACGGAAAAGACGCTGAAGAGTTGGTCCGAGAGCGGCTCGGCCACGGTGGACGATGGAACCAGAAGCAGTTCCTGGCTGAGCTGGATCGGCCCGCACCTCGCCGCGCTGGAGCCAGCGTGGCCGACGGAGGAAAACGCCCCCCACGGCGAATGGATGCATCGGCTATACCGCGACGACGCCTTGCTCTTGCCGCCGTCCGCCCCGCCGCTTCCTTGTGTCCCGGAAATCTCCTCGGGAGCTGCCACGGATCTTGAACTGGAAGCGAGATTGAATTTTCGCTATCCGCACGAACTTGCGACGCGCCAGATCGCCAAGACCTCCGTCACCGCGCTCCGCCGTTCTCGTGAAGCCGAGGAGGAAGCCGCCATTCTTGATTTCCTGCGTGCGGAAGCTCCGCGTCGATCCGACGCTGCATCCGGGCCGGCTGCGGCGGCCCGCTCGCGAGAAAAAGGGGAAGCGACTCACATTTTTCTCGAACACCTCGATCTGCGCCAGCGGTGCGATCTCGCGAACCTCCACGCCCAGGCCGGGGCCTTCGTGCAGTCCGGCCGGCTCGCGGCTGGCCAGATTTCGGAGCTCGATCTGCCCGCCATTGCCGCGTTCTGGAAATCCGAAATCGGAACCCTGCTCCGCGAACATCGATCCCTCATCCGCCGGGAATTGCCCTTTGCCGTCCGGCTTCCGGCCGCCGCCGATCTCCCCCAGCCTGCACTGCCTGAGATCGGAGTCGGGCCGCACGTTTCGCCGCTCGATCACGAATGGGTCGTGTTGCAAGGTGTCGTCGATCTCGCCGTGATCCACCCATCGGAAATTTGGCTGCTCGATTACAAGACGGACGATGTCCCGCCCGGGTTGCTGGAGTCGCGGCTGGCCTTCCATCGTCCGCAGCTCGATCATTACCGGCGGGCGCTCGCCGCCATCTTCCGCCGGCCCGTCACGCGCACCTGGCTCCATTTCCTGCTCCCTCATCGCACGTTCTCCATTTAGAGCGCGCCGCGCCATCGGCGTCCCGCCCGCGCTGGGGCGGGCGGGACGCCGTCCGTTAGTGAACCATGCGCAAGGTGTCGTTGATTCCGTCCAGCCGCGGATCGTCGACGAACGGAAGCGGCCCGATCCGGCGGGGGATTGTCACGCGCGCCAAATCCGGCACGATGAACCGGCTGAGGCAGGTTTTGCCCGCAAAATTCGCCAGTTTTTGACGACGGAAATCCAGATCGTTGAATTCCCGGATCGTGGCCGGCGCGCGCGGATCCGGCACTTGGAACAAGTCAGGCGAATCGGTCACGCTGGGCGTCGAACCGGTCAGGAACCGCGACAACCGGGCCGGCATGTGCCGAGGATCGATATGAAGAAACTCGGTATTCTCGGGAAGAGTCGTCGATCCGGCGAATAGAGAGCTTGGCCCGACCGTCCCCGTCTCCCGAATGTGGCAGGCGCTGCAGGTGCTGAGCGAAAACTTATGCCGCGCGTCGTTGTTCGCGATGCCGGTCGCGGCAAAGTGCGTGTTGAGCTGCCCTGGCGAGGCCCGTGAAGTCGCCGCCATGAACGGCGAACCCGCGGGAAAGGAATCCGGCACGATATGCGCGTTGTTCAAGATCGATATTTCGTTGATGTTGACGTAATCCCGCACCGCCACGGAACCGTTCAACGTTTCGTCGGGCGTTTGCTTGACGGTGTCCTCGAACAGCAGGTTCGATCCCGCCGCGATCCGGAATTCCCGCAATTCCCACAGGATGTTCAGGCCGTTTTCGTTCGAACGGAGCTGGTTTAACGCGCTGCCGTTCGGCTTGCTGGGAGCCGCATTGCGAACCACGAATTGCTCCGTGATCGCTTCCAGGGCGTCATTGTAGTTCGTGCTGGGTAGCGCATGTCCGTCCAGGGCAACCCATTGTTGGGCCCAATTCCTCAGTCCATCGCAATTCCTGGCGGTGATCCCGTACTCGAAAATAATCGCGAACGGCATCATGTCGCACGGATTGGGCGTGCTCAAGTCCATCACGCCGAAGACGAACCGGCCTTCCCCGGCGCTGCCTCCGCCATAGACCAGGTTGTCGGCCAGATCGATCCGGTTGATGATCGCCGCGAGCCGGAAGGGAGATCGGTCGAGATTCAACTTTCCTCCCACCCTCGGCCAGTTATTGAGAACCTTGGTCATGATGGCCGGGCGCGGCGCGGCGACAAATCCGCTCGTCACCGCCTGCGGGCCGTTCCAGAGTAGCAGCCATCGCTCTACGAAATCGCGCGGATCGACGCCCGTGGCCGGCTGATTCGCCATTTCCGTCATCAGATGCTTGAACGTCCACACGCCATTCGGATTACCCAGCCCGGGACCGTTGGGATCGCCCGGACAGGGGCTGATCGTCCGGTTCGTATCCTGCACCACGCTCGGGTGCGTCATCAGCAGCGACTTCTCCGCCACAATCGAGAGCGGATCCACCGCGGGCACAAAATCGAACAGGCTGATCGCCCGGCCGGGCCGCAAAATCCCCTCGCCCAGAGTCAGTCGTTGCAGCCGTTCCCTCAGCACCTTTGGATCCTCCAGGCCAATCGCTTCTCTCCCTTGAAACACCGCGCGCGGCGGCCGGTTCGAAAGCGTGTGCAACCGTTGAAGCTGATCGTTGACCATCCCCTGCAGATCCTCCTGCACCACGGCCGTGAACACGCCATCGTTGCGCTTGCGGTCGCCTTCGAGGCCATCATCGCGCAGATCCACCGGCTGATCGTTCGGGAAGATGCGCACGCCTTTCGCCACGCGGGTATCCTTCGGGTCGAACCGCACCTCGAGCAACGCGTTGCCCCGGGCCGTAGGGTTTTCCAACAGCTCCAGCGTGGCGGTGCGCACGGCGGGCGGGAACCGGTGCAATTCCAAGCCGGCCGTCGGATCCGGTTTCGGCTTTATCTGTGTCGTTTTGCAGGCGGACAACACCAGGGCGGCGGTCAGATACCCGGCGCCCAACATCAGACCGAAAGCCGATTTGGGGCGCGATTTCGCCCATTTGCGGCCGGCCTGCCACATTGCCTTGCCTGTGGACAAGTTTCGGAAACGATCATCCTCATTCGGGGTCATAGCTTTCCTCTTATGGTTCTTGAGGTCAGCCGATGTGTACCCTTCGCGGCGGGACATCCCGCCGCCGCCGCCAGGTTGGTCCGTGCCGCGCTTCTCCTTGGCCCACGCGAGGGTCAAGGTCGAGACACACCATCCAGGCGTTGCTTACCGGTCTCCGCCGGCCTTCCTCTGGACCCATTTACGTCGCAGGCGAGGCCGTTCTTTCAGAATGTTTTCGATAAGCAGCGGTTCTGGTTGGGAAGCGTGGAAAGCCGGAGTCCGAGGATGCGCGCTCCTCCGGCTGGCGGAACAGCGGTATGGAAGGCGCTTCGCGGCCTCTTATTCCTGGCGGAGTGCCACGAGCGGATTGACCAGCGCGGCCCGCCGCGAGGGAAGGTACGTGGCCAGGAAACAAATGATCGCGAGGCCGGCCACCACGAAACCGTGGCTCAAGGGGTCGGTGGGCGAGACCCCCACGAGCACCGAGGCCAGCATCGAGCCGGTCGCCATCGCCCCCGCCAGGCCGAAGAGCAACCCCGCCCCCGCCAGTTTCATGCCCTGCCCCAAGAATAATCGCAGCACGTCTCCCGGCTGCGCCCCCAGCGCCATGCGGACGCCGATTTCCCGCGTGCGCTGGCCCACGGAAAAACTCATCACCCCGTAAATTCCGAGCGCCGCCAGGAAGAGCGCAATGGCTCCGGTTGCCGTGAGCAGCGTCGCCGCCACGCGCGGCACCGCCAGCGCCGCCGAGGTGTAGTCCCGCAAGGAAAGCGCCGCCATCGGTTTCAGCATCGGATCGACCGCCACGCTCGCCTGTTCGATGGCGCGCGCCAGCCGCTGCGGATCTCCGGTGGTGCGAACGATGGCCGTGAGGCTCCGATCCGCCACCTGCCGCTCCGGCACATAAATAAAACTGCGCGCCGGTTCGTTCAGCGCCCGGTACTTCCCCGTTTTCGCCACGCCCACGATGGTCCACTCCTGGCCCCACAGGCGAACCTTCAGGCCGAGCGGGTGCCGTGTGCCGAAATACCGCTCCGCGAACGCGGCATTCACCACCATCGTTCGCGGGGCCTCGCGATCGTCGCTCTCGGCGAACTCCCGGCCGTTCAAAATCGGAATCCGCATCGTGTCGAAATATCCGGGCGAGACGGTCGCAATGTTCGCCGACATCGGTTCCCCCGGCGTCGGCTGGTACCCATCCACCGCAAACCGCGTCGATCCGCCGCCCTCAAAACCCAGCGGGATCCAGTCGGCCAGTGCCACGCTTTCGACCCCCGGGATTTCCGTCAGCGCCTGCCGGAGCCGTCCGAACGTGGCCAGCGTCGCCGCGTCGTCGTAACCCACCGGCGGCAACCGGTATCCCGTCAACCAGGTGTTGCCGGGATCGAACCCGAAATCAATCTGGCGCGCCCCTTCCAGGCTCCGCGCGCACAGGGCCATCCCCGCCAGCATCACCAGCGCCAGCGCGATCTCCGCCACCACCAGCCCCGACCGCAGCCACGGCACTCCCGCCGTCTGGCTGCCCCGCGCTCCGCCCTGCTTCAGTCCTCCCGTGAGATCCGCTCGCAACGAGAACAACGCCGGCGCCAGTCCGAAGAGCAGCCCCGTGAACAGCGTGAACCCCGCCGTGATGCCCGCGATCATGCCATTCGGTTGCATGTCGTACCCGATCGGCAGGTGTGTCGTGGGCATCAGCCGCACCAGCAACCCTTCTCCCCAAAAGGCCAGCACCAGCCCGAGGGTCCCGCCCAGGCCGGCGAGTAAAACGCTTTCGGTCAACAACTGGCGGATCAGCCGGTGCCGGGCCGCGCCCAGCGCCAGCCGCACCGCGATTTCCTGCTGCCGCCGGTTCGCGCGCGCCAGCAGCAAGTTCGCGACATTCGCCACCACCAGCAGCCACAAGAGCAAGCTCAGAATCCCCAACGCCCGCAGCAACGGCAGAAACACCGATTGCCCGCCCCACGGCGATTTCCAGACCGGCAGGACCGCCAGGCTCATGCCTTTGTTCGAGTTCGGATATTCCTGCTCCAGCCGCGCCATCACGGCGTTCGCCGCCGCCTGCGCCCGGCCCTGCGAGACCCCCGGCTGCAAGCGCGCATATGTATGCAGCGGTCGGATGCCCCGGCTCGTCAGCAGGGTGCGCGGATCGGCATACTCCGGCGTCATCGTCAGGGGTGCCCAGAAATCGAAATTCAATCCCCCCATGCCTCCGCGAAATTCCGGCGGCGCGACGCCGATCACCGTGAACGACCGCGTGGCGATCTCCACAGTCTGCCCCACGATGCCTGGATCGCTCCCGAACCGCTCCCGCCACAGCGCGTGGCTCAACACCACCACATTGTCGGCTCCCGGATTCTGATCCTCCGTGGTCAGAAAGAACCGCCCCAGCCACGGCTTCACGCCAAGCACCTCGAAGAAATTCGCCGTCGTCCACTCCGCCCACAGCCAGGCCGTCTCCTGATTCTGCACGAGCGGCGCGACGTCGAACATCGAGCCGGTCACCCCGGCGAAGATTCCCTGTTCTTGGGCGAGATCGCGGTTATCCAGCACCGAGGTCGTATCCATCACTTCCCCGTTGGCCTGCCGCGTGCAGAGCACGACCAGCCGTTCCGCCGCCGCAGCTCCCGGAACCGCGTCCAGCAGGACCGACCGGATCCAGCTCAGCACGATCGCATTCGCCCCGATGCCCAGCGCCAGCGTCACGATCACCACGGCCGCGAAACCGGGCGCCTGCGCCAGCTTCCGCCAGCCGAGCCGCAAATCCTGCCAGAACGAGTTCACGCCGCCACCGTCTCCGTGAGCGCATCTTCCACCACCCGCCCGTCGAACAGATGAATCGTCCGGTCCGCATGCTTCGCGAACCGCGTGTCGTGCGTCACCATGCAGATCGTGGCGCCCTCCCGGTGCAACTCGCGCAACAGCGCCATCACCGCCTCGCCGTTTTTCGAATCCAGGTTCCCCGTCGGTTCGTCCGCCAGCAGGATCGATGGCTTGCCGCCCAAGGCCCGCGCCACCGCCACGCGCTGCTGTTGGCCGCCCGAAAGCTGGGAAGGGTAATGGTTCACCCGGTGCGCCATCCCCACCTTCTCCAGCGCCGCCATCGCGTTC
>CAYZKY010000002.1:0-349 GCA_964478815.1 uncultured Verrucomicrobiota bacterium
CCTCCTGTTCCGACCCGTCCTCGGATGGCCCCACGATCTCTCTGCCCCAGGGAGTACCATCTCCCTGCGCTCCCCGCTGCCCGAATGCCGCCGCCAACCCCGGCCCCACCCCCCATCCGACCGATCCGTCCAATCCGTCCGAGTCCTTTCGCCCCGCCAACCCCTCACTAAAAAAAATAGGGGGGGTGGCATCGGCGTGCCTCAGCTCAGAATTCCACCTTTCCGGCGTTCGCCCAACTCCCGCCGCCCCCCTTCCCCCCCCCCCCCCCCCCCCCCCACGCCAAAAAAAAGGAGGGGGGGCGCCCAAAAATTAGGCGCCCCCCCCGGGCCCACCGGGGCCAGAAAAGGC
>CAYZKY010000002.1:359-111522 GCA_964478815.1 uncultured Verrucomicrobiota bacterium
CAAAAAAACAGGAGGGGTGCCTCCAAAAATGTCGACTCCCCTCCGTGCCCCTCGGTGCCCTTCATCGGCCCGGCTTCGCCCCTTCCTGCCCCCGGAATATCCCGAAATGCCCCTTCTCGCCCCCAGTTTTCTACTCCGTCAGAAATCGCCCCACCCGTCCGCCGCGGCCCACGTCCCAGAAAAAGTGGGGGGGGGTGCCCGCCCTCGGTAGAATCGCTCCCGGGACGTGCCACCTTACATTTTTGTAATCCGCCGGAAAGGTTCCTGTCAGGCGGCTTCGGCATATTGCTCCCAGGAAAGGAACATGAATATGACCGATCGACAAATTCGCATGACACGCGGTTTCGCGGGCGCCCTGCTGGGTGGCGCCCTGATGGCCGGGCTGGCCGTCTTTGGATTCCAGCAATTCGCCCAGGCCAAGGACCCGGGCCAGGACAAGGACACCCCGCGCGAAAAACCCGCGCTTCGCCTCCACGTAGACGATACCCCGCTGGCGCGGGATGGCCGCATGGCCACCAGCTTCGCGGACACCGTCAAGAAAGTGACGCCGAGCGTGGTCAAGGTCTACACCACCGTGAACGGCAAACCCGTTACGGAAATGGGCAGCCCCTTCCCCGACGATCCCATGCTCCGCCGCTTCTTCGGCGAACGCTTCGGCAATGGCCAGGGCTTCCGCCGCGGCATGACCCCGAAGCAGCAGGGCGCGGGCTCGGGCGTCCTGGTGACGAAGGATGGATACATCCTCACCAATAACCACGTCGTCGACGGCGCGGATGAGGTCAGGGTGCAGGTGGGCGAGGATTCGGAGGAATTCACCGCCAAGGTCGTCGGCAAGGATCCCAAGACGGACATTGCCGTCATCAAGATCGAAAGCTCCAGCCGGAGCTTCGACGCCGTCACCACCGCGGACAGCGATAAAATCCAGGTGGGCGATGTCGTCCTCGCCGTGGGCAACCCCTTCGGCATCGGACAAACCGTGACCATGGGAATCATCAGCGCCACCGGCCGCGCGACGCTCGGCATGGAATACGAGGACTTCATCCAGACCGATGCCGCCATCAATCCCGGCAACTCGGGTGGCGCGCTCGTCGATGCGCACGGCCGATTGATCGGGATCAATACCGCGATCATAAGCCGCACCGGTGGTAACCAAGGGATCGGTTTCGCCGTCCCCATCAATCTGGCGCGCTCCGTCATGGAGAACCTGATCGAGCATGGCCGTGTCATTCGCGGCTTCATGGGCGTGAACATCCAGGATGTCACCCCGGCCCTGGCCAAGGAATTCGACCTCAAGGATGCCGAAGGCGCCCTGGTCGCGGATATCACGCCGAACAGCCCGGCCGAAAAAGCGGGCCTGGAAAGCGGCGATGTCATTCTCGAATTCAACGGCAAGACGGTGCGGGACAGCCGCTCCCTCAAGCTCCAGGTTGCCCAGATCACTCCGGGGACCGAGGTTGGCCTGAAGATCTCCCGCGGCGGCCAGGTCAAGGAACTCGAGGTCACGCTCAAGGAGTTCCCTTCGGACCGGCTGGCCGGCCGATCCGCCTCGCCCGGCGAATCCAGCAAGGCCGATCTGTTGGACGGCGTCACCGTCGACGACCTCACCCCCGAGGCGCGCCGGCAGTTCGAAATCCCGGCCGGGGTTCGAGGCGCGGTCGTGGTCGAAGTCGATCCGAATTCACCCCCGGCCGAGGCCGGCCTGCGTCCGGGCGATGTGATCCAGGAGATCGATCGCCAGCCGGTCAAGAACGCCGAAGAAGCCGTCGCCATGAGCGACCTGAAAGGCGCGAAATCGGTCCTGCTCCGCGTCTGGAGCCGGGGCGGCAGCCGCTTCGTGATCGTGAAAGACCAAAAACTTGGGTAAACACGGGTTGGGCAGCGAGCCACCCGCGCTTGGGCGCGCGGGTGGCTCTTGTCTTGTCCACCCGGCCGGGCGCGCCGGCTTGTGCCGCACCGGACAAGTTGCTTCACTCGGGCGCTGGCCGAACGAGGCCACGATGCTTATGCCCGCGATCCAAGGTTACCATCTCATCAAGCCGGAAGACCTCTTCTGGCGGCCCTCCAATTTGATGCGCATCCCCAACGCCGATTACCTCGAGCGCACGGGCAGCGATAACATCGGCGCGCGGCTCTGGCGGCTGCCTCCGAAAAGCGCCAACACGCTGCACAAGCACCTCCGCGCCGAGGAGTTTTACTTCGTCCTCGAAGGCACTGGCCGCCTGCGCGTGGGGGACGAGACCTTGACGGTGCCGAAATACGGCGGCGTGCTGGTGGGGCCCGATCAGTTGCGGCAAGTGTTCAACGATACCGACACCGAGGTGCTCTGGTTGATCCTTGGCGCGCCGGAGGAACTCGAACTCCTCCCGACCGCTAAGACCAAGCCCGATCTGTCGCTCATCTATCCCGTCGACCCGAAGCAACTGCCCAGGGAACTGGCCGGAGCGGAGTGGCCCCCCAAAGCGGACGATGCTTGACTCGAAGCGCAGGGCGCTGGCGGCATCGAGCTCGGTGGAGCAGCTTGCCGCGCGCCGCAGAGGAGACTAGCGTGACGTCATGCAGCGTCGAGGTTCAAGAGCGGGGATCTGGGTCGCCTGTCTGTTGGCGTGGTGCGTCGTGTGGGAGTCGGCGGCGGCGCTGGTCTACGTCGTCCCGGTGCGGGAGGATATCATGCCGCCGGTGACGTTCCTGATGCGCCGGGCCGTCAAGGAAGCCATGGAAGCGAAGGCCGACTGGCTCATCCTGGACATGGAAACAAACGGAGGCCGCGTCGACGTCACCGAGGAGATCATCCAGATTCTCAACCAGTTCAAAGGCCAAACCGCCACGTTCATCAATCGCAAGGCCTTTTCCGCCGGCGCTTTCATCGCGGTCTCGACCCAGAAGATTTACATGGCGCCGCAGAGCGTGGTCGGCGCGGCGGCGCCGATTATGATGGCCCCCGGCGGCGGGGCGGAACAAATGCCGGAAAGCACCGAGGCCAAGATCACCTCGGCCATTCGCGCGCTGGTGCGGACGAGCGCGGAGAAGAACGGGCATAATTACGCCGTGGTGGAGGCGATGATCGATCGCAGCCGGGAGCTGGTGATCGACGGCGAGGTGCTCAATGAAAAAGGCCAGATTCTGGCTCTGACGAATGTTCAGGCCGAGAAGAAATACGGGGAGCCGGCCAAGCCGCTCTTCTCGCTCGGAACGGTCGAGAACATCCAGGAGTTGATCCAGCGGCTGGGCGTGGAGGAACCCAAAGTGGTGCAGGTTCAGCCGACCGGGGCCGAACGGGTTGCCTCATTTCTGACCGAAATCGGCCCGTTGTTGCTGCTGGTCGGAATTATCGGGATTTACATCGAGATGAAGACGCCGGGATTCGGCCTGCCCGGAATGCTCGGATTGGTCGGTTTCGCCCTGTATTTTCTGGGAGGCTACATCGCCGGGCTTTCGGGGCTGGAATGGCTGGTGGTTTTCGTCCTGGGCCTGGCGCTCCTGCTCCTCGAGATTTTCGTTTTTCCCGGAACCCTGCTCGTCGGGCTCGCGGGCGGCGCGCTGATGCTCGTGGCCCTGGTGATGGCCATGGTCGATGTCTACCCAGGCGCGCCGACGCTGCCCAGCTTCAGCCAGGTGCAAGCGCCGCTCTTCGACGTCTTCCTGGCTTCGACCGCCGCGCTTGTCATTATTGCCCTGCTCAGCCGATTTCTGCTCAAGGCTCCGCTGTTCAATCGACTGGTCGCCACCGGCGTCAGCGGAGTGGAATCGGTGGCGCGCACCGCCGAAGCCCAACAGGGGCGGCTCGGCCGCGTCGGTGTGGCGCTTTCCCAGCTCCGCCCTGGCGGCAAGGCCGAGTTCGACGGCGAACCGATCGACGTAATGACGCAAGGCGAGCTGATCCAGCGCGGCACACGGGTGCGCATCATCGGCTTCAGCGGCCACGAAGCGGTGGTCGAACCGCTCCCGAACACGCCGGGCGGCTCCGCTCAGGGATAAGCGGCTCAGGAAACACTCAGGCCGCCTCAATTCGGGGCGAAAATCTGGATGAGATTGCCGCAGGTGTCCTTGAAGACCGCGATCAAGGCCGGGCCGGTATTCGTCGGTGCGGTCGTGAACTCGACCCCCAGCGCCCGCAGCCGATCGCATGTGGCTTTCAGATTATCCACGCCGAACGCCGTGAGCGGCAGGCCCGCTTCCGCCAACGCTTTCTGATAGATTTCGGCGGGGGCGAAACCCATCGGTTCGAGCAACAATTCCGGGCCGTTCTGATCCTCCGGCGAGACGACCGTCAGCCAGCGCGCGCCACCCGCCGGCACATCGATCTTGCGCAAGAATCCCAGAATGCCGGTGTAGAAGCGGAGGGCCTTCTCCTGATCGTCCACCATCACGCTGGCCAGCCGGATGCGGGGCGCCAGGGAGGGGGCCGCTTTCTCCAGGCCGGGCACCTGCACGAGCTGGATGCGGTTGCCGCAGGTGTCTTCCAGCACCGCCATCGTGGTGGGGCCCATGGCGGTGGGCGGCGTGGAGAATTTCGCGCCGCGCTGAGTCAATTGCTGAAAGGTGGCGCGCACGTCGTCCACCTGAAAGGCTGTCGCGGGAATCCCCGCCTCGAACAGCGCCTTCTGGTAGACCCGCGCCGGAGGGAAGCCCATCGGTTCGAGAACCAGCTCGGCGCCTTCCGGCTCTTCCGGCGAGACGACCGTCAGCCAGCGATGCTCGCCGACGGGAAAATCGCGCTTTTTCACGAAACCGAGCACCTCGGTGTAGAACCGCAAGGCTTTGGCCTGGTCGTCGACCATGACGCTATTGAGTTTGATCTTCATGATGGGTGTATTCGGTGTATTTGGGGAAATCGCGGCTGAATTGCCGGTCCCGCCAGGCCGGAGGAGCAAGGTCCATCCGCCGGAAAGGAGGAGTGCGGCAGCGAGGGCAATTTTCATCTGGGTCGATGCGGTTAAGTTTAACAGCGTGAAGCCGAGCGAAGCGGCCGGCGCTTGTTGCATGGCGAGTGCGGCGAGCGTGGCAGGCAGAGCCGCGGGCGCCGCCGCCGCCGGCAATTGCGCCAAACCGGCGGCAATGGCGGCGGCCGTCATCGGCACGCCGCGCCGCAGCAAGAGGCCGCGCATCTTCTCCAAGGCACGAGTCACCCGTTTTTTCGCGGCGTCCTCGGAAACGCCGAGCGCCCCCGCGACATCCCGCAGGCTCATCTGCTTGAGGAAACGCAACACGATGGCATCGCGGTCCGGCTCCCGCAGTTCGGCCAGGGCGGCGTCGACCTGGGGCAGGGCGTGTTCGGGAAAAACTGGTTCGCCGTCCGAGGGTTCGTTCATGCGCGCAGCCTCCGATTCGCGGTCTTTGCGGCGGGTCTCGGCCCGTTGCAGGTTCAAGGCGGCGAAGTGCGCGGCACGATGCAGCCAGCCGGCCACGATGGCACCCGGCCGGAGCTGACGGGCCCGGCCGGCTAGGGCGATGAAGGCCGCCTGGGTGGCTTCCTGCGCCAGATGCGGATTCCGGAGCTGCCGCAGCGCCGCGGAATAGACCAAGTCCACATGCCGCTGGACCAGCTCCCGGAAGGCTTCTTCCGAGCGATGGCTCACATACTGGACGAGCAGCTCGCGGTCGCTCAATGCTTTCATTCTATCCGCAAGTAATACCCGCCCGCGGCCATAGGGGACAAAAATTCGCCGCACCGGAGCGGCCAGGGCCGGTTCGAATGAAATGCCCGAACGGTTCAGCTCCGGGCCGGCTGGCTGCGTTTGCGGCGGAGCACCTGCTGAAGTTTGGCGAAGGGCAGGGTGTTGATGACCTCCTGGGCGGAGAGCCAGCCTTTGCGGGCGATGCCGGCTCCGAGGCGGAGAAATCCCGCGTGCTCGTTCCGGTGCGCGTCGCAGTTAATGACGCACTTCACGCCCTTGCTCTTCGCATGAGCCCAGAGCCGCCAATCCATGTCGAAGCGATACGGATTGGCGTTCAGCTCGATCCAGGTGCCGTTGGCGGCGCAGGCGTCGATCACGGCATGCTGGTCGACTTTCGAGGCGTCGCGTTCGAGGAGCAGACGGCCGGTCAGATGGCCCAGGATCTGCACGTTCGGATTCTCCACGGCGCGGATCAGCCGGCGGGTCATTTCGGGCTCGGGCTGGTTCAGGCTCTGGTGGACGCTGGCGACGACCACATCGAGTTCGGCCAGCAGATCGTCCTCGAAATCGAGCGTGCCATCGATGCGAATATCCACTTCGCTGCCGGAGAGCAGATGAAAATCGCTGCCGCGCGCCGCGAGCCGGGCATTGACGGCGCGCACTTCCTCGATCTGAGCGCGAAGGCGTTCCGGCGTGAGGCCGCGTGCCTGGAACGAGGACTGGGAATGATCGGTGATGGCCCAATACTCGAGGCCGAGGCCTTCCATGAAATCGGCGATTTCCTCAATGGTGCCGCGGCCGTCGCTCCAGTTCGAGTGATTATGCAGCGAGCCTCGCAGCTCCGTCCATTCGAGCAGGCGCGGCAGGCGTCCTGCTTCGGCGGCGGCGAATTCTCCCTGATCCTCGCGGAGTTCCGGCGGGATATATTCGAGCCCCAGTTGTTGAAAGAGTTCTTCCTCCGTGCGGCAAAGCACGAGCAGCGCCGGGTCGCGCGTTTCTTCCTTGGAACGAAACAAGCCGTATTCATTCAGGCGCAAGCCGCGCTGGATGGCGCGCTGGCGCATGACGATGTTGTGTTCCTTGCTCCCGGTGAAATAAGCGAGGGCGAACGGGTACTCCGCATCGGAAACCGCCCGGAGGTCGGCCTGCAAGCCGCCTTCGAGAATGATGCTCGCCTTCGTCTCGCCCCGGGCGCTGACGCTGAGAAGCCCGGGCACGCGGGTAAACAGTTCGATGATATCGGCGGGGTGCTTGGTCGACGCGACGAAATCGATGTCGCCGATCACTTCCTTCGAGCGGCGCAGGCTCCCGGCGGTGCTGCATCGGATGACTTCATCGTGCCCGCGCAGGCGCTCGAGGATGGGCTCCGCCGCCGTAAGCGCCGTGCTCAGGTGATGGCGGCTGGCGAACTGCGCCCGAAAGGCGATCCCTTCGAGAATCTTCGTTTGGGTCTTCTCCCCGAAACCGTCCAACTGCGCCACGCGCCCCTCGTGGCAGGCCTTTTCCAGATCGCTCACGCTGGCCACGCCGAGCTTTTCGTAGAGGGCTTTGACCTTCTTGGGGCCGACGCCCGGAATCTGCATCAGTTCCATGAGCCCGGGCGGAAAAGAGGCTTTCAGCTTCTCGTAATATTCGAGCCGGCCGGTGGTGACCAATTCGGTGATCTTTTGCTGAAGCGCATCGCCGACACCTTTGATCGAACCGAGCCGTTGCTCCGCGACGATCTTTTCGAGCGGTTCGCTCAAGCCCTCGAGGCTGCGCGCCGCGGCAGAGTAGGCGCGGGTCTTGAAGGGATTCTCCCCCTTGAGTTCGAGCAGCACTCCGATCTCGACGAGAATTTCGGCGACTTGATCGCGATCCATGGCGGGAGAGCTTACGCGGGAAGGCCGCCGGGGGAAATACGCAACACGCCGGCGGGGAGCAACCCAGAAAAGGGGGGCGGTGGCGAAGGAGCGATGACCGCCACGTCCGATCACACCCCACGCCGGTCCGGCGAATCGGGCAGGACGGGGCGAAAAATCATGCTAGATTTCTCGCCGATGCAAACTTCGATGACGAAGGGCGCGAGTGGCCCGGGCACTCGTTCACGCCCCTGGCTGGCCGCGGCAGCGGGAAGATGGATGGCAGGGGCTTTGGTGGTCGTGCTTGGTTTGATTCAGGGCGCGCTCGGGCAATCTGTTCCAAAACTGGTTTCCGTGACACCCGCTGAAGGCGCGACCAACGCGAGCCCCAGAGGAGCTTTGGTGTTCGAATTCGATCAGGCCATGACGGCCAGTCCGTTGCAGTTCACCATTCAGGGCGTCGTCAGGGGCAATTATGAGTTCAGCCCGGCGCACCTGATTAATTCCTTCACCGGAAGCTGGAGCGCGGACCGCCGGACCCTAACCTTTCAGCCATCCCTTTCTATTGCGCTCAAGACGGTGATTACCTGGACCTTGAATCCGGCCGGGGCCACCACGCCGTTGCGGAGCGTGCTCGGCCAGTTCCTTGAAACGACGACGGGCAGTTATTCCATCGCGCCCGATTCCGGAGGCAGCCCTTTGGAGACTTGCGTGCCCGTCACCCCGGCGCCTGGGGTGTATACCATCAGCAAGTTCCTGCAATCCTATCAGACAGGTCCGAATGTCGTGGATCCGTTGCCGGCCAATCCAGCCGTCCTGGCGATTTCCGTGCAAGGCCCGGCAGGAGGGCCGGCCGTCACCGGCGGCGGGCTGACCTTGCCCGATGGCTCGGCGAAACCGCTGCTGTTGCAGGTGGGGGCATACCGGCGCACCGAGCCCTTTGCCAACGAAGCCGCTCTCCAGGCTGCTTACCCGCCCGGCGCCTACACCCTGCGTTTCACCCGGACGGGAGAACCCGAGCAGGTGATTCCGCTCACCATGCCGGCCATGCCCACCGTGACGCCGAAGGTCTTGAACTTCGCCGAGGCCCAAGCCATCGATGCCAGCAAAGATTTTACGGTGCGCTGGGAAGCGTTCTCTCCGCAACCGGCCGGAGCCTTCGTGCGTCTGGTTATTTCGGACGAGTTTGCCAACCGCATATTTCTCGCGCCCAATGCCTGCGTTCCCCGGACGCTCGACCCGGCCGCGACCTCGATCGTCATTCCCGCGAATTACCTCCGGCCCGGCTTCAATTACACCGCGCAGCTCATCTTCGGCCTGAATTACTACAGCTCGACCACGGACGTCCCGCAAATGTCTGGCAACGCCTTTGTGCAACGCATCACCACGCTGACGATCAAGACAGCGAACGATCCGGGCGCCCCGCCATTGGAAACCTGCGATCCGCCGATTCAGACGCGTGGTTATTACACCCTCGCCAAAACATTGTCCCACCGGCAACTCACCGCCGGAGAAGTGCTCCCGGGAGATGGGAATCCCGGCGTCTTCACCGCCTCGGTGCAAGGGCCTCCCACCGGCCCCGCCGTGACGGACGCTTCGCTTACCCTGCCCGGCGGCGCGCCGCGGAGCCTGACCTCGCAGGCCAGCGTCCTCTCGCTGGTCGGCGCGCATCCCACGGAACTCGCGCTCGAAGAAGCCTTTCCTATCGGGGGCTACACGCTGCGATTCAACCAGACCGGGCAGCCGGAACGAGTCGTCGCCATGGACATCCCCGCCGCGCCCTCCACCGTCCCGATGATTCTCAATTTCGCCGAAGCCCAAACGATCGATCCGGCCAGCGAGTTCACGCTGCGCTGGAATGCCTTTGAACCGGCGGGCCCGGGCGCATTCATCCGCATCGTCATCAGCGACGAACGCGGCAAACTAATCTTCATGGCTCCGAACATTTGCATCCCGCGCACGATCGAGGCTTCGGCCACGTCGGTCGCGATTCCCGCCGATTATTTCAGTGAAGGCGTCAGCTACTACGGGTTGCTGGTCTTCGGATTCGAATTCTACAATTCGGACTCTGCGGTCCCGCAAATGAACGGGTACGGTCTCGTGCAACGCAGCACCTCGTTCATGCTGCGGGCGGGCGGATCGGACCCTGTTCCAGGGGCTCCGGCCAACTTCTCGAGCTACCGGCTGTTATCGAACGGCCATCCGGAATTCCGCCTGTCCGGCACGGCGGGCCGCGCCTACCAGGTGCAGCGCGCGGGCGCACTGGGCACACCGGGTTGGACCGATCTCGCCCCCGTCACCTTGGATGCCTCCGGCTCCGCGGTCTTCGAGGACGCCGATGTCACTTTAAAGTTCCCCGCTTTTTACCGGGCTGTTTCTAATTAGCGCTGCACTGTGGTGTAGGAGATGCGTGGGCCGCATTTCGGGATTGTCTCCCGAGAAGCCGGGCTCATGATGATGCCATTCAACCGCGGAACACGTTCGGGCGCCCGGCGTGCCGCCGCGTTGGTCAAGAACGGAGAATTATGAAACGCTGCCTGATTCTGAGCTTGTTGCTGCTCGCCACTCTCTGCCCGGTTCGGGCCCACCTTGAAGCGTTCGAGATCGGGGAGGATCGCACGGACAACCTGCCGAAAGGAAAGGAAGCCGACGGCATCATCGGCGATTTCGTCCTGCGCAACCACCAGATTCAGGCTTTGATTTCTGGGAACCTGCCGCTGCGCCGGGCGAACATGAGCACCTTCTACGGCACGAACGGCATCACCCCCGGCTGCCTCTACGATCTCACGTTCACGGGGCAGCCGAACGACCAGATCACCATTTTCTCGCCTTGCGAACAGCGCGGGCCGGTCTCGTACGTCCGGGGCGTGGAGGACGACGAGGAGGCCGTCATCGAGACGGTGGTGACGGCCGCCAGCAACGGCGGACTTTTCCGGCGGCACGAATACCGCGTGGACGAGGAATCCCAGGGCGTGCTTATCACCACCACGTTGCGCAACGACGCCAAAACCGTCCGCAAGGAGAAGGTCTCCGATCGCTGGACCGCTTTCACCCGCACCGGCACCTTCGCCGGATACCGCTGGGCCGATGCCGTCGATCCCGCCGACCGCGCCGGTTACGCCTTCCGCCCATGGAAACCCGACGGCGCGGAAAAAGCTCCTGAGGAACTCGATATTCAGCCGGACGAAGAAATCGAGGTGGTCCGCTTCCTCGCGCTCGGACGCTCTCCGGCCGAAGCCGTGGGCGTAGCCGCGCGGCACACCGGCGGTGTAGGCACCATTACCGGACGCTGCCGCGATGCCGCCAACCGGCCCGCCGCGGGCGCGACGCTCTTGATTTACTCCGGCGATTCCTCGGTGCCGGCCTATGCCGATCACGATGGCCGGTTCGAATTCCCCTTCCCTCCGGGCCGGTATCGCGTCGCGGTGACGGATCTTGGCCGGGCCACCGTTGAGAAAGAAATCGAACTCGGCGAAGAGCAGACGGTCGAGCTGGATTTCGAACTCTCCCCGCGCTCCACCATCGCGTTCGAAATCACCGATGGCGAAGGCCGCGACATTCCGTGCAAGGCCCAGTTCATCGGCGTCGAAGGCACGCCCACGCCCAATCTCGGTCCGCCGAACCGCGCCCACGGCTGCAAGGATCAGTATCACTCCGCAACCGGTCGCTTCAGCGTCGCTCTCAACCCCGGCGCGTACCGCGTCGTCGTCACGCGCGGCATCGAGTACGGCCATCTCGCGCGCACCATCCGCCTGGAGGCCGGCGGCACCGTGACCTTCGCCGGCCAGCTCCAGCGCCTGGTCGACACGCGCGGCTGGGTCAGCGTCGATTACCACAACCATTCCACCGCCAGCGGCGACAACACCTGCGGCACCGACGACCGCATCATCAACCTCGCCGCCGAGCATATCGAGTTCGCCCCCACCACCGAGCACAACCGACACTACGATTGGCGGCCCCACATCCAGAAACTCGGCCTCGCCAGCCAGCTCAATACCGTCTCCGGCATCGAACTCACCGGCTCCGGCCCGCACTTCAACGCCTTCCCCTTCCATCCCCATCCGCATCGCCAGGATCACGGGGCCCCCGTCTGGAACCGCGATCCTCGCATCACGGCTGTCCTCCTCCGCAATCACCAGAGCCCCGACCCGGACCGCTGGATCCAGATCAATCATCCTGACCTCGTCGAGAACTTCATCGACAGCAATGGCGATGGCCTCGCCGACGGCGGTTACATGGGCCTCGGCCTGCTCATCGACGGCATCGAGACCCAGAACTTCACCAATCCGTTCGACCTCCCGCGCGTCCCGGTCACTATTTACAACAATAAAGTCTACCCCAACCGCGAATTCGTCTGGCTCCAACTCCTCAACCAAGGCCACCGCCTGATCGCGATGGCCGTCGCTGATGCTCACTCCGTCCACGGCAATGGGGTCGGCGGCTGGCGCATGTACCTCCCCAGCGCTTCCGATGCTCCCGCCCAGATCGACTGGCGCGAAAACAGCAAGCACGCCAAGGCCGGCCGCTCCTACCTCACGACTGGCCCATTCCTGCAAGTCACGACCGCCGAAGGGGCTGGCCCCGGCTCCGATCTGCGTGCCTCCGGCGAAGTAAAACTCAACGTGAAAGTCCAATGCACCGACTGGATCGATATCGACCGCGTCCAGGTGCTCGTGAACGGCCGCCCTTTGCCCACGCTCAACTTCACCCGGCAGGCCAATCCCGAAATGTTCAGCAACGGTGTCGTGAAGTTCGATCGGCAGATTCGCGTCCCGCTCGTCGCCGACGCCCACCTCATCGTCGTTGCCATGAGCGAACACTCCAATCTCTCCGTCGGCTACGGCACCAGCGACCAAGCCAAACTCCGCCCCTGCGCCTACCACAACCCCATCTACGTCGATATCGACGGCGGCGGCTTCAAGCCCAACCACGACACGCTCGGCCACCCCCTCGGCGTCCCTTACGCCCTGGAGGCAGTGAAGGCCATGCTCGCTTCGCCTGTTCCTTGATCCAGGTCTTCCGCCTTGCGACCTCGCGAACTGGCCTAAACTTGAGCTCGGGAGCCATGGAAAAGATTGTCCGCACCTACGACAGTTTCGCGGCCGCCGACGCTGCAGATATGCAGCGTTACCGTCACATGAGCGGAGACGAGAAACTGGCCCTCCTGCTCGACCTGCTTATGCCGGAAAATCCCGATGAGGCCGTTATCCAGAGAATCGCCCGGGTGTATCCTCTCTCTGAATCGCGTTGACCTCCTCACCGCTTCACCGGCGTCGATTTCGCCCTGGCCTGAGTCCAATAGGTCGCTGGCTCGTTAAGCGGACTCCCGTCCATTTCATCAGCCGCGACCTCCTCCTCCGCAACAAACGCGCTGCCCGCCGCGCCAAGGATCTGGGCGACATCGAAACTCTCGAGCGAACCCGCCCGGCCCCGCCCGAACCAACCGCTTGAGCGAAGGTTCTCCGACAGCTCTTCAAAAGTTACCCTCCACACTCTCGAACAAGCCAAGGCCCTGCTCACCTCCCCTTCCTGGTAATTCAGCGCCCACCGTCGTCCGGCACGAGGTTGGCGCCCAAATCAAGGGCCGTGGCGGAGGAAGATTTCGTTCCAGCCCAGGTTGTTGTCTTCGTGGATTTCGTCGAGTTGATCGTCTGGATCGATCACGCAGTAAATCGGGATGGAGACGGACGCGGCGGAGGCGGGGATGCGCCAGGGGAACTGGACGAGGCGCTTGCCGCGGGCGGGCACGCCGGCAGGCACGAGCACATGGTCGAACCCCTCGCGGCTGACCAGCAACTGCCCCCCGTTCAGCGGGTCGCCCAGGTAAAACCGCACCCGGAAACTCGACGGCGTGGCGAGAAAGCTGAAATTCGAGATGCGCGCGACGAGTTCCACGTCGTCGCCGGGGCGCGGCTCGGGCGGCACGGTGGCGATCTCGCGCGTGAGCTGGAGTTGCGCGGCGTTGAGCACGGCGAGCCCCTTCTCCGGGTCGAGCCGCCACGGCAGGACAAAAGCGGGATCGGAGAGGGCGGTGTAATTCCGGCTCCAGAAGGTCGGCTGGCCCGCCGTGCCGGTGGGCAAATCCACGGCGTAATCCAGCACCAGGGCGCCGCTGCGGTCCCAGTAAAAGTACGGCGTGATGGAGTAACCCGTGCCGGCGATGCGCCCATCGAGCGCCCCCAGCGTGGCGATGAGCCCCTGCTGGTCGGTCAGTTCGGTGGTGCTGGCCGTCAGGGAGGTCGAGTCGTACCCGCCGGTCACGGTAACATCGGGAATCCACGGAAAGGGAATGTCGAAACTGGCCTTGGCCTGGATGCTGAAGTTGAAACTGCGGTTTTCGCGAGTCGTCGCGGTGCTGGTGCGGGTCAGCCGCCAGAGGTAGGCCGAGGAGGAATCCACCGTGAAGGTGTCCGCGCTTTCGATCGAGCGCACATACTCCGCGCCGGGATACGGCTCCCGGGCCGAACGGTAGGAGAGAAGGTTTCCGATTTCGTGGTACGGCCGGTAGTTCTGCGCGACGACCGATTTGCTCCCGAACCAGTTCTGGCGCGCGACCTCCGGCGCATAGGCGATGATGTACGTGGCGATCCGTCCGTCCACGACGACCGGGTATTCCCACACGGTGTAGTCGATGGTGGCGGCGTAGACCCGGTCATCGGCCACGGCATCGACCTGCACCTCCACTTTCGTCGTCTCGCGGGTGGAGGCGAAGCTGTCGAATCGCTCGCTGAATTTCGTCTGAATCTCCGCCTTGAGTCCGATATCCAGAGGCAGTTCCACTCCGCCTTTCACTTTCACCCCCACGTTCCAGCCTCGTTCCCATTCCGTCTCCACTTCGATGCTGGTCGTGCTGGCCACCGTATACCGCGAGTAGAAGGGGCAGAGCGATACCGAGTTGATGCAGTCGAGCGTGGGGAACATGTTATTCACGTCGTAGGGAACGCCTTCGAGCACGTCGAAATGCACCGGCGGCGCGTTCACGATCACCACCGGCTTTCCGCTCACTGTCCGCGTGTAACGCCGCGGAGTGCCGAGCCGGGGGCCATTCTTGCCGAAATCCGCCGTGCCGATGGCCGTGAAGCGCCGGGCCTGGCCGGCCACTTCGTCCAGCAGCCGGGCATCCTCCCGCATTCGGTAAAAGCTGCTGGCGTCTCCCGTCACGGTGAACGACTGCACCACGAAACGGCGCTGCGAACCGCCCTCGAACCGTTGATCGGTCACCGCCACAATCTCCGGCCGGGAGCCGTAGTTCGGATCCGTGCTGTTCAGATTCGCCAGCATGATGAACCGGCGGGCCGTGTCCTCGCTTTCCGAACCAAAACCATCCGAACTGGCCAGGCTGGACCAGCCAAAATCCGGGCGAATGTCATACACTCGGATCTGCCTCCAGCCGATCACCAGCTCCGGCAGGGGATCGCCGTCGAACTCGCCGGTTTGCAAATCAAGGGGATAACCGTGGTTGCCCGAGGTCTGGTCGATCTGTTCCGGCTGCGCCGGCCGCCGGGCGAGCGATCCGAACGCGACATCCGGCTTGAGAAACTGCAAATACCACCGGCCGAAACTGCTGTTGTCGGCCGTTTCATAGACCACCGCCAATTCGTCGCGGCCATCTCCATCGAAATCGGCCGCATGCCCGGCCAGCCGGGAGAGCCAGATCGAAGTGCGTCCGTCCTTCAAGTACAAGCGGCGATCCGGCTCCGCGAGCGCATCGCCGCGGATCGCCGCCGGCGCGTCCGCCGAGTATTTGAAGAAGCGCACATACAGCTCCCAGTTGCTCAAGCCGTTGGGCACGGCGGCATTCCGGGTCGTCACCACCGCCAGCTCATCCGCCCCGTCCCCATCGAAATCGCCCGCCGCGATGTCGAACCAGCCGGAGCGTTCCTGCAAATCGCCCGCCTCGTACGCGACCCCGTCCGGCAGGGTGAAACCCGCCAGCGAAACCAATTCCGTGAGATTCGCCCGCAATTCCAGCAGCTCGATCTGCACCTCGCGCGCGGTGTTCACCCAGGCCAGCCAAATGCGCGGATTCGTCACGCCCGGGAAATGCGCGCGTTGCACCCGCACCAGCGGCGGTACGCTCCCCTCCGCGCGGACCACATGGTCCGCGACCGGGAAGGTCGCCCGCTGGGTGACCGTCAGGTTCGCCGGATCCACCTCCGCGATGCTGAGCACCATCCGGTTGTTCGCATCCGTCCACACCAGCAACGGCTCGACCCGTCCGTCTCCATCCAGGTCGGACATCAACGTGTCCTGTGCGGGCGATGCACTGCCGTTCGGAGACAATCGCCCGGTCGCGTTGGTGGAAAAAGTGCTGCTGACCGGCCCGCCCGCCGGCGCCTCCACATGAAACAACACCTTGCTGGAATACTCCGTGGCCGAGCCCCCCTCGGGCTGCGGCACGGTCCGGGACCACAGCAGGAACAGTTCTTCCGGAGCCGGGTCCTCGATCGTCGCCGCGGCCGGATCGTCCGCTTGAGACCGGGCATTCAGCACGCGGTAAAACCCGCTCGCGCCGCCGAAACGCGGCGCGGAGGCGCGGAACTCCCCGGGCGTTTCCTCCACCTCCTCGATCCGGGCGTCCGGCAGATCCATCCAGGCGGAACCCACGTTCCGTTGGAATTGCGGCTGGTACGACGTCCCAGCCGGCCAGGTGCTGGCAAACGTGAATTCGACCGTGTTCGGCCCTTCCGTGGCGCTCGTGATCGCAATCGCCCCTTCGTTCGCCGCCCCGCGGCTGAAAACGCACCCCAGGATCGAAACCGCCAACGCCAGGCCCGCCCGCACGGATTTTCCAGGAAAAAAGGAGTTCTTCATCTGTTGGATCAAGATTGATGGTCTTCTCCGCCCAAGCCACCGACGCGAGCAGGCTGTGCTCCCCACACCATCCCGTCCAACCTCGATAACCCGACCTTGGCGATAATCGATACCGAGCCAAAAGATGTCACGAACAAACGACCGTCCCGCGCCGGATTCATGCTTCGGCTGGCGAAATGCTGATTGAGAAAGCCTGGATTCGCGCTAGGATGGGCGGGACGTGAAAGGAAAAGAAATCGGGCTGATGGCCTTGCTGGTGGCGGTCTTCGCTTTGAGCCGCTGGCCCGGGTTGATGCCTCCGAGCTTCAGCGCGGCGTATGCCTTTGCCTTCTGCGCCGGCGTCTACTTCCCGCCGCGCTGGCGCTGGATCGTGCCGCTCGGCGCTGCCTTGGTGGTCGATGTCCTCCTCAATGCCTTCTACTATCACGTCGCGCCCATCGATATTTACGTGCTGGTGAAGATCGGAGCCTTCGCCGGCCTGATTGCGCTGGGGCGGCTTTTCCGTCCCGGTCATTCGTGGCTGGCCCTCACCGGCGGCGGTGTGCTCGGCGCGCTGCTGTTCTACCTGGTCACAAACACGGTGTCATGGCTCTACGATCCCGCCTATGGCAAGACCTTGGCCGGGTGGATGCAAGCCCTCACCTTCGGCCGGCCGGAATTTCCGCCGACCTGGGAGTTCTTCCGCAATACGCTGCTGAGCGGCGGCCTCTTCGCCGGGCTGTTCGCCGGCGCCATGAAGTTCTCAGCCGCTCGGGAAAAGGCCGAGGAACCCGCCGAGGAACCGGCCGAGGAACCGCAACCCGCACCCGACGAGGCCCGCGCGTGACCTCAGACCAAGCCTCCACTCCTGCCGTGCCCGAACAAACGTCTTACACCGTCGGCGTCATCTCCGATACGCACGGCTTTATGGACCCGCAGCTCGAAGAGATTTTTGCGGGCGTCGACCACATCGTCCACGCCGGCGATATCGGCTGGGCCTCCGTCATTCTCGAACTCGAACATATCGCGCCCGTCACCGCCGTCACCGGCAACACGGACGAGTCGAATCCCCAGTTCAAAGACACGGAAATCGTCGAACTCGCCGGCCGCCGCTTCCTGATCCACCATCAGGTCGATCCCCGCAGCCCGAATAGCAAGATCAAGCAGCGGATCATCCGCGAGGCCCCGGATGTCGTCATTTCCGGCCATACCCACAAACGTTCGTTGGAGATGATCGGCGACATCCTCTATCTCAACCCCGGCTACTCCGGCCAGCCCAAGCCCGGCGCCGCCCGCTCCGTCGCTCTCCTGCACTGCGACGATCAGGGCATCACCGTCGATTTCGTCGATCTCGACCCCGCCGCCGCGTAGTGGCTCTTCCCGAACGGGTAGCATGGCGTCCGGTCCAAAGCCTCCCGCGCAGCGGAGATGCCAGTTGCGGTATTCGCAAGCCCCGCTTGCTCTCGCGGTCTATCTGAAACTCCCTATCCGCCGATTTGGGCGTGCCGGGCTTCTTGACACTCCCCACCCCCTCGCGAAGACTCTCCCCTCTATGGCCGAACCGAAACAGACCGACCGGATGGAAAAGATCGTTTCCCTGTGCAAACGCCGGGGTTTCATCTTCCAGTCCTCCGAAATCTACGGCGGCATCAACGGGTTCTGGGATTACGGCCCCCTCGGCGCCGAACTCAAGCGCAACGTCAAGGAACGCTGGTGGCGCTCCATGACCCAGGAACGCGACGATATCTCGGGTCTGGAAGCCACCATTATCATGCATCCCAAAATCTGGGAAGCCAGCGGCCATACCGCCACCTTCAGCGATCCGATGGTCGATTGCCTGCTGACCAAGAAGCGCTTCCGTGCCGACCAGATCGATCCCCAGAGTGGCACCGCCTATTGGTATTCCGGCGCGAAGGATGCCGAGTCCGGCAAGGAGATTGCCGAACCCTACGCCGTCCTCCTGCCCAAAGGCGGCCATGATGAATCGGCCCGCAAGGTCGCCCGCAAGTTTTACGAACAGCGCGGCCTGACCAAGGTCGAACTCCACGGCGAACGGACCGAACCGGTCGAGAACAGCACCCGCTTCAATCCCGAGAACGGCAGCCTGGTCACCGAACCCCGCCCGTTCAACCTGATGTTCAAGACTTACGTCGGCCCGGTCGAAAGCGCCGACAATGTTGCCTATCTCCGTCCCGAGACCGCCCAAGCCATCTTCGCGCAGTTCAAGAACGTGCTCGAAGTGTCCCGGCAGAAAGTCCCTTTCGGCATCTGCCAGATCGGCAAGGCGTTCCGCAACGAGATCAACCCGCGCAATTTCACCTTCCGCTCCCGCGAGTTCGAGCAGATGGAACTCGAATTCTTCATCCGCCCGAACGAAGTCGCCGCCAAACTCGCCGCCGACCCTCAGGCCGCCGCCGGCCAACCCCAGCCCAACTGGGGTTGGGATGAATGGCATAAGTACTGGGTGGAAGAGCGCATCCGCTGGTACGAGAGCATCGGCCTGAGCCGCGATACGCTCGAGCTCTACTGGCAGAAGAAAGAGGAACTCGCCCACTACGCCAAGGCCACGGTCGACATTCTTTACAAGTTTCCCTTCGGCACGCAGGAGCTGGAAGGCATTGCCGCCCGCGGCGATTTCGACCTGTCGCAACACCAGAAGTTCAGCGGCAAATCGATGGAATACTTCGACGAGGAAACCAAGGCAAAGTACGTCCCCCACGTCATCGAGCCCAGCGCCGGTGTTGATCGGCTGATCCTCGCCCTCATCTGCAGCGCCTACGCCGAGGAAGAAGTCACGGACGAAAAGGGCAACAAGGAAGTCCGCACCGTCATGCGCTTCCATCCCCGCATCGCGCCGATCAAGGTCGGGGTGTTCCCGCTGCTCAAAAACCGCCCCGAACTAGTCAACAAAGCGCTGGCCGTCCGTGATTTATTGCGGCCGCACATGAGCGTCTTCTACGACGACGCCGGCGCGATTGGCCGCCGCTACCGCCGCCAGGACGAAGCCGGCACCCCGTACGGCGTTACCATCGATTTCGATACGCTCGGCGAAAAGGGCGAGGAATTGAAGGATACCGTCACCCTGCGCGACCGCGATTCGATGAAACAGGAACGGGTCAAGATCGACGACCTGCTCCCGCTCCTCCTCGCGAAGATGCGTTAGGAAGCGCGCGCGATTTGCGCGTCAGGTCTGCTCGGCCGTCTCGTCCCGCAGCTCCGGGAGCAGCAGCGCCACGAATGTGGCCGGGACAAAAATGAACGACACGTAGAGCAGCGCTTCCCGCATGTCCGCCACGGTCGAGAACACGCCGAAGACCACCGTGCCCACCGCGGCCACCACCCGGCCGATGTTGTAGCAAAAGCCCGATCCGGTCGTCCGCAGCAGGGTCGGGAAGAGCGGCGGCAGATACATCGTAAACAAGCCGAACACGCCCGAACAAAAACCGACGATCGGCAGGAGCACGATCATCGTCCCCGAGGAACGGGGCACGATGTACGAATAAAAGATCGAGACCGCGAACATCCCGCACATCAGCGCGATGGTCTTCGGATAGCCCAGCCGCCGCGCCAGCCACGCCGCCGCGAAATTTCCGAAAATCGACACGGCCATCACCAGGAAGAAAACCGTCGTGACGAGTTGCTGCACCTGAGGCGGCGTCCAGCCCTTCACGTCCGGCAATGTCCGCAAGTGTTGGGCATGCCAGAAGAGAAAGGCCCACCACCCCGTCAACGACAGCGCGCAAATCGCCAGCACCCGGAAGGTCGTCCCCCGAATCCCCTTGCGGAAAAGGTCCCGTATCCCCGGCTCCTTCCCCACCGCCGCTTTCTTGGCCGCATGCCATTCTTCCGGCTCCGGGACATGCCGCCGAATCCAGAAAACCATCAGCGCCGGCAATATCCCTACCAGAAAGACCCATCGATCCTGATAGTTGGGAATGTAGGTGAGAATCGCCACCGCCGCGCACGCCAGCAACACCCCCAGATTCACCCCCGTCTGCAGCACCGCCGCGATCCATGCCCGCCATTTTTTCGGCCACGTCTCCGAAAGCAGGCTCGATCCGACCGCCCATTCGCCTCCCACCCCCAGCGCCGCCAGGAACCGGCAGATCAAGAGCTGCCACCATGTCTCCACGAAAAACGATAACCCGGTGAAGATCGCATAGGTCAGAATGGTCAGGCTCAACGCCCGGCTCCGTCCTAGCTTGTCCCCAATCCGTCCGAAGAACGCTCCGCCCAGCGCCCACCCGACCAAAAACGCCGCCTGAATCCATCCGCTGTAAATCTTCGCTTTCGGATCGCCGATCGGCGTCTGCACCAGCGTGGCCACGAAGCTCGCCGCCACCAGCGTATACAGATGCATGTCCAGCCCGTCGAAGAGCCACCCCAGCCACGCCGCGATGCCGGACTTCCACTGGCGCGGCGAAAGCTCGCGCAATGTCGTCGCTTCGCGCGCTGCGGCAGGTTCCGGGTTGAGCACGGGTTGGGACATGCGCGGACTCTAGCCGCGCCGGTTTTGCCGGCGCAATCTTCTTTCGGCCCCGCCGAAATTCACGGCTTAGGCCAGCGCCTGAGCCATCCGTTCGTAGGCCAGTTTCCGCAACTCCGGCGGGAAACGATGGCCGCCATCCGGATGATGCACCTCTGGCTGATCCGCCGCGCCCAGCAGCCGGTAGACCGGCCGCACCTTCTCCACCACCGCATCCACGCTCCGCCACTGGAAATTCGCATCCCCCAGCGGCGCGCTGATAAAACACGCCCTGGGCGCGATCGCCGCCAGCACGTCCGGAAAATCGAACGGCAACTCCTCCAGTTTATACTTGAGCAGGTTCGGCATGTACCGCGTGCTGGTCCAACCGCGAATATCCCCCTTCATGTAATCCCGGAACGAATCGAACCCGCAGCTCGTCGCCGCGAATTTCAGCCGTGCATCGAACGCCGCCGTAAACAGCGAGTTATGCCCTCCCAGCGAATGCCCCATCGTCGCGAAGCGCCCCCGCCGCACGAACGGCATCGATTCGAGCAAATCCAGTCCCCGCATGTTGTCCCAGATCGCCTTCATCGTGCCGCTCTCGTAACCCAGCTTCTTCAGATCCGGCGCGTAATTCGCCAGCAGCGGATACGCCGGGGCCAGGCACACATAACCGCGCTCCGCCAATTCCACCCCATACGCGTCGTCCGGGCTGTTGCCGAGCCCCACCACCACCTTCTGCCCGGCTTTGTGCGTTTGATGCAGGCAAAGCACCCCGTGCCGCCTCGCCCGCGCTTCCAGACACGCCTTCGGAATCAGCAGGTAAGCGGGCACCCGCGAACCGGGCTCCGACGAATACTCGATGAACCGCCGCACGTAACTGCCCATATCCTCTTCGGTCAGCGTCTTGACCTCGAATGGGCCACGCTTGTCGCGGCCGGGCAAACGCCCCATGACCACCTGCATGGATTCGAGAATTTCGCGGCGGCGTTTGGCCCACTCCCGCGCCGACCGCACCCGCCGCGGAGCCCCATTCGGCAACCGATACGAGAGCAGTTCCCGCCCGCCCGCCCGCACCGCCAGCGAAGCGAACGTTCCCACGAGCACCAAGCGGAAAAACGATCGTCGGTCCATGAGCATGCCTCTGAGTCTGCTCCAAGCCCGACCCGCAGAGCAATGGGGAGTTGCAGAAGCACCCATGTATCAAGCGCTGGCCAGCCACCGTGAAGCACGCAGTATGACTTCGATCCCCACAGACAATGCCCCGCTAACTGGAAGGATTCGACCATCGCCGCCGCATTTTTCAAAAAAATGGACTGACCTTCGCTCAGATCAAAGCGGTGAGGGTTTTACCGCCCCGACTTCATTCGAAACGAAACCGGCTCGCCGCCAGGTACTCAGCCAGGTTCTCGCTCGCCAGCCAATGACGCTGCAGTCGCTCGGCGACAGCTCCCGTGGTGTTGGAACCGGCAAACGGATCATAGACAAGGTCGGATTCGTCTGTCAGGAGTTTGATGAAAAACTCCGGCAGCGCCGCTGGAAATCGCGCTGGATGAATCTTCATTCCGGCTTCCTTGCACCGTTTTGTATAGAGGTCGTTCGCAGCGTTGTTGCCGAACTTCAACATCGTTTC
This sequence comes from uncultured Verrucomicrobiota bacterium, assembly GCA_964478815.1. GTDB lineage: Bacteria > Verrucomicrobiota > Verrucomicrobiia > Limisphaerales > SXQI01 > DASVNK01. The sequence continues at coordinate 22,710 of CAYZKY010000002.1, forward strand.
TCCATCGGCGTCTTCCACGACATTCGGCGGGATTGATCCTCCCGGTTCGATTTCGGTAAATCCAAGCCGGATATTGTGTCCGGATGGGCGCACCGTTTCCCGGACTCCGCGTTTGTTCAAGCGCAACATGTCGGCGCTGTATGGGCGAAGCACACGGCGATTATTCGCTTTGGGCGAGGGTGTTTTTGAAAACCACCAGACATATTCGACCGCGTCTTTGACGCGGATACGCCGCACCGTGACCCATTCCGCAGGCATCGGCATTTTTGCCGGATTATACCAAAAGCATTCCTGCGCCAGGTGGAAGCCGATCTCTTCCACCAAAGCAATCATCAGCTTAAAGTGGTAAATCGACCGCGTTGGGGCTCCTGCGTTGTAGCTTCCGCCGATATTTAGGACGAAGCTCCCGTCCGGCTTGAGCACTCTAAAAAAATCCCGGGCAAATTCGAGGAACCATTGGACATACTCGGCTTTCGCCACATTCCCATACTCTTTTTTGAAGTGCAGCGCATATGGAGGCGAAGTAAAAATGAGATTCACCGAATTGTCCGGCAATTGCGCCAAAACTTTCTTCGAGTCGCTCAAGTAGGCCGCGCCTTGCTCCGTTCGATAGGACGGCTCCCAGCCCGGCAGCAACGACGTCGGATGCTTGCCGTTCCCGAATACGAAGCTCGCTTGCGCTCTGGATATTTTCACCTCTTTTTTCATGATCCTAGCATTCGACGAAATGGGTTTCCATCCAGAAACCGCCTTACTATCATGCGCTGCCCGAAGCCATCTGCCTCGATTTTGGGCAGACTGGCTTCCACGATGAAGTTTGCTGAAATAGGTTTACATTGTCAACTAAATTCGAAACCACAATTTTGCCTGAAGATTGGATATCCTCAGCCGAGGCGGCTCGGCTCAGGGGCATCTCGCGCCAAGCGGTTGCCAAGCTCATTCGCACGGGCCGTATTTCCACGCTGAAAATCGCCGGGCGGCATCTCGTAAAACGCTCGGATATCCTAAATTTCCAACCTCGCAAGCCCGGCCGCCGCCGGCAGCATTTGCCGAATGAGCAGGATCGATGAGGTCAAGACGCTGCTGGCTCGGTGCACGCTGGAGGAACGCCAGCAGGTTTTTCGATTTTTGCGGCAGGAGTTCAGAATCCATCCGATCGAAGACAAGCTTCATACGAAAGCGGAAGTTATTCTCGAAGCTTTCGGCCGAGCCAACGACCTGACCTTGCGGGGAATTCGGGGAATCATCGCCGAAGCGGCCTTCACCGTCGATGTCGTCGGAACCTTGCCAGGATGGAAAGACGTCACGCCGCCCGGCGATCACGCGTTTGACTGCGCGCTCGAAGATCAGTTCGGTCGCGTTACCATTCAGGTGAAATTGCAGCGTCTGAAAGACCATAAACCCATGAGCGCCAAGCAAGGATACCGTTTCCTGCCGGCCGATCAGTTTGTTGTGGAGACCCAACGCACCCGAGGCGGGCTCGACACTCGAGGCGGCAAGACTCGGCCTTATCGATTTGGAGAATTCGAAATTCTGGCGGTTTCCCTCCATCCTTCGACAAATGACTGGGCAAATTTCATGTACACTGTGGCTGACTGGCTCCTTCCGGACCCGAACTACCCGCAGTGCCTCCTGAAATTTCAGCCCGTTTCGCCAACCGAGAATGCCGACTGGACTCCTGATTTTCGAACAGCCGTTTCGTGGTTGCGAAGCGGCCGCAAAAAGCAAATTTGCGCGGATTTCGTTAACTCTGCTAAGTAAACTGGGGAATTTCGATCGCGATCGCGATTCGCTGCCGGAAAGGCATCTCGCGATAGCGGGCGATCTCCATGGCGGTGGCTGGTTCAGGTGTGACCCGCGCAAGGCAACGAATGCGCCCGCGCCTTTCACCGAATTCCTTTGAGCCGTTTTGCCATTCGCGCGGGCCTCCATTCTCGGTTAGGTTGTGACTTCGTTCGGGAGTGAAAATTCATGGGTAAAGAGTTCATCCGAATCGGAGGAGCGCGGGAGCACAATCTCAAAAACCTCACGCTGACCATCCCTCGGGACAAACTGGTGGTCATCACCGGCTTGAGCGGGTCGGGCAAAAGCTCGCTCGCCTTCGACACGATCTACGCCGAGGGCCAGCGCAAGTACGTCGAATCTCTCTCGGCCTATGCGCGCCAGTTCCTCGACCAGATGCAGAAGCCCGATGTCGATTACATCGAGGGCCTCTCGCCCTCCATTGCCATCGAGCAGCGCGGCTCCGGCTCGAATCCGCGCTCCATCATCGCCACCACCACCGAGATTTACGATTACCTTCGCCTGCTCTTTGCCAATGTCGGCCATCCCCATTGCCCGATCAGCGGCCAGCCCATCCGCCACCAGACGACGAGCGACATCGTCGACAAGGTCATCGCCCTGCCCCCGCGCACCCGCATCATGCTGCTGGCGCCCGTGGTCTGGGACGAGAAGGGCGAATTCCGCGATGTCATCGAGCGGCTCGCTCGCGAAGGGTTCGTCCGCGCCCGCGTCGATAACGAGTTCGTCGAACTCGCCGCGAACGTTCGGGTGAAGCTCGATCCCAAGGCGAAACACACCATCGAGGTCGTGGTGGATCGCCTGGTCATCGATGAGAAGATTCGCACGCGGCTGAGCGATTCGATGGAGACGGCTCTCAAGTGGGGCGAAGGCACCGTGCGCGTGTTGCACCAACTGGCCGCAGATGCCTCGGCCGGCGCGGCGGCCTGGGTCGAGAACATGCACTCGAACCGCATGTACAGCCCGGCCACCGGCCTCAGCTACGAGAAGCCGTTGCCGAAGCATTTCTCCTTCAACTCCCCCTTCGGCGCGTGCCCGGTCTGCCACGGTTTGGGCCAAAAGCTGGTCTTCGATGTCAATTTGATCGTTCCGGATTCGCAGAAATCGCTGGAACAGGGAGCCCTCCTTCCCTGGCGGCGCGGAGGCAAGCGGATGATCACGTACTATCAAAGTGTGCTCCGCACCGTCGCGGCCCATTACAACGCGCCGCTGAATGTCCCGTTTTCCAAGCTGCCGGAGTCCTTTCGCCAGAAACTGCTCCACGGGACCGGCGACGAGGAGATCGAGTTCAGCTTTTCCCGTGGTGGAAAATTAAGCAGCGTGAAGCGCCCCTTCGAAGGCGTGCTGCCGAACCTCGAACGCCTCTACACCGAAAGCGAAAGCGAATTCACCCGCAACCGCCTCAAGGGCTTCATGAGCCCCGAGCATTGCGATGCCTGCGGCGGGCAGCGGCTCAAGCCGGAGATTCTGTCGGTGACTCTCGGCGACAAAGTCACGAGCGCGACGCTGAATCCCGCGTTGCTGCCGCCGGGCGCTAAGCCGCGCTCGAATCGCCCGGCTCCCACCGAACCGATTCCGGGCCTTTCGATCATGGACGCGTGCGGCCTCTCGGTCGATGCTGCCGACGAATTCTTCGCTAATCTGACTCTCACTCCGTTCGAGCAGAAAGTCGCCGCGGAAGCGATCAAGGAAGTCCGCGCCCGCCTCGGTTTCCTCAAGAATGTGGGCCTCGGTTACCTCACGCTCGACCGTGAGAGCGGCACCCTGAGCGGCGGCGAAGCCCAGCGCATCCGCCTCGCCACGCAGATTGGCGCGGGCCTCGTCGGCGTGCTCTACATCCTGGACGAGCCCAGCATCGGCCTCCACCAGCGCGACAACGAGCGCCTGCTCTCCACGCTCGAAGGCTTGCGCGACATCGGCAATACCGTCCTCGTCGTCGAGCATGACGAGGACACCATTCGCCGCGCGGATTACATTCTCGACCTCGGCCCTGGAGCGGGGGTTCACGGCGGCCATCTGGTTGCGGCCGGCCCTTTGCCGGAGATTGTCGCCAATCCCCAGTCCCTCACGGGCCGGTACCTCAAGGGCGAACTGAACATCGCCGTTCCCAAAACCCGCACCAAACCTTCCGGCGTCCGCGGTTGGATCGACATTCGCGGCGCTCGCGAAAACAATCTCAAAAACATCACCGCCAGCATCCCGCTCGGCACGCTCACCTGCGTCACCGGCGTCAGCGGTTCCGGCAAAAGCACCTTGGTCGATGACGTCTTTCGCCGTGCGCTCTTCCGCCAGTGGTACGGATCGAAAGAACGCCCGGGCGAACACGATTCCATCGAGGGCGCGGAGAACCTCAGCAAGATTATCGTCGTCGACCAAACCCCCATCGGCCGCACGCCGCGCAGCAATCCGGCCACGTATACGGGCATCTTCAATCAAATCCGCGACCTCTTCGCCAAACTGCCCTCCGCCAAAGTCCGCGGCTACGGCCCCAGCCGTTTCAGCTTCAATGTCAAAGGCGGCCGCTGCGAGAAATGCCAGGGGGACGGCCTCATCAAGATCGAGATGCACTTCCTCCCGCCGGTCTACGTGACTTGCGAGGCGTGCAATGGCCGCCGCTACAATCGCGAGACGCTCGAGATCACCTACAAAGGCATGAACATCGCCGACGTCCTCAACATGACCGTGGATGAGGCGGTGAACTTTTTCCGCGCGGTTCCCAAGATTCACGAGATTTGCCTCACGCTCGCTGAAGTCGGCCTCGGCTACATCGGCCTCGGCCAATCCGGCACCACCCTCAGCGGCGGCGAAGCCCAGCGCATCAAGCTTGCCTCGGAACTGAGCCGCAAATCCACCGGCAAGGCCCTCTACATCCTCGACGAGCCCACCACCGGCCTTCACTTTCACGATGTCGCCAAACTCCTCGACGTCTTTTACAAACTCCGCGCCCCCGGCAACACCCTTCTCGTCATCGAGCACAATCTTGACATCATCAAGGCCGCCGATTGGGTCATCGACCTCGGCCCCGAAGGAGGCAGCGCCGGCGGCTCCATCATCGCTTACGGCCCCCCGGAAGCCATCGCGGCCAACCCCCGCAGCCACACCGGCCGCTTCCTCCGCCCCATCCTCGGCCTGCCCACGGTTCTGCCGGAACCCGCGCCACGCGACTCAACCGCCTCGTGAGGCAAAGGTCTCGCCCTTCCCCGCCTTGCGGTTGGCCGGAGTTTTCCGGCAGGCTCTGAGGGTTGAAGCCCTCTCAAACCCACGCCGTCTTAAAAAACTGTAATATTGTTTTACACAAAATCGAACTGCCGAACGCTTACCCTCCTTTGGCCTTGTGTTGGATTCTATTCTAAATACATCATCATGAATGACTTATGAGCAGCCGCTCGTTTCCGGAGCTTTTGCGGCCTCATTCTTGCTTTTATCGTCCGACGACCACCCGGGCCAGCAGCCGTCATCGGCTGCCGATTCGAGCCGCTGACCCGGTTGAAAATCGAAACACGAACTGAGTTCAACCGACATTGCCCACGCTTATGAACCGACTACAATTCCCTTCCGGCCTTCTCGCCCTTCTGCTCGCCGGAGCTTCCACCAGCCTCACCGCCTCCGCCGCGGTCACCGCCTACACCAGCTCCGCCGACTTCCTCGCGGCCCTGAGCGGAGTTCCCACCGTGACCGAAGACTACGAGTCTTACCCCCTCGATTCCACCATTGCTCCGGGCGCCACTCTGAACGGCGTGGTCTACCTTTCCTTTCCCGGAGCCGAAATCGGCCGGATCGACGACAATTACAACCGGATCGGCGATCAAAGCCTCGCGTCGACGCCCGCTCTTGGGTTCTTTCCTTCCGATTCGTTCCTGGAAGTCGGGTTCACTTCTCCCATTTACGCATTGGGAATCTTCTTCAATATCGGCGTTTCGGACCCCGATACCATGGGGATCATCACCCCCGTCGGGGTTGCAGGCACGGGAGGGGCCTATGACCAAAGCACGCTCTACTTTGCCGGCCTGATTTCCGACACCCCCTTCGACATCGCCCGGATTGGGACAGGACCGGACGTCACCTCCGGCTTCAATCTGGACAATCTCACCTACGCCGTCGCCAGCCCCGTCCCGGATCAAACCGGTCTGGCTGGAACGATCGCATTGGCCGGCCTCGTGCTTGCCGGACATTTCCGCAAGCGCCTCGGCCTCGCCTGATCGTCCCCCAGCGCTTTTAACTAAACGTCTCAATGGCCCGCGCGCCTTCGCGTCGGGCCATTTTTTTTGCAAGAATACGAATAGCACCTGCGCCACGCCGTCCCAACGCTCAGGCCGGGCACTGGGCGATGAAGCGGTCGAGGCGGGCGAGAACGCGGTCGCGGCCGAGCACTTCCATGAGGTGGTACAAGCTGGGGCCGACGGTGCGGCCGGTGCAGGCAAGGCGGAGGGGATGGACGACCTGGCCGATCTTGAGGGCGCGGTCTGCAGCGAATTGCTTGAGCGAGACGCTGAGCGGGTCCGCCGTGAAATTGGGAGCAGCCGCCAGCGCTGGCCGGAGCCACTCGAGGACCCGGCGGTTGTCGGCGGTCAGGTCTTTCTGGGAGGCGGGTTCGATAACGACTTCCGGGATAAAGTAAAAATCGGCGATGGCCGGAGCGTCGGTGAAGAGTTTGAGTTTTTCCTTCACGGTGAGCAGAGCGGCCCGGCGGTACTCGGGGCTGAATCCGTCGGTCGAAATGCCGGCCCGGGTCAGCGCGCGCGTGGCGTTCTCCTCGAAACGGTCTGCGGCCAGGTGCTTGATGTACTCCCAGTTCATCCAGGAGAGCTTCTTCATGTCGAAACGGGCATTGTGGCGAAGCACCTGCGGCAGATCGAAGCGGCGGATGATCTCGTCCAGCGGCATGATCTCGCTGTCGTCCTTGGGCGACCAGCCAAGGAGGCAGAGGTAATTGACCACTGCGTCGGGCACGAAACCGCTGTCGATATACGTGGAGAGCGAGGCGCCCTGGTCGCGTTTGCTCATTTTGGTGCCGTCAAGATTCAGGATCAGCGGAATGTGGGCGTAGCGCGGAGGTTCGACGCCGAACGCGCGAAACAGCGCGAGATGCTTCGCGGTGTTGGCCAGGTGATCTTCACCGCGGATGACGTGGGTGATGGCCATGTCGAGATCGTCGATGACATTGACCAGGTGAAAGACCGGCTGCCCATCGGAGCGGACGATGACGAAGTCCGGGTCCTGCGCCTCGCGATCGGTCAGTTCACGGCGGACTTCGCCGACGATGAGATCGGAGATGACGATGGGCTCGCGCGGCATGCGGAAGCGGACGGCCCCCTGGTCGTCGTAGGCAAAGCCGCGATCACGAAGTTCGTCGACCCGCCGGCGGTAACGATCATGCCGTTGCGATTGAAAGTACGGTCCGTGCGGGCCCCGGCTGGGGCCGGTGGGATCGCCGCTGACGGGGCCTTCGTCCCAATCGAGGCCGAGCCAGCGGAGGCCATCGAGGATGATATCGACGGCGGCCTGGGTGTTACGCGCGGCATCGGTATCCTCGATGCGGAGGACGAACGTGCCGCCGGTGTGGCGGGCGTAAAGCCAGTTAAAAAGGGCGGTGCGGGCGCCTCCGATATGGAGGTAGCCGGTCGGGCTTGGCGCAAAACGAACGCGGACACTCATGATGCGATAGGAATCTCGCGGGTCGACGATACGAACCTTAGCGAAGAATTAGCAACGCGAAAGCGGCGGCGGCGGCGTTCCAAAGCCAGATGAGGAGGACGGCGTGGGATTTGGAATAGCCACGGCGCACCAGCCGGTGAGAGAGATGGTTTGTATCGCCAACATAGACTGGCTTTCCGGCGCGCCAGCGGATCCACATGACGCACACCATATCGAAGAGCGGCAGGGCGAGGATGAAGAGCGGGCTCAACACCGCCCAGACATGCGGGCTTTCGCGCGAGTAAAAGTTCGGCAGGATGGCGAGGATGGCGCAGAGATAACCGATCAGATGACTTCCCGCATCCCCAAGGAACGCCTGAGCTTTTGGGAAATTAAAGGGAAGAAAGCCGAGGAGCGCGCCGCAGAATTGGAAGGAGAAGAGGGCGACCAGGTACTGCCCTTGCACGGCGGCGCTCCAGGCGCAACCCCACGCGGCGATCAGGCCAAGCCCGGCGCAGAGGCCGTTCATGTTGTCCATGAAATTGAAGGCGTTGATCAGCGTGAGAATCCACAACACGGTCAGCGCATAGTTCACCAGCGCGTTGTCGATGAAGAGCGTGATCCGAATACCCGAGAACGCCACCAGCGCGGCGACGGCGGCCTGCCCGAGGAATTTCGCGCCGGGGTTGAGTTCGTAGCGGTCGTCCAGCCATCCCAGGAGCACCATGCCGAGGGCGCCGCCGAGGATCGCGGCAATCTGCGCGCCCCGGCGGCTCAAGCCGTAGGAGAGCAGCTCGCGCAAGGTTCCGTCGAAGAGCGGAAGCCCGGCGAACTGGAGCGCCAGCGCTCCCAGCACGATCGGGAGGAAAAGCCCGGTCACGACGCTCAGCCCCCCCGCCAGCGGGATCGGAGTGTGATGGATCTTGCGATGGCCGGGATCGTCGACGTGGCCGGTGCGTTCGCAGTAACGACGCCAGAGCGGGAATGTGCCGGCGGCTGCGGCCAGCCCGCCGAGCAACGCCACCAGGTAGAGGTTGAAAGGGAACCCGATCATGGCGGCGGGATGGGCAACCCCCGTTGCCGAAGCAGCCTTTCGTAGACCCGCCGTATGTCCTCCACCATGCGCTGGACGGGAAAGCGCGCCGAGACGAAAGCCCGGCCACGTTCCCCGCACTGGCGGCGGAAGCCCTCTTCCGAGGCCAGCCGCACGATGGCGGCTTCGAGTTGCGCCAGGTCGCCCGGCGGCACAAGCACGCCGGTCTCGCCCGTCCGGCACACCTCCCCCGCGCCGTCGCAATCGAAGGCCACGACCGGCTTGCCGGCGGCTAGGGCTTGCGGCAAGGCGCGGGGCAGGCCCTCGCGGCGGGAGAGATGGACGAGGAGATCCATGATGCCGACCAGCGCCGGAATCTCCGTGGGAGGAACGAGGCCGGTGAAGACGAAGCGATCCGCGAGCCCCAGGCCGGCGGCCATCTCCTTGAAGCGCGTCTCCCACGGACCGCCGCCGACCAGCAGGAACTTGATCTTCGGACAGGCTTGCACCAGGCGGGGCGCCACGGCAAAGAGATCGTCGTGGCCCTTGAGTTCGAACAGGCGCGCGATCTTGCCGATGACGAGGTCGCCGGGCGCGAGGCCATAGTGGCGGCGGAGTTCCGGATCGTTCTTCGCTTCGAGAAACCGCCCGAGGTCGAACCCGCTAAACACCCGCGTGTAGTCGGCGGGCTGGCCGATGCCCGCCTCGAGGTACTGGCGAGTCATCGCTTCGGCCACGACGATGAAATGGTCGGTGGCCCTTCCTGCGATCCGCTCCGCCGCGCGGAAAATAAAATTCGAAAGGACCCCTTGCCAGGGGCCGAACGAAGGCCCGTGGATGGTATGCACAACCAGCGGCACCCCGGCATGACGTGCCGCCAGGCGCCCGACGATCCCGGCTTTGCCGCTGTGCGTATGGACGATGACGGGGTTGGTCTGGGCGAATCGCTTTCTCAGCGCCCGGTAGGCTTGCCAGTCCTGCCACGGCCGGACCGGCCGGACCAGATCCGGCTCGATCGCCAAGACGCCGGGCCATTTTTGAAAGAGCGGTTCGAGAGTGCCTTCCGGACCGGTCGTGGGGCCGCTGACCAGATCGACTTCCCAACCGGGCCAGCCTTGAAAACCGATAACCGACGCGATGGTATTTTCCTGGGCTCCGCCGACGATGAGACGCGTGATGATGTGGGTGACGCGCATCGCCCCGCCCGTCACTTCAGCTTGGCCTGCATCTCCTCCAGGCGCGCCTGCACCTGCTTCTTTTCCTGTTCGAGCTCGGGAGTGGCCTGGGCGGGCACGTAAGTGAGATATTTGCGATAATACCCGACGGCCGCTTCCGCATCCTTTTCCTGGTAGGCGATGTCGCCCAGCCCGTAATAGATGGCGTAGGCCATGGGCATGATCTCTTGGAGGCGGAGGTAGTCTTCGCGCGCTTCCTTCAGCCGCCCTGCTCGCAAAAAGAGCAACGCTCGATTGCGCAGCGCCGCCAGTTGATCGTCGTCGGCCTTGAGGACGCGGTCGAAATCGATTTCGGCGCGTTCGTAGTCCTTGAGTTCCATCCGCATGATGCCCCGGTAGGTCAGGGCCTGGGCGTTATCCAGATCGTACTGGAGGATGCGGTCGGCGATGGCCACGCCGGCGTCATACTGCTTTTGCTGGAGCGCGATGAACGCTTTGTAAAGGAGCGCGGCCGTCTCGCGCGGCGAGGCGGTGAGCAGCAGATCCAGCGTTTCGGAGGCCTTGGGCAGGTTGTCCATCGCCATCAACGTCTCGGCCTTCTGCAGGAGCGCGAGGCGGTTGGTGGGATTGCGCGACAACTGAGCCTCGATCAGATCGAGAACATTCGTCCAGCGGGCCGACGCCCGGTACAGCTCATAGAGCGATTGATTGACCGAGGGCACCTCAGGAAACGCGGCTCTGGCCGCGAGCAACGTCTTCTCCGCGTTTCCGAAATCGTCCTTGGCGTAATGCGCGGCGGCCTCGAGGTTGATGAGATCGAGCTGGTTCGTGACCGGAAGGTGGCCCAGCTCGGCTCGAATTTTGCGAATTTCCTCAAATCCGCGGTCGACCCAGTTGCCGTAAACATAGCCTTTGGCGATCCCGAGCCGGGCCACGAAATTGGTCGGCTCGAACCGGGTCACCTGCGTGAATTGCTGAATCGCCTGACGGAAGAGGGACTGGGTAATGAAAAGATTGCCCAGCCATTCGCAGAATTGGGGCTGGTCGAACGGGCCGTGCGCGGAGAGCAGCGAATCGATCGAGCCAAGCTGGCCGAACTGATCTTCCAGTTCCTTCGGGCCGATCTGCTGGCGCGGCCGGCCCGCCTGAAGATCGGCGTTGAACTTCCCGTTCAGATAGGCGGGCGCGTTGTTGGTGTTGAATTCGAACGCCCGCTGGAATAACTCCGCGGCCCCCTTCAGATTGCCCTGCTGCTGGACCTGCACGCCCCAGGTGTTGAAGGCGCGCGCGAAGTAATTGGCCACGTAGGTCCCGTCGATCACGCCGCGCCGGCCCGCCGCCCGGGCTTGATGGGCGTAATCGGGTGCGGCCGCCCATTTGGCCGTGTTGGCTTGAATCTGCTCCGGCGTCAGCGGCGGCGGGAGCACCTGATTCGTCGCATACAGATTGAGCGAGTAGATGTTCCCCTGCGGCACGGCATACATTTTTTCGAAGAAGTAGCCGAAGCTCGGCTGCAGGTAATACACGGAGTTGGAGGCGGCGAGGTTTGCCACCATCTGTTGCAGGATGACCTGCTCGACGCGCGTATTGCCTTGATCCTCGCTGATGACCACCGGCCAGCGCGTGCCGTAGTGCTGCGAGAGTTGCTGGTGGTAGCCGGGCAATTCCAGGGAACGGGTATTGACGAGCACGTACTCGTGCTTTTGCCCGGCGGTGCGGTGATACCCTTCGAGCAGGAGAATCTGCACGGGATCTTCGCTCAGAAGGTAGGCCGAGCGGGCCGGCAATTCCTTCGCGATATCCGCCGCCAGCGATTTGAGCAGATGGCCGTTCTGCGCGCGGATGGTTCCAAAATTCTGATAAGCCAGAGCCGCCGGCACGGCGGCCAAGGCCAGCAAGACGACGCCGCGCACGAGCGGATTGACCAGCCGCATCACATCGGCCTGGCGGCGGTAAGATTTTTTGGGTGGATCGGTGAAGGTGAGCAGCGCGTACCCGCTGTAGTAGCCGATGGCCAGCGCCCCCAGGTAGTAGAAGCTCAAGAACGGCAGGCCAAAGCCCAGCGCCCGCGGGCTGAACTTGGGATCGAAAACGACGAACAAACAGGCCGCGAGGAAGAAGAGATGCACCACCCGGAACATGATGATGGTGATGTTCGCGCCGGCGGCGCTGGTATCGCCGAAGCTCGAAGGCCACCGTATCCCGATCAGCAGGATCGGCAGCAACGAGGTGATCGAGAGAATCGCCGCGCGATTGCGCAGGGGCGGAGTATCGAGCAGGAATTGCTTTTGCGCCGCCAGGTTGGCCCGGAGCACTTCGATAATCCCAAACTCCGCCTGGCCGGAAAGCACCCACCAGATCGGCAGGAAAAGGTAAAGCAGCAAACCCGCCACGCCCGCGCCGAGCATTCGGCCGATAAAGCCGAGGTGGAAAAACGCGCGCCCCCGCACCCAGACCAGGGCGATCAGCATCGCGGGGAAAAACCCGATGAAGCACCAGTCGTTGGTGACGGCGAGGCCGTAGACGAACGCCATCCGCGTGAGCCAGGATTCGCGCTGCGAGACGCGGAATTCGAGCAGACAGCGAATCACGTAGGCAAAGAGCAGAATGTTAAGGCTCTCGCCCGTCAGCGCCGTGGCATGTTCCCAAAAAGTTAATTGAAGCCCGCAAACAAGCACCGCCAGGGCGGGAGGCACCCAGGCCAGCGGGATGGACAGGAGCGAGAATTCGCTCCGTTCGCGGATGCGCTGTTCATGAGTGCGGTCGTGCGGCAGGAGCATGACCGACCGCGCGAGCAATCCGAGAGCCACGGCTCCGCAAGCCGCGCTGAAAAGATTGAAGGCGATCGGCTGCAGGCCGGATGGGAGCAGCCGCAGCGGAGCCGTCACCAGGAAGAACAGCGGCCATTGCACCGGCAAGGCCCAGTCCCAGCCCGCCACCTTCGACACGACCAGCAGGCTGCGCAGGTTCACCCACTGGTTCAGCGAAATGGCGAATAGCGCCAGCATTACCCCGGCCAGAACCCAAGGCAGTTTCGAACGGACAAAACCCCGTGGGGTTCCTGCAGTCTCCATAATTAGATGGAATCAGTTGAAACCATCGCCCCTGCTCTTGGCAAGCTCTTTGGCCGCGCCGATGCGCCCCTGCTGCCTGTGCGCCCGAATTTCCTCGGTGTGATTAAACGTGCCGGTCAGCCCCCGCGTGCCGGTCGGTGCCCTGGCCGGACGACCCCGCCTGCCTGCCACTCCCTCGTCTGCCGACCGGCAGTGATAACCACCGCTCTCCGCCCGCATCCTGCTTGCGCAAAGGCACATCGCATGCGACCTTACTTACATGACTGCGAACCTGTTTTCGTGGTCACCCGGTCCGTGCCGTAACATCAGCCTCGATGCCTTCGAGCTTCATGTTCCGCCTCGCCCACCGGGTGCCACGCTCCTCTCCACTGTACCCTCACTCTGCCCGCCCATCGCCGGCGCTTTCCGCTGCCCCCTCTCGGCTTTTCCCACCCCGTTTCCTCTCCACGACCGCCAGTTTGCTCGAGTCGGAGCCGCCTGGGAGACGCTGATTTACACAGCACTTACACAGCACTTACACAGCGATTTACACAGTGCTTGCCCCCGATTTACACAGCAAAATGTTGCATTTACACAGTGGTTTTCCGTCTGCTTTCTCGCTTAAATCCCTCCCCATCAACTCGATGCGCGCTTTTGGCCTCCCACCCCGCTTTTTTCTCAACCTTAACGCGCCCTCCGGCCGCTCCCGCGCTGGCCTGGACGGCCCGCCAAGGCCGCGATTCTGACCGGCAGTTTCCATCGCGCCCGAATTTCCCTTGCCGTTCGCCGCGAGATCAGGGCATCTTCGAGCATCATGAAAACCCGATCCAGCGGCGGCCGCGTCATGGTTGGAAGACAGGCCGGCCGGGCCTTCCGTTCGAAAGCAGGGGGCTTTACGCTCATCGAATTGTTGGTGGTGATCGCGATCATCGCCATCCTGGCGGGGATGCTGGTGCCGGCGCTCGTGGGCGGGAAAGTGGCGGTGCGGAAGAGTTTGTGCCTGAGCAACCAGCGGCAAATCGCCCTGGCCACGCAAATGTATGCCGACGATTTCAACGGCAACTTTCCGAAAGCGACCAACGAAGACCACACCATGTGGATTACGCGCATGCTCAAAACCCGCCATTTCTCGACGTTGAAGATTTTCGAGGATCCCGCCGAGAAGGAGGGCGGCACGGATTTCACCAAGCTGCGCACCTTCCCGATCACTATCGACGGGCGGCGCACGAACTTCATCGGATCGTACGGCATCAATGAACGGCTGGCGGGCCCGAACGGAATTCTGATGCCGACCTACCAGTCCGTAAAAGAGCCGGTCACGCTCTATTACTTCGGGTGCGCCACCTATTTCATCGTCCCGGACTGGGATCACGAACGCGTTTACAATGCCGGCGGACCGCAGCCCATCGGCGCGACCGCCAACCCTCCCCGCCGCAAATATGCACGGCACGGCTCGGGGGCCGGATCGAAGCCAGGCAGCGTCATAGCCTACGTGGACGGCCACGCAAAATTCGAGGATCAAGTCTTCATCCAAAAGCGGTTGCGCTGGACTCAAGATTAAAGCACACCGCGACGGATCTCACCCGCTACGGCGCCATTGATTCCGGGTGCCGCACGACCAATTCCCGAGCCCCGTCGGGCACCGGCGTTTCAGTGGTTTGGCCACCCGGCCACTTCACCGCAACGGAAGCGGGCGTTTCGGGAGAGGCCAGCACCACGACCGCGCTGTCTTGAGACATGAACCCGGAACCGGCCGCGGTCGCGCGCGCCGGGCCGATTCCCTGGCCCGAACGAAGCCGCACGACGGCGCCGAGGCCAGCGGCATTCCAGGGAGGTCCGGCGAGGCGAACGCGCAAACCCGGCCGGGCCGTCCGATTCTGATAAAGCTTCGTTTCGGCGCCGTTCTGCCCCACGGCCAGATCCGTCCGGCCATCGCCATCGAAATCGGCCGCCGCCGAGCCGCGCTGTTCGCCGTAGACCGCGAGGCCGCTGAGCGCGCCGTCGACCGGCTCGAAATCGCCGGTTCCCTTCCCTCGCAAGAGCAGGCCACGGCCCGCATCGAGCCGCGGCAAGTCCGGCCGCGTCGCCGAAAAATTCTGGGCCAGAAAAATGTCCTCTCGGCTATCGCCGTCGAAATCTGCCACGGTCACGCCAAACACCGGCGCCATCTGCGCCGCGGCGGGAAGCGGACGGGGCTCGAAATTTCCGCTACGGTTGAGAAAAACCGTCGCCGCGAGCGTGGTGCAACGGACTTCGCGAAATTCGGCCATCCGCGCGCCGAACACGTCCTGTAAGGGCTTCTCGGAAAGCGCGCGGTAACCGGCGAAATTCTGCGCCAGGAAAGGGAAGGAATTGACGAGCGAGTCCATCATCCGCGCGGGGTAAAGCCGGTGGTTCTGCCAGACGGTTTCGACCAGATCGAGAGCCGCGACCCCCGCCTCCCCGCGATAAAGCAGCAGCAAAGGTTCCTCCGCCGTGGCCCGCCACGGGCTGTTCCATCCCCAGTTTCCAGCCACCAGATCGAGCCGGCCATCGCCGTCGAAATCCCCCGCGGCGATTCCGCTCCACAGGCCACGATGCGGACCGAAGCCCAGCGCTTCCGTGATTTCCTCCGCCCGCCCGCCCGCCAGACGAAAGACCCGAATGGGACTCCATTCGGAGGAAACCACCAGTTCAGGCCGACCATCGCCATCGAGATCCGCCCAGATCGCGCCCGCCACGTTGCCGAGCGAACGCCAGAGATCCGCGCCGGTGGGATCGGGTTCGAATCGGCTGCCGTTCCAGTGGAAGAGCCGGGACGATCCGGCCCGCGGATATTGAGCCGGAAGATAGCCGCCACCCACAAAAAGGAGCAACCGGCGCGGCTCGACTTCGGCCAGAGCGAGCGCGCCGAGGCTCGTCTCCGTGGCAGGCACGGCGTCCTCGATTTTCTCGCGCTTCAAATCGAGCAGCCGCACCGCCGCGCCGCGCGCCTGCGCATCTTCGTAATTGGACAGCCCCGCTAGAAGCAGCGTGCGATTCTGCATCGGCCAGGCCAGCAAGCCGCCCGAGTCGCGGGTGAGGTTCGTCGCAAGAATCCCGTTGGTGGCCGGACGGAAAGCTCGACCGCTCCCTTCATTCAGCAGCAGCGCCCATCGGCCTCCCTTGCCCGATCCAATCGCCAGATCGTCGTCGCCATCGGCATTGAAATCGCCCCACGTCACGCCCGGGCCCTGCTGGCTCAAGCGCCGCGGCAAATGCGCCTGGCGGGCGAAATCGTCGAACGCCGTTTCGAAATGGCGATGGGCGAGACGCGACGAAACATCCTCGAACCACGGCGCCGGTACCGGCAGAACCGGGCGCGGGCTGGCCAACGGCGCGGACGATTCATCGATGGTGTAAAGGCGATTGGCCAACAGGCCTTCCACCCGGGTCAACCCTCCGCTGCGCCAGCGTATTTCCAGAACCATCGGTTGCGCCGAAGCGGCAAAGACGGCCAGCGGATCGCTCCCCGAGAGATACCGGCCTCCGCTGGAGATTTCGTGCGATTGCACCGAGGCCGGGCCGCCCCGCAAGGTCAACCGCGCCCCGATGGCCTGGGTGTTGAAAGCCCGTCCGCGAAGCCGGATCGCGAGGCGTGGCCGGTCGCTGTCATTGCGATAGATTCCGGCCGCATCGTTCAAATTGTTGGCCACGAGATCCAAATCTCCGTCGCCATCCAGGTCCGCCGCGGCCAGGCCGTGATGGACGCCATTCTGCGCGGTGCCCCAACGCGCGGTGACGTCCTCGAAGGTGAGATCGCCGCGATTGCGAAAGGCTACGATGGGCGAGCGGCCTTCGGGATAGAGTCGCAAGTTTTCCATCAGTTGCTGGGTGAAGGCTTTCTGGCGTTCGGCAACCGAAGCAAATCCATCGAGCGAACGCTGGCGCGTGCGCACCAGCCCCTGCGTATCGAGATCCTGCACATCCTTGAAATGTCCCGAACTGATCAGGAGGTCCAAGTGACCATCCAGGTCCACATCGAGAAAGACGGGCGACCAGGACCATTCCGAAGCCGCCAGCCCGGCGAAATTCGCCAGCTCGGCGAACGTGCCATCGCCCCGATTGTGGTACAGCGTATTCCGCATGATCTGGAGCCGCGTCTCCACCGCCCCGGGTGGCTGCTCCATCGGCTTTTGGGCCAGCACCTGGCGATTGCGGAGCCGCACATCGCGGCTCAGCATGTCCAGCACCACGATCTCGTCGCGGCCGTCTTGATCCAAATCGGCGAAATCGACCCCCATCGAACTCGCGCTGATCGAACGGAACTCCAGGTTCGAGGCGGCTCGAAACCGGCCCTTCCCGTCGTTGAACCAGATGCGGTCGGGCGTCCAGTAGTCGTTGCACACGTAGAGGTCCGGCGCGCCATCGCCGTTCAGATCCCGAAACGCGGCGGATAAAGCCCAATCGAGCGGCGGCCCCGGCAGCGGCTGGCCGCGCTCGTCGAGAAACGTCCCGCGCTGCCACGGCTGCGGGACGAATCGGCCGGGCCCCTGGTTCAGATAGAGGACATCCGGTTCGCCGAATTCGAGCAGGCCACCGTTGTCCGTCAGCAGCAGCCGGTTCCGCAAGGCGGGCGGCACGACCTTGCGGCCGTTCACCAGGCTGAGATCGACCCGCCCGCGGTCGCGAATGTCGTCCGTGCGATTGTTTCCGACATACAAATCGAGCGTCGAATTGCCATCGACATCCGCCAGAGTGAGCGCCGACGCGCCGAAATGGCTCAAAGCCCCGGCCGCCACACTATCGTCCTGGAAGCGGCCCGTGCCGGTATTCGTGAAGCAGAGCACCCCGCGCCCGACGGTGGCCACGAGCAGATCCAGCAGCGCATCGCCATTGATATCCGCAAACACCGCGCCTCGCCCGCGTTGATTGAGACACTGCACCCCGGCGGCGGCGGCCCGATCTTCGAATTGCCACGCGCCGAGATTCCGATAGAGCGCATTCGGACCTTCCAGCCGGCACAGGTAGATGTCCACCCGGCCGTCCCCGTCATAATCGCCCAGCGCCACGCCTGCGCCGTTGTAGAGCACGCGATTCGAGGCGCCGCTCCATTCGCTCAAGGTGTTCGTGAAGAGAATGCGGGTTTGCGCTGGCGGCAGCAGGGTGAAACCGGCCTTTCCTCCCGCCACGGTCAACGGCTCGACGCGCATGAAGTTCGTCTCCGCGCCGGGAGCCGCGGCGGCGAACATCATTATCCAAAGACAGCAGAAAAAAGCGCGCACGCTCATGTTCCGATGCGTTCAGAGTAAGCTCCCGCCGCGGCCGGGCCAAAGAAAAAGACCGGAGCTTGCGCCCCGGTCTTCGCGTTGCATTCGAAACTCCGAATTGCTATGAGACTATTCCATCTAATTGACTCAGCCTAAGCTGCGTCAGAAGGTCACACAGCCGTTAGGCCCACCCCAACTTTTGCCTCCAGCCGCCCTGCATGCAGATTCCTCGTGGAGGCTGTTTGTTATTGTTCCTCCAGTGCATCCTGGCCCGTCATAGCAAGGCCCCATCGGCGTAGACGGTAGTGTTCCGCCGGCAATGACGGAATAGAACCGCATGGCTTGATCCGTAGTTACTCGGTAAGGCGTGGTCGCATTTGTGACCTCGAACCACGGACCGTCGACATCATGGGAGGTGATGAGTCTTCCACCTGTATACGTGAGCACCAATACATTGCCATCCCGGGCCGCCGAGAGTTCGGGTGTCGCGGATTGTTCGCCATCCGGCAGCGGCGAAGCGACCGCCGCGGCGTTCTGGCCGCCCTGGCCGCCGGTGTAGATGGCCTGAACTTCCGAGCCGTCGAGCGCGCGCGCCCAGACGGCCACGTCGTCGATCAGGCCGCCCCAGACGGCACCGTTGTCAGCATCGACGATCGGCGGGTCGATCGGCACCGTCACCGGCGGATCCTGGGTATCGTCGAGCTGGTTGTCGCGGAGCGTGGCACCCACCGACAGCCATTTGATGGCGTCGAGGTTGTTCAAGTTGCCGGTGTAGTCGCTCGTGGCGCGGAGCACCCCGTTGACATAAAGGCGGAGGGCCAGGCCATCCGCCGTCAATACCAGGTGGTGCCAGGTGTTGGCCGGCGAGGGCACATCGAGCACCGTCGAGGGTTCGTTCGGTCCGACGGCGATGACGCCAGCGAGGTTGGCGATCGGATTGCCTTCGGCATCCGTATTGGGGGCCGCGCGCAGGAAGAAGGCGCCCTTATTGCCGATCACCCGGCTGGGCACCCAATTGTTCACGATGGAACCGCCCGCCGAGGAGCCGTTCACCCAGGCGGAAACGGTCATGGCCGACCCGGGCTTGGTGTATTGCGGCACGAAGACGAAGGTGCTGGCTCCATCGAAGGAAAGCGCCCCGCCAACGCGGCCGGCCTTCCATTGCGAACCCGCCGTCGCTTCAAACCCTTTGAGCTGGCCCGCGGTTCCTCCCGCCGCCGAGTTCGCGGCCGAAAGGCCGGAGGTTTCGTCGAACTTGAGATGCACCACGAGGTCCTCGGCGATGTTCTTCGAGGTCAGCACGTCGGAGAGCACCGCCACGCTCTCGACCGATCCGGCCGAGTTGCTCGCGCGGAGCTGATAACGGCCGATGTCGCCGGCGCTGGCCTGGCCAATCACGAGCGTCGCGGAGGTCGCGCCGGCGATCGGCACGCCATCCTTGAGCCATTGCAACTGCGCATTGGCGGGAACGACCGTGGCGCTCAGTTCGAGCTTGCCGCCCACGAAGGCATTGCGTGCCACCGGGCCGGTGACGACCGGCAGTTCGTCATAGGTCTTGTTCAAGACCAATTGGAGACCATTGAGGGCCGGCCCGCGGCGCGGTTCAGCTCCCGCCGGCTGGAACCAATCCGGCGAACGCCAGGTCAGTTCGACAATGCCGTCCGTGCCCACGACGATGCGATTGAACCGCACCACGTTGCCGACGCCCCGCGCGTCGGCGGTCTTGCCGGCGCCGAGCTTCCAGCCCGGGTCGGCATTGTACTCATCCGCGTTCAGCGGACGCATATACTGGCTTTGCGTGATCGTGTTGCCGCCGGCATCCGTCGAGGTCACGGTGTAATCCACCTGGAAGAATTCCAGGGGCACCTGCACCGAGTAGGCGATGAGCGAGTGCTCGCCGGCCGGGACTCCGTAGAAGGTCACCCGTCCGAAGTTATCCACGCTGGGCGCGCCGGTGTTTACCGCAGTGCCGTTGAGCATGCGGCGGTTCGCGTCGTCCGTGCCGGTGCCGACACCCCATTGACCGGACGCGGCGAAATCCACCGAAATCGCCGCATGGGGCGTGCCTTTGCTGGTATTGAGGACTCCCGGATCGACGGTGGCCGTTTGCGTTTCCAGGTTGTTCCAATGCGCGGCCAGTTCCAGACCGGCGACGTCATCGTCGTTCATGGCCGTCGGCGCGCCGTTCGCCCCGCCGCCGTTCCAGTTCAGGCTGATGATATCGAGCGTCGGCGTGTGAATAACCGCCTTCACCGGATCGCTGACCGAGCAGCCGACAATCTCGACGGTATACTCGTCGTTCGCGTTCGCGGCCGTGATCGCTGGAGTCGTGTAGGTCAGCGCAGTCGCTCCCGAGATGGGCTGGCCGTTCCGGCGCCATTGGAGCTGCCACGGGCCATTGACCTTCGTATAGAACGTCGCCGTCGAGCCACTGAGCACGTAGGTATCGGCCGGAGGCGTGACAAAGCCGGGCGGCGGATTGGCGTTACAGTCGTTGCCCGTCACCGCCAGCAATTCGACTTCGGCCACCTGCATGCAGCAGCCGTTCGGCGTCGTGGTCGTTTGATGAACGATCCAGCGGTAGTGCTTGTACGTCTTGGTGTTGGCAAAGTAGAACTCCTTGCGTTCGAACCGCGCGGCAAACGGAGGAATATTCTCGATCCGGACGATCTGTTCCCACGTTCCGGAATTGAACGCCGTGAGGGCATCGTCGTTCGAGCCTTCGAGCGTCACGATCGTCGGATCGCGCTCGGGGCCATCATTGGCCGACTGAATGGTCATGCCGGTGACGACGGCCGGAGGCACTCGCGGAGAAACCGCGAAGCCGGAGGGAGAGAACCCGCTCACCGCGCCGTCGCGGCCGCTGTCGAAGTTCAGATACTTCGTCGGCTGGTCGTCGATGATATTGGCCACGCCCTCGGACCCCGGGCTGTTGGAGGAGGACGGAATGATCGGATCGCCCGGCTGGGTGATATCGCGCGGAGCGGCCGTGCCGTGCAATTCGACTTCGGCGATCTGCATGCAGCAGCCGTTCGGAGTGGTCGCCGCTTCGGTCAGCGTCCAGCGATAATGTTTGAAGGGCTTGTAGTTATCGAAGAGGAACGTCTGCTTCTGGAACCGGGCCGCGAACGCCGGAATGTCCGTCAAGGTGGCGATCGGTTCCCAGTTGCCGGCGTTGAAGGCGGTGACGGTGTCGTCGTTCGAGCCTTCCAGCGTGATCGCTTTCGGATCGCGTTCGATCGCGTCGTTGGCCGATTGCATGGTAATCGCGCTCACGACCGTTCTGCCAACGGCAGGGGTGACCACAAAGCCGGACGGCGAGAAGCCGCTCACGGCGCCATCGCGGCCGCTGTCGAAGTTCAGATACTTCGTCGGCTGGTTATCGATGACGTTCGCCACGCCTTCGGAGCCGGGGCTGTTCGAGGACGAAGGAATGATGGCATCGCCAGGCTGGGTCACGTCGGAAGGCAGCACCGTGCCCAATAGCTCGACCTCCGCGATCTGCATGCAGCAGCCGTTCGGAGTGGTGGCCGCTTCGGTCAATGTCCAGCGGTAATGGCGGTAATACTTCGCGTTGGCGAAGGTGAAGGTCTGGTTCTGGAAACGGCCCGCGAACACCGGAATATCCGCGATGTCGACGATTTGCTCCCAGGTGCCGGACGCGAAATCCGTAATCGCGCCATCGTTCGATCCTTCGAGCTTGATCCGTTTGGGATCGCGCTCCGGGCCGTCGTTGGCGGATTTCATCGAAACGCCCGTCACCTTGGTCAGTCCGACCTGCGGCGTGACGATGAAGCCGGACGGCGAGAAGCCGCTCACGGCGCCATCGCGGCCGCTGTCGAAGTTCAAATATTTGGTCGGCTGGTTGTCGATCACATTCGCCACGCCTTCCGAGCCGGGGCTGTTCGAGGAGGAGGGAATGATCGCATCCGTGGGCTGGGTAATGTCGCCCGGCACCACCGTGCCGAGCAGCTCCACTTCCGCGATCTGCATGCAGCAGCCGTTCGGGGTGGTGGCCGCTTCGGTCAACGTCCAGCGGTAATGGCGGTAAGCCCGCGTATTGGCGAACGAGAAGCTTTTCTTCTCGAACCGCGCCTCGAACGCCGGGATGTCGGTAATGGTCGCGATGGTCTGCCAGTTGCCCGCCGAAAACGATGTGACGGCGTCGTCATCGGAGCCTTCGACGGTCACCGCTTTCGGATCGCGTTCGGGGCCGTCGTTGGCCGAAGTCATCGTCAGGCCCGTAATCACCGTGCGTCCCACCGATGGGCTGACGACGAAGCCGGACGGCGAGAAGCCGTTCACGGCGCCGTCGCGGCCGCTATCGAAGTTGAGATACTTGGTGGGCTGGTTGTCGATGACGTTCGCCACTCCTTCCGAGCCGGGGCTGTTGGATGACGATGGAATGATCGGATCTCCCGGTTGCGTCACGTCGACCTGCCCCAGGGCTTTCGGAGAAAGCCCCAAGGCGGCGAACAACGCCAGGGAGAACACGGTCGTACGTTTTACGATACTCATGTGTTCAATAATGTTCGGTTGTTTTTTCCGCAGGGTTCGAGATTGAGCATGAGGAGAGCGCTTTGGCTCTGTCAAACTCTATTCGCGCCCAGCCGATCTGTTCCTTTGAAGGCACACCCTGGGAAGGCGCCATTGCAGTTCACGTTTTCTTCGGTCCGGCCGGCATCCCGGAGGCGGCCTGCTTTTTTGAGGGAATGAGGAGATCCCCCGGCATTCTTGATCTTCTCTAATAGCTTGACTGTTCGTTGGTTTCGGCCTTACAACCTCTGCTACCGGAGCGCGTAGGTCAGTTGCGGGAACACTACAGATTCTATGACAAAGCGTGACTTGGTGGTGAAGATCAGCGAGGAAACCGGCATGATTCAACACGATGTGTTGAACGTCGTGCAGCGGACGCTCGAGCACATTTCCGATGCCGTCACCACCGGCGAGAAGGTCGAGCTCCGCAACTTCGGCGTCTTCGAGGTCCGCATCCGCAAAGCCCGGGTGGGCCGCAACCCCAACGCTCCCTCCGCCGACGTCACCATCCCGCCCCGCGCCGTCGTCAAATTCAAACCGGGCAAGGACATGCGCCAGGCCGTCCTCAAGCTCACCGATCAGCAATTGGCCGCGGCAGCCGCCCGCGCGGCGGTCTATCCGGAAGAATCGTCCGAGTCCGAATCGGACCACGAGCCCGATAAACAATAGGTTCCCGGCATTTTCAGACTTCCCAGCGGTGCTTGGACCAAGCACCCTCCCCGGCCTAGGAATGGAACGACTACCCGGTTTCCGCGATTTTTACCCCGAGCCGCTGCCCTCGAAGGACGCGTGGAGCATCGATCTCCGCCGCCACATCTTCGACCATTGGCGCGAGACCGCCCGCCGCTACGCCTTCCGGGAGTACGATGGCCCCCCGCTCGAACCCCTCGCGCTCTACACCGCCAAGAGCGGCGCCGAGATCGTCAAGCAGCTCTACAACTTCCAGGACAAGGGCGGCGAAGAGATTTCGCTGCGGCCGGAAATGACGCCCACGCTCGCCCGCATGGTCGCCGCGGCCGAGCGCCACTACAAGAAACCGATCAAGTGGTTCTCCACCCCCCAGCTTTTCCGGTACGAACGCCAGCAGCGCGGCCGCCTGCGCGAGCATTTCCAGCTCAATGCCGACATCTTCGGCGAGAAGGACCCGGCGGCGGATGCCGAATTGATCGCCTTGCTCATCGATACGCTGCGCGCCTTCGGCCTCACGCACGAGCATTTCGCCGTCCGGCTCAGCAGCCGCGAAGCCTGGCAATCTTTCTACCGCGAACGCAATGGCGACCCCGCCCGCGAGTACGAGTTTTATCAGACCATCGACAAGCTCGAGCGCGACACGCCGGACGCTTCGTCCGAAAAACTGCGTTCTCTCGGCCTATCCCTCGACGCCGTCCAGGGCTTTATCGCTCAAGCCCAGCCCACCGCTCAACTGGAGAGCATTCTCGCCAATTTGCGCCAGCGGAACCTGCACGAGTTTGTCCGCATCGATTACGGCATCATCCGCGGCCTGGCCTATTACACGGGGCCGGTCTTCGAAGCCTTCGCCAAGGCGGGCGACCTGCGCGCCATCGCCGGCGGCGGGCGTTACGACCACCTCGTCAAACTGATTTCGCAAGGCAAGGTCGATCTCCCGGCGCTCGGCTTCGGCATGGGGGATGTCGTGCTCAAGGAATTGCTGCACGAGACGGGCCTCGTTCCCGCCGCCGCGAGCCGCGTCGATGCCTTCTGTCTGATCGAAGACGAAGCCCAGCGCCCCGCCGCGCTCGGCCTGGTGCAAACGCTGCGCGACTGGGGCTTCGCCGTCGAGTACGCCCTCACCGCCACCAAACCCGACAAGCAATTCAAGCGCGCCCAGGAACTCGGCGCCGCGTTCACCCTGCGTTGTCCGGGCGAACCCGCTGGTTCCGTCGCGTGGAAATCGCTGCGCACCGCCGAGCAGGGCACTTGTGCGGCGGAGGAACTGCGCGCCCGCCTCGCTGCCAGCCGGCCAACCGCCGGGCTGTGAACCATGGAACCGACCCGCGCCGCTCACTCGCACTCGGGCTCATCGAGCCGGTCCTCCGCTCGCGAGGACCGCACCCGCACCCCTGCGGCCTATCGCGTGCTGGACGAAGGCTCCGGCATCCTCGTGCTGGTCATGGCCGTTGCCGCCCCGTGGCTGTTCGGGACGACCGAGGCCTGGTCCGTCTGGGCCATGAATATCGCGTCCTACCTCTTGGGCGCGGCCTTGATCGCGAAGCATGTGCTCCGCCGCGTCCTCGATTTTTCCCCGCCGCGCGTCACGGTCGATACCGCCGCGCATCGCGTCCTGCGCTGGAGTTTCCTCGCCGCGAACATTCTGGTGCTGGCCTACTGCCTCACTGCGGCCCTGAATGCCCGCGCGACGTTCCTCCCCCAGGACCAAACCTTTGACTACCGCGAATCGATCGCCTGGCTTCCCTCCTCCTACGATGCCCGGCTCACCTGGTTCGCCTTTTGGCAATATCTCGGCCTTTTCTGCTTCTTCTGGAGCGTGCGCGACTGGCTGATCGGCCGGCCGAAATCCGCCCAACGCAAAAAGCGACGTTCCCAGGATGCGGAAGAACTCCTGGAAGAGAAACTCTCCTCGACGACGTTCGACCTGCCGAAGCGCCTCAAGCTGCTCCTGTGGGTGCTCTGCCTCAACGGCATGGCCCTGGCGCTTCAGGGCATCCTCCAGCGCCTCGATGGCAGCGGCAAGCTCCTCTGGATTCGCCCCTCCTGGTGGGGCACTCCGGAAAGTTGCTTCGGCCCCTACTCGTATCGCAGTAACGCCGCCTCCTACATCAATTTGATCTGGCCGGTGGCCTTCGGTTTCTGGTGGATTCTCCATCAGGCCCATCGCGCGTCCGCCGGGCTGCTCGCCAAGTTCGGCCAGGGCGCGCAGACCGTCCTGCTGCCCGCCACCGTCGTCATGGCCGCCGCGCCGTTCATCTCCGCCAGCCGCGGCGGCGCGATCATCGCGGTGTTTTGCTTCGTGCTCATCATGGGCACGCTGCTCTTTCACCGCGGGACCGGCCGCGCCACCCGCCTCAGCCTCGGCCTTCTTGCCGCCGTCATCGCCATCGCCGCCCTGCTGCTCGGCTGGGAACAGCTCGCGCCGCGCCTCCGCCATCTCGAAACCGATAAATGGAGCAATCGCGGCGAAATTTACGAAAACTCCGAGCGCATCGCCGCCGATTTTCTCGCCTTCGGCGCCGGACCGGGCGCGTTCCGCTCCGTTTACCATCTCTATCGCACCAATCCTCGGCAGGACTGGTTCGCCTTCGTCCACGACGATTGGCTGGAAACGCAGGTCACCTTCGGGGCCGTCGGCACCGCGTTTGTCCTGCTGAACCTCGTCCTCCTGGCGGCTTACTGGATCGGGGCCGGTCGCACCTCCGCTCCACCCGTCCTCCCCGCCGCGCTCTGGATCGCGCTCGGCGGCTGCCTCCTGCACGCCCGTTTCGATTTCCCGTTCCAGATCTATTCCATCTTGATGCTCTTCGTCCTGCTCTGCGCCATCCTCTTCAGTTTCTCCCGCAAGCCCACTCCCGAGAGCCGCGCCGCCTGATCCGGCATCCCAACGGCCACGGAGTTCGGAACCCTGGCCACGTCCCAGGCCAATGCGCTGTCCCGTCGTCGCCTCACGGCGGAATGTGCGACCGGTGAATCGGCGTGGAGAGGCTCATCGGCAAGACGCGCTCTCCCAGAGGGCGCGAGAAGGTCACGCCGGCGAACCAGTCGGCCACCGTCACGCGGGCGGGCAGTGTCAGGATCAGCCCCTCCGGCGTTCGTTCCAGGGGAGCCTTGCGCCAGATTCGGTTCCACCAGCGCTCGTCGACATTCGTCGACACATAAGCCCACAGTTCTCCGCCCTGCGGCATCGCCACGGCTTCTAACCGGAGCGACCGCCTGGATTGACTGACGCGTGTCAGCCTCGGCACGGGTGTCCACCCCCACGCTAAATTCTCTGTATGAAAGAGCAATTCGCCGCTGGCCCACGCCGCCCCTCCGCTATCTTGAGGGCCCCCAGGCAGCGTGAAGTCATGATTCACGCCGGGTGCGATGCACAAGCACTTCTCGCTCAGGATGGCGTCCAGTGTCTGCTGCGCCGCGGACTGGTAAAAATAAGTGTCGTTCGAAGCGGCATACAACAGAATGCTTGCTCGCACGCGTTTCAGCCGGGGTGCTGGATCGAAATGAGCCAGCCATCTCCGGCGTTCCTCCTCCGTCTTCCCGAGGAGATACTCTCGCCAGACGGTTTCCATGAAAAAAGCGGTCCCGAACAATGAAAAGGCGCTGCGCACTCGCTCGTCGAGCAACGCACACAGCATGATCGAGACATATCCACCCAAACTCGAACCGCTGACGGCGA
Organism: uncultured Verrucomicrobiota bacterium; assembly: GCA_964478815.1. Taxonomy (GTDB): domain Bacteria; phylum Verrucomicrobiota; class Verrucomicrobiia; order Limisphaerales; family SXQI01; genus DASVNK01. The sequence continues at coordinate 49,538 of CAYZKY010000002.1, forward strand.
CCCGCTTCGGGTCCACGTCCGGATGCTCCGACACCAGGTTGAAGGCCCCCAGAGCGGCGAGGATCGCATCGAACAGCATCGAAGCCCGCGCGTTCGGGATCGCGTCCCACGCGCGGACGTCCAGCGTCCGGTGCCGCGAGAGGCTCTGTTGCGTTTCGGGATTGGACAGCCCCGGCAGCTCCACGGCGATCGCCACGAATCCCAGCTTTGCCCACCACAACGCCATGAAATCCTGCGCCACGCCGTTGCCGCCGTGGCAGATCAGGATGCCCGGATGCGCCCGGGGCAGCCGCACCACCGGCTCCGCCAGCACGGCATAGACCTCGTTCGGCTGGATGCCGCCTTCGGCGGTGCCTTCGAAATTTGCGAAGCGAAACTTCCGCAGGCGGACGCCGTCCGTCGTTTCGTCTGAAAAAACGGTCGTCCACGGCGGCACCCGGCGCAGGTACGGGTAGAACAAATCGTCTTCCGGAATCGGTTCGGGCGGGGGGAGGGCGGCAGCCGAGGCGGTGCGAAAGAATCCGGTGCCGTTCCCCGTCGGCAACCGCAGTCCTTCGCCTGGCTGCACAGGTCGGGAGCCCCAGGTTACATCGTGCCAAAACCGAAAGTCGCGCGATTCTTGCAGCCGCCAGGCCCCCGCCGAACCAGGCTCTCCCTGCACCTTGAAGTCGATAAACCCTGGATTCGGCGGGTAGTTGGGTTGAACCAGCACTTGAGCCCGTCCCCCCGCGGTCAACGCCTGGACCAGGAGCAAACCCATCCCGCAAGCAGCCGCTAATCTCGAGATGAAATCGCGCCGCGGTATATCAATGCCGACATCCGTGGATCGCCTCACGCACCTCTCCTATCTCGAATGAACCGCCGAAGCAAGCCCCCGACACGGATCGGGCGCGACTGGGCGCATCTCGGTATGCCCCCCGAGCGGCGCCGGCTTTTGGTTTGGAGTTCCGCGTTTACGCGGTCCGGGGGCAGGAAAAAATCGCGCACGGCGGCACTCTTCAACCTTGATTCATCCCATCCCCTGTCGCATACTAACGGTATGACGACTCAATATGAGGCGTCATTGCGAAACAGGGACGTTCTGACTCAAACCTCTCCGTTTCCCAATGACCCGCTAACCGTTCGGACCTTTCCCGTACTTGGCATTTCCATGTCCTCCTTGGGAGCACGCTTGCTCCCAAGCATTCCCGCCTCCTGCTTGGAGTATTTACACGCCGAGGCGGGCGTATTGACAGGCATTTACACAGCGATTTACACACCTTTACACGCCGATTTACACGCATTTACACACCCATTTACACAGATTTACACACTATTTACACACTCCGTTTTTCACGCAACCGTTTCTGGTTCAATGATTTGCGTAAAAAAACCTGTCCCTGAACGTCCCCCCCTCCCCCTCCCCCCGATTGACACACTCAACCCCAGCACGGACTGCCAGAAACTCACCGGATCGGACGTTAGCGTTGGCCCGGCGTGCGCGGTGGAGCGTGGATATCAAAGCGTTGCAAGATGGCATTCGCGGCCTGTTGCGGAGCGAGCCCCTGCGCGGCCAGGGCGGCGGCCTGACCGCTGATGAACGCCGTGGCGGTGCTGGTGCCGGTCGAGACGTAGGTCTGCCCTTGATAGCGCACCAGGCTGTTGCCCGGAGCCTTGACCTCCACGAAGTCCCCTCGGTTCGCGTAGGGGGCGAGATTTCCGTTCCAATCGGCGGCCGTCACGGCAATGACATTCGGGCTGGCGGCCGGATAAACCGGATCGGTGGTCGGCGTGTTTCCAGCCGAAGCAAAGACCAGGATGTCCTTCTGCCGCGCCGATTGCAGGAGGTACTCCACCAGCGGGCTGTCGCCGGTTCCGCCCAGGCTCAGATTGATCACGCTCGGGTTGGCCTGGATGGCCCGGTACAAACCTTGCGCCACCTCGAAGGTGGTGGTGGTTGCCTTGCTGCCGTAGATGTCGACCGGCAGCACCCGGACTTTGCCGGCATCGTCCGCCGACGCGGTGCGGGCCAGACTGTTGAGGAGGGTTTGCGCCATCGAGGTGGCGTGCGTCGGCGCGTCTGTTCCGACCGCGGCCTCGCCCCCCGCGACCTGGATGGTCGGCAGCACGAAGTCCTTCATCTTGCCCTCCAGCGGCTGGATGGCCGTATCCACCAGAGCCACCGTCACCTGCTCCGAAGCGGAGACCGGTTTCGGATCAATGGGAAACAAACTCGAGAGCGGCGCGGAACTGGATGCCTGGTTGACCGGCCTCTGATACGCGTAATTGTCGCTCGTTTCGAGATCGGTGCGGGCTTCGAGCTGGGTGCGGGCTTTATCGGCCGCCGCGTCGGTCTCGAACTCCAGGCGGTAAGAACGCAGCTCGTCGGAGCGCCCCGTTATCTTTGCGCCGAGTTCCGCCGCCAGGGTTTCGATATCCGTCTTCGCATTCGGGCCGAGCGTGACGATGATCTCGTTCCGCAGCCAGTTTGCGGGTTTCGGTTCGCCGGGGACGCGTTCGGTCGCACCGGAAATGGAGCTGCGATAGACGTAAAGCCTGGACAGCCCGCGCGATTGCGGCAGCAAGGCGTAGTTTACCCGATCCAGCAATTGCCGCAGCGCCTCCCCTTGCGACAGATTCTGAAACGAGGCGGACACCCGCTGGTCGAGCCCCGGCTCGACATAGATCTTCCAGCCGCTGGCGGTGGCGAGGCGATTCAGCAGTTGCCAAAGAGGCCAATCCGAAACGGCGGCATCGACCGTTTTGTCGCGCTTCCAGCGCAGGACTTGCTCGGCCCGCGCGACATCCGAGCCCAGAAAGACCCATCCTACCAACCATAAGGCAACCAGGCACCGCACGCGCTTCATGCTTTTCGCAAACTAGTTCAGTGGTAACCCCGGCACCAGCGAAACGTTGCGTTCCGCGGCCCTGCGCGGCCGGCCAACTCCCACATTTCAAACCGAACCTTGCCCGGCCGTCGGAATTCGGGTCAACTGACCGAACATGCAACACGGGAAGATCACGCGCGCGCAGTGGCTTGTCCTTGCGGCGGCTTTTCTGGGCTGGCTGTTCGATGGATTCGAGATGGGCCTGTTCCCGGTGGTGGCCCGTCCCGCGCTGTCGAATCTGCTGGCCGGGAGCGTCGAGGGCTCGCTCGACAGCGTGGTTGGACAATGGATCGGCTATATCAATGCCGCCTTTCTGCTGGGCGCCGCCGCTGGTGGTTTGATCTTCGGATGGCTCGGAGACCGGATCGGGCGCGTCAAAGCCATGTCGCTGAGCATCGCGGTTTACTCGGTCTTCACGGCGTTCGGTTACTTCGCTCAATCTCCCTTTCAACTGGGCGGCCTCCGCTTTATCGCGGCTTTGGGCATGGGAGGCGAATGGTCGCTGGGGGTGGCCCTGGTCATGGAATGCTGGCCGGAACGATGGCGGCCGCTGCTGGCAGGCTGCATCGGCGCGGCGGCGAATTGCGGCTTTCTGCTCGTGGGATGGGTCGCCCGCCTCTATCCCGTGACGCCCGATTCGTGGCGCTGGATGTTCGTCGTGGGCGCGGCCCCGGCCGTGCTGGTGCTGCTCATCCGCTTGTTCGTGCCGGAATCCGAGCGCTGGCAGGCGGCCAAAGTAGAAAATGCCAGCCCCCTCGCGGAGGTGTTCCGCGCGCCACTGCTTCGCCACACGTTGCTGGGCATCACCTTCGCCTCGGTGGCGCTGATCGGCACCTGGGGCTCGGTCCAGAATATCCCGAGCTGGGTGGATCAATTGACGGAAGGTAAAATTCCCGGCGCGAAAGCCTCCGCGCAAATGTGCTCCGCCTGGGGGGCGATTGTCGGGAGCCTCGCCGGACCGCTGATTGGCGGACGCTGGGGGCGCCGCCCGGCGTATTTTGGGCTCTGCCTGGCCTCGCTCGCCGTCACGCAAATTCTCTTCCGCACGTTCGATAGCTACAGCACCAGCCTGCTGGCCATAATCTTTCTGACTGGCCTTTGCACCGCAGCCTTTTATGGATGGTTCCCGCTCTACTTTCCCGAGCTCTTTCCCACTCGCGCCCGGGCAACCGGCCAGGGGGTCAGCTACAATACCGGCCGGGTTTTCGCTGCGGCCGGGGCCATCCTTGGCGGTCAACTGGTCGCCTCGTTCGACGGCAGCTTCGCCCGCGCCGCCGCCGTGATTACCTTGGTTTATATCATCGGGCTCGCTGTCATCTGGATCGCTCCAGAAACGCGAGGCAAAGGGCTGCCGGCGTAGCTGGTGCCAGGCCGAGCTGTTGCGAGCCTCCGTCTTTCAGCCGAGTGCCGCGGCCAGGCGGCGCTGGCCTTCGGTGAGGAAGGAAAGATAGTAGATTAATCGATCCTTCATCTCGCTGCGGGGGACGATCGCATCGATCAGCCCGTGCTCGAGCAAAAACTCCGCAGTCTGGAATCCGGGAGGGAGTTTCGATTGCGTGGTATCTTCGATGACGCGCGGCCCGGCGAAGCCGATCATCGCGCCCGGCTCGGCGAGGATCAGGTCCCCCACGCTGGCAAAACTGGCCATCACTCCGGCGTAGGTCGGATGGGTCAGCACGCTAATGAACGGCAGCTTGGCCCGGCCGTGATACGCCAGCGCCGCGCAGGTCTTCGCCATCTGCATCAGGCTGAACATCCCTTCGTACATCCGCGCCCCGCCGCTGCTCGACATGATGACCACCGGCAGCGCCTTGGCCGTGGCCGTTTCGATCAGGCGGGTCAATTTTTCGCCCACGACCGACCCCATCGAGCCGCCGAGAAAGCTGAAGTCCATCACCCCCAAGGCCACTCGATGGGTCCCGATGCGGCACAACCCGGTGAGGACCGCGTCTTTGGCGGAGGTTTCCTGCTGGTATTCGGACAGCTTTTGCGGATAGGAGGGGAATTGCAGAATATCCACGCTCGACATCTCCGCATCCATCTCCTCGAAGGAACAGGTCTCGACCAGCGAATGGATGCGCTCCCGGGCACCGATGGGGAAGTGATGCCCGCACTTGCCGCACACCTTCATGTTCTCATCCAGCTCCTTGTCGTAGAGCATGGTGGAACACTTTTTGCACTTGAGCCACAAGCCTTCGGGAATCTCCTTCTTTCGGCTCCGGCCGGCGTTGAGCCTTGGTTTGCGCGGCAGCGGGGTCACCACCGTCGGGGGTGGCGTGACCGCGGGCTCGTGATTATCCCTTCCGAGCGTTTTTTTGGTGAAGGACGTATTCGACAGAGTAGACAAGGCAAATTCCTCCAAGGGTTAGCGGCGTGTGGTCAGATCCGCGGGAACATGAACGGGACTTCGTTCTGGGATGCGACAACCGGCGTGCGGCGGGCGAACCCGGCCTGACATCGAAGCATCCTGTCCATCGTTGTCCGGCATGCTACTACTGAAGGGTTCCGCGGGCAACAGTCCAAACATCGACCGGACCGGCGCCGTTCTGCCGCAACACTTTGGCGCAGGCGCTGGCCGTGGCGCCGGTGGTCAGCACGTCGTCCACGAGCACGATCCGCTCCCCCTGGAGCGCCGTCCGCCCCTTGAACTCGAAGGCGCGCAGCACATTCTCGGCGCGTTGCGAACGAGTCAGGCGGGTTTGGGTGGGCGTGTTGAGCCGCCGCCGCAGCCAATCGGTTCGCACCGGCAGGCCGGTGGCGCGGCTGAGGGCCTTCGCCAGACTCTTGGCCTGATTGAAGCCGCGCAGCCGGCGTTTCGACCAATGCAGCGGGATCGGCACGATGGCATCCCAGCTTGCCGAGGCCAGGCGCGGGGCGGCCTGTTCGATGAGAAGGCCGGCGAGAAATGGTTCGAAATAGGACCCGTGATCGTACTTGAAACGGTGGATGACCTGTTGCAGGAGAGGCGTCAATCGAGCGGCGGCACGCGCCGAGCGAAAGTGATGGCCCGACTCGCGGCACTCCGAACATTCGAAGGGCGAAAAGGCCTCCCCGTCGATAGGCGTGCCGCAGGTCCGGCAGAGCGGCTCTTCGATCCACCGGAGGCCATCGGGCGGGGCGGCGCAGGACCGGCACACATAACCTTCGGCGTGGGTCGCACGCTCGCCGTGGCACACCTGGCAGACATTCGGATAGATCAACCCGAGGAACGCGTCCGCGAATTGCTCAAGCCGGTTCCGAATGGCGGAGATCTGAATCATGGTCGCACAGTTGACGGCCAGGGGAGGCACGACGGAACCACCAGACGGAAACGGCGGCCAGGGTCAGGAGGATCATCGTGGCCATCCAGCCGTCCGACACGCGATTCGATCCCCACACTTTGGGGGCGAATCCCGCCTGGGGTTGGGTGATGAATCCGTACATTTTCATGCCGAACACCATCGAGGCATGGAGCCCGGCCGGACCAGCCACCGAACCGGTGCGCTCGAACAGCCAGGCGAAGATCCAGCCGAGAATGGTCAGGTTGAGCAACCCGGGCATGAGCGAGAGCGGATCGGCCCAGCCGGCGAGCGCCTGGCCGAGCGCCGGCAAACCGGTGTGCCAGTGCATCTCGGTTGGATTATCCGGACGGGCGAAGTAATGGGTGATGGAGTACAAGCCCCCGCTGACCAGGGCCGCCCAGGCAAAGGAGTTGGTTCGGCGCAAGGCGGCGAAAATCCCGCCGCGGAAGAGGGCTTCCTCCAGGATGCCCACGACCAGCCCGGCGGCGAGGGCACCGGTCAGCCGACGGAACCAGGCGCGCCCGGTGTGATCAAAATGCCATTCGCGGGCTCCGGCGAGGACGGCGATGAGGAGGATCGCCGCCACGGTGAGCAGGCCCAGCCCTGCGCCCGCCAGCCATTGCCGCCGCAGCCGTGGCCAGGGAGTGGGTTGAACCACGAGACGGAACCGGCTGCCCAGGATGCTCAGCAAGGGCCACAGACCGGCCAAGGCCAGCAGGATCATGCAGCGGTTCAGGTAGCGATGGAACGGCTGGTCGGCAAATCCGGCGAAGGCCGGAGAAAGGCGGTCCAGCGCTTGGGCTCCCCACCACACCCAGGGTGCGAGGAGCGCCGCACCCACCAACACCATCGCCAGGTAACCTGCCACCAGCAGGATCGCACGCATCGCCGCAGGGTAGGGATTCCGCTCCCGAAAGGCCAGACGCGATGTAGCGGTCAAGCGGATCAATCACGAGGCGTGAGTGGTGGAGAGAAAAGAATTGGAAGTGGTGAATTGTGGAGAATCGAGCGGGTTCAGCCTCTTTGACTATAGCGCAATATATTGATAGAAAATGAGTTATGATTATCGAAGGTGGGAAAAACAGGTGTGGTGAATGAGTGGCGAATTCTGGTGAATTGTGGTGGTTTCTGGTGAATCGCGGTGATTCGCGGAGGATCTGAACCTGGCGGATTCAGGTCGCGGGGACATGGCGCTGAAAGAGGAGGGCGGCGGCGAAGAGGAGGAGCATGGCGAACGCGAGGGCGGCGGGAGAGCCGCCGATGGCGAGGAGGTCCACGACGACGATGCCGGCCAGGAGACCGGAGACGGTGCGTCCGACGTTTTTGGGCGAAGACCAGAAGGTAAAGGTGAGGCACCGGGCCACCCAGAAGAGCAAGGCAAACCAGGCGACGGGCACCACCAGCTTATACGGGGCCGGGGCTTCGTTGTTGACGATCCAGGCCAGGAGGAGTGGCGCTCCGAGAAACAGGCAGGGCCAGTACTTCAACGCGCCGCGGGTGCTCTCGCTTTTGGCGACGTAGCTCAGCCCCACAATGTAACTGCCGAGGGCAAATGCGCTCCAGAGGGCGATGCCGGTCACGCCTTCGTCGCCGGTGGCGGAGGCCATCAGGAAGAGGAAAAAGCGGCAGACCGCCATCAGAACCGGGGAGAAAGCCACCAGCTTGTGCACCGCATCATAGAGGAGAATCGCGAAGACCAGGAACATGGCGAGCCCGGTGACGGGGCTCGGCAGCAGCAAGGTCAGCGCGAGACCCGCCATGAGCCAGCCGAGGCCGAAGGCCCAGACCGTCCCGAGCCCGATGGCTCCCGAGGGGATGGGACGCTCCTTGCGGTGCTGGCGGTCGAATTCGATGTCGAAGGCGTCGTTGAGATACATCCCGCCCGTGTAGAGGCAGCTCGCGGCCAGGCAGAGCCAGAAGGCCGCGCTCCATGAACCGCCCCCGCCGAGCCACCAGCCGGCCAGACAGTTCGACCAGACGGTGGGAAGATTCGAGGCCCGTCCGAGAACCAGCAGCGTGCGCAGGTAGGGGTAATGCCAATTCGCCATGCGGAAGCCGGGTCGGTCACGCGAGCCCGCGGGCGCGCAGATGCCCCAAGGTCCAATCGTACTCCGCGGCTAGTTGATCGACGACGTCGCGCTTTTTCAATTCGCCGGGCAGGACCTCCCAGGTGTAGGTCTCCATCTCGATATGCGAACACAGTTTGGGGTTCGCGGCGAGCTGGTCCATCACGCCGAGCAAATGGCTGGTGGTGGGCTGGAAGAGCGTCGTCGGAGCCGCGTGGAGCGGAATATGGAAATGAATGCGCCATTCCTCGGCCGGGTCGGGGCGGGCCAGGGCTTCATCGAGATCGAGATAGCGGTGGAGCGTTCCGTCGGCCCGGCGGGCGACGACCTGGTGGAAGTACACCGGGTCGATGAAGTTCTGAAGCGCGGCGCGCGCCTCCGGCGTGGGGATGACGCGCAGCGCGGAGCTGAAATGGAGCTTGCTGATCCGGAGGCCCGCGCTCCGCAGGCGGCCGAGGGCTTCGGCCGGTTCCTCATATTCTACCGCGAGATGGCAGGTGTCGTAATTCACGCCGAGATATCTCAGCAAACGGTCGTCGCCCGGGCGGTCGCGCTGGAGTGCTTCGAAAAAGCGAACCGTTTCCTCGGTGGTCTCGATATAGCAGAGCGGCTCCGGTTCGACGCCCAGGTGCAGCGTCTTGCCGCTGCGTTCGCAGAGCCGGGCGAGGTGATCCACCGTCCGCCAGAGGTTGTCCCGCATGGCGCGCTCCTGGCCGGGCTCGCGGATGAGCGGCTTGAACGAGCCGGGCACCGTGCTGACGCTGCCTTCGACGCCTTCCGGCACCAGCGTGGCCAGCAGATCGAACAGCAGATTCGTGTAAGCGACTCGTTCGGGCGTGGTCCAGTCGGGGATGTAGGCCAGTTCCTTGACGCGGCCGCCGTGGAACATGCCGTAGGGAAATCCATTGATCGTGAAGACGTAGCAATTCTCCCGGTCGAGCCAGCGCCGGAAATCGGCCAGCACATCCGGCCGGGCGAGTTGGCGGGCCGCCGGTTCGCTCAGGCGGAGGCCGATGGCGTACGGCTGTCCCGGCGCGACGCGGTCGCGGACCCGCAGAGTATGTTGCCGGAGCGTTTCGAATGTTTCCGGCCAATCCTGGCCACGATGAATATTCGTGCAGTAGGCCAGGTGAATATGGTGTTTGAGGCGCACTCAGCGTCCTTTCCTGTCATGACGCGGTCCGCCCGGCACTTCAAGCTCGTTCACGCTTCGTTCACGCTTTCAGCCGGAATTTCGGCGACTGGCTCATGAAACGGATCGGGTTCTGATAAATGACCCGGTCGATCCAGTCGTCCGGGTGCCCCCGTTTCCGCATTTCCAGCGCCGTGCGCGGGACCGCGAGAGGAATACTGACGCCCCAATCGCACGCGCTGTTCATCCAAAGACGTTCGGTGCCGTACATTTCCAGAATGTCGATGGCGCGGGCCGGGGTGCATTTGGATTCCGGATAGAGCGTCATGCCGGCCCAGAAGCCGGCGTCGAGCACGAGGCGGACGGTGTGCTCCTCGACATGGTCGATGATGACCCGCTCCGGCTTGATCCGGCGCTCGTTCTTCAGCACGTCCATGATCAGGCGGGTGCCCTTCAGTTTGTCTTCGAGGTGCGGCGTATGGACGAGCACGAGCTGGTCGTGCCGGGCGGCGAGATCGACATGTTTCTCGAGCACCGCCATTTCGTTCCGGCTGTTTTTGTTCAATCCGATTTCGCCAATCCCCAGCACGCTCGGCTGGTGGAGAAACTCCGGGATGATCGACAACACTTCGTCGGCCAGCTTCAGATCCTCCGATTCCTTCGGGTTCAGGCAGAGCCAGGTGTAGTGTTGAAGGCCGAACTTGGCGGCGCGTTTCGGCTCGAAATCGGTAAGCTGGCGGAAGTAGTCGTAAAAGCCCTGCACCGAGCTGCGATCGAAGCCGGCCCAGAAAGCCGGTTCGCTGACGGCCACGCATCCGGCGGTGGCCATGTCCAAATAGTCATCCGTGGTGCGGCTGACCATGTGGCCATGTGGTTCGATATAGCGCATGATCAGTGATCGGCGGAGGAAACCGAAGGAGCATAGGCACCGCACGCGGCTTTCGTAGTGGCCGCTGGGATGGGCTGTTCGGTCGGGTCGCTCAGGGCCAGAAGGACTTGCTCCGCCCGGCCCGCCTCATTCCTGGACAAGACGCCGAGGGCCTGGCGGAACGCCGCGTAACGAAAGTCGGCGGCCCCATCGCCGCGATCGATGCGGTCCATGAAGGCGGCCAGCTCGATCAGCTTGCACCGGGCATCCATGAAGTACAAGTCCAGCAGTTGTTGGCGCGTCATAAAGAGAACACTCCGGAGTGGTTCCCCGATTTGCGGAATCGCGGCAATGGCATCATGAGAGCGATGCTCCAAGAGAGGCGAAATCGATCTTTCATCGCAAGAAGAAAGTGCAGCCGCGTCCGCACCGCCGGCCGGTCGCTACGCCGGCGGCCTCAGGACCGCATCGATAACATCGAGCAATTCCTCGCCGGAGAACGGTTTGGCCAGGGTGCGCGAGGCGCCGAGCATGCGCGCCGCCGACAGATAATCGCGGGCTCCCAGCCGGCCGCCGCCGGAGACGGCGATGATTTTCATGGCGGGGACCATTTTGCGGATGACGGCGATGGTTTCGAGGCCCTCCCGTTCGGGCATGATGATGTCGGTAATGAGCAGATCGTAGGCCGCCTTGCCGGCCTCGCGGAGGGCTTCGTTGCCGTCCGCGGCGGTGCTGACCTGATGCCCGGCCCGCCCCAGGAATTCCGTTTGGGCAGCCAGGTAGTCCGCGTTGTCGTCTACCAACAGTATTTTGGCCATACCGAGCCGTGCGTCAGGGTGGGACACGCGGCCGACCGCTGCCTTGCTTCCAACCCTCTAAACACGGGGAGTAACCGCGACATGTAACGCCTGTTGCAATATGCGCATCAGGGTGCTCCGTGCGAACGGTTTGTCAAGCGTCAGATGCACGCCGAGGCGCTGCAATTCGGCCCATTGCGCGGGTTCGATCCGCCCGCTGGCGACGACGACCGGAACTTTCGAGCCGCTGCTGCGCAAAGCCCGGATCAAGCCCAGGCCATCCAGCCCCGGCATGTGCAGATCGGTGATGACGACCTTCACCTCCCCGGCGTATTCGGTGGCCAGCCGGAGGCCATCGACCCCGCCGCCGGCGATCAGCGGCCGGAAGTTCAAGCTGCCGAGGATGACCCGCACCATTTCGCACACGGCATGTTCGTCGTCGACGAAGAGCACGAACTCGCCCTGGCCACGCGGCTCGACGAACACCCCGGCTCCGTCGGTCTCCGGCAGGCCCGGCTGGGCGGGGTCCCGGGCGAGCGGGAGGTAGAAGCTGAATTCCGAGCCTTCGCCCACGCCGCTCCGCACGCGGAGAAAGCCGCCGTGCGCGCGCGCGATGCCCAGCGCGGTGGAAAGGCCGAGGCCCGTCCCTCCCGACGCGCTCTTGGTGCTGAAGAACGGCTCGAAAATGCGATCCAGGGTGGCGCGCGGCATGCCCAGGCCGGTGTCGGTGACGCGGAAGACGGCATGCCGGCCCGGCCGGAATTCGCCCTTTTCGCAAACGCCCTCGGGCACGGGGCCGACCTCTTCGAGATCCGCTTCGAGGATAATGGTTCCGCCCTCCGGCATGGCGTCGCGCGCGTTCAGGCAAAGGTTGAGCAACACTTGGTGCAGCTCGGTCGCATCGCCTTCGACACTGCCGAGCTGGGTGCCCAGGCGTTTCTGCACGCGAATGTTTTTGGGGAAGGTGCTGTGGAGGAGGGTTTCGATTTCGGAGAGGACCCAGGCGGGGCGGAGCGAGGTTTTGCGCCCCTCGGTTCCCCGGGCGAAAGCCAGCAACTGGCGCACCATCGCCGCGGCGCGGGTGGTGCTGGTGCTGGCCAGCTCCAGCAGGCCGGCGTTGTCTTCCGGAAAATGCCGCAAGTGATCGAGCGAGAGCAGGACGGGCGCGAGGGCGTTGTTCAGATCGTGCGCGATGCCCCCGGCCAGCGAGCCGATGCCCTGCAGCCGCTGCGTGCGGTTCGCTTGTTGTTCCAGCTCCTTCCGGAGCGTGATATCCTGATAGGCTCCCCACAATTGAACCACGCGGCCGGCCTCGGTGCGGGCCTCGCCCATCACCCGCACCCAGATCGACCGGCCCCGGGCCGTGACGAGCGGCAGCTCAAGGTCGAAACTGGTCCCGCGTTCGATGGCCTCGCTCAACGCGCGCTCGAAGGACTTGCGTTCCTCCGCCGGGAAAAAGGCCTTCGCCTGGTCCGGATCGGGACGATAATCGGCGGACACCTCATGAATCCGGCGCAACTGTTGCGACCAGCGCAAACTTTGCGAGGCCAGGTCCAGCTCCCAGCCGCCCACGCCGGCGATCTGCTCCGTCCGTTCCAACAAGGCTTCGCTGGCGCGCAGGATCGATTCCGCCTTTTTGCGGTCGGTCACATCGCGGCCGATGCTTTCGATGAGGGGCAGGCGGGGATCCGCCGTCAGCGGGCGGGTGCTGAGTTCGATCCAGACCCGGCGGGTGCCGTCCGCGGTGCGCAGTTCGAACTCCTTCGGCACGGTGGACTCCTCGCCCTGGACTTTGCGCCACCAGGCGTCGTAGGAAAGCTCCTGGCCGGGGGCCAGCAGGTCGGACAACCGCATGGTTCGCAGCTTCTGCGGGGAGTGACCGGCGGCACGCTGCCAGGCCGGATTCGCCGAGACGAACCGGCCGTCTGCGCCGTGGACGCTGATGAGGTCGCGGGCATTTTCGACCACGCGCCGGTACCGCTCCGCGAGATTGCCCTCCCGGCGCAGGCCGAAGTAGCGCCAGCCGATCAGCGCCGCCGCCACGACCGCGCCAAGGGCCAGGGCGCGCGGCGTGTTCCACCAGGGCGGCCGGGCCAGCACCGCGACATCAGCCGGCCCGCGCAGGAGGATCTCCATCCCGGTGCCCCGCTGGTTTTCGTCCACCGACAGTTCGGCCACGCCGGTCACAGCGATGCGGCTGGCATCGCCGATGGCGCGCAGGGAGTCCGCGGCGTTGGTGCCATGCAGCCAGGCGGTGACCACTTCCGAGCCCGCGCGGACGACCAGCGCCGCCGCCGCCGGCTTCTGAAGGTGATCCACGACCGTGGCCTCGAACCGCACCAGCCGGGCGTCCCAGGCAGGCTTCAGTCCTCCGGCCAGATCGATCGCGAGCGGAGCGGGAGCCTGGCCGGCCTCGCGCCGAACGATCGTCGCCTCGACGAGTGCCGGACTCGCGGCGCCCAGCTCGACGAACCCCGCCACTTCGACGCGGTCGCCCGGGGAAAGAGCGACGGGATCGCGGGTCGTGGCCCGCATGCCGGCGGTTTGATCCTGGAGAAAGAATTCGCCCGGGGCCGATTGGGCGGTGACGACGCCGGCGAGGCGCATGCGGCGGCCGAACGCGCGGGTGTGAGGGAAGCGCAGCGCTTCCGCCACGGGCCGGAGTTCCAAGGTTTCCAGCCCGGCCGGAGGCGGCTCGATGACCGCGACGTCGTCCAGGCTTTGCACGAAGATTTTGTAGCCCGCCATCTGGCCGCGGCTGTTGAACTGCGTGCCCCACACGCCGCGCACGCGGACGCGCGCATCGACGAGATGAAGAGGGGGCGAGCCGATGGCCGGCCCCGCGATGAAGGCCGGGAAGGGCCGCGCCGCGCCTAATTCGAGGCGGAGATGGCCTTCGTGGATGTAGGCCGCGCGGACGATCGCTTCGGTCTCGACGCGCTGGCTGTCCAACCGGCCGCTGGCGAGTTCCTCGAAACTGGCGGGGCGCGCCGCCGGCAGCTCCGCGCGACCGCGGATCGTCACCCGCGTGAGAGCAACGACCGGCGCGAACCCGCCCGGGATGGTGACGCCTTCGAGATCGACTTCCTGGCCATAATCGAGGGGCGGGGTGGCGTTGGTGCGATAAATGAAAATGCCGTCGGTGGCATCTTGCAGAAACCAGTTGGACCAAGCGGGATCGGAATAGGTGATGACGCCGCGCAACCGAACCGGATGCTGGCGCTCGGCGGCCCACCGGTCCAACCCGCGCACCGCGGCGGCCTCCGTGAGAGCGGGGGTCGCGCTGGCGGGGCCGGCGGGCTGAGCCTGCGCGGCGGCCACCGTGGCGAGCAGCAGCCCCGCAGTCCCAACCCATCGCTGGAATCGCGCTCTCACCACGGCGGCTGCCCTAGCCGGAAAAGTTGGCCGCTCCCTGAGATTGAATTCGTGATCCCCGCCGCCGCCCCTTCGGCCAGCAGCATCATCGGCAGCACCCGCTGAATCGGGATGGGCATTGCGCGCGAGCTTAAGAAGCCGCCGTGCGCCGTCAAGCGCTCCCGCGACGAGTGTGATTATTTGTGGCGGGCCGTGGGGGTGATGGCGAAGCCGACAGCCAGAGGTGGCCGTCGAACCGATATTACGGGCACCCCCCCCTATTTTTTGAATGAGGAGGACGGGGGAGGCGGGCGAGGTTTCAAGCTGGATGTGGCTGGAGGCTGGCGTGATTCGGGCGATGGAAATGTAGACTTCCGGGGCGACGGGAGGGAGTTGGGAATGGTGAAGGGCGGGTCATTTTGCGCGCAGGAAGTCCTATTTACGCGGGTTTCGTGAGGGTGGGCGCGATGGATTGGCGGTGGCAGGATGGGGCGCGCCGGGAGGGGGACGCTGAGTTTAACACAGAGATCACCGAGGACACGGAGAACACCGAGAGGAGGCCGGACGGGAAGGGATGGGTTTGGGCACTCCGGGGCTTCCCAGCGGAATGTAGACTTTCTGGGGGACGGGAGGGGGGTAAGAGCGGTGAAGGGCGGGTCATTTTGGGCGCAGGAAGTCCTATTTACGCGGGTTTCGTGAGGGTGGGGGCACGGGCCAGGCGGTGGCAGGATGGGGCGCGCCGGGAGGGGGAGGATTGGGACGATTGTGGCATGGGACCACCCTTCGAGCCTCTTCCCGGAGGAAGGGACACGGCGAGGCGGCGGGGTCGCGCGGCGGAGAATCGGAACAGGAGGCGCGAGGGTTTCGCACCTGTTGTTCGGAATCGATCCGGGCGACCGCGAGTTGGGGTTCGCGATCATGGATATAAGTATGCCGCCGGGGAGGCGGATCCGCAAGAGGCCGCTTTGCTTTTTGGCCGAGCGATCGGAGAGGCCAGACGACCGCGTGAAATAATCGCAACCGCCGCGAAACTTGGCCCGCGACTTGCCTTGTGGCACCCGCCGCCCCCGGTTACATTTCCGAAAACCACCGCCGAAGGACCAGGGATGAACCCAGCCCCCCGCATCTTCGTCAGCTACAGCCACCGCGGCCAAGGCCCGGCTTGGAAGGCCAAACTCCTCTCCGCCCTCAAAGTCTTCGCCGATCAGCACCTTCTCGATTTCTGGGACGACGAACGCATCCGCGCCAGTCAGAACTGGCATCGCGAGATCGCCGCGGCCATGACCTCCGCCGACGCGGCCATCATCCTCCTCACCCCCGAAGCCCTCACCTCCGACTACATCCTCCAGACCGAACTCCCCTTCCTTCGCCAGCGTTGGGAGGCGGATAAAGACTCTTTCCCCATCTTCCCTGTCATCTGCGAACCCTGCGACTGGAAAGAAAACCTTCATTCGCGCTGGCTCCACGCCATCCAATCCCCCGCCGGTGCCGAACCCCTCTCCACTTTTCCGGACGCCATTGCCGGGCGCCACCTCCGCCGCCTCGCCACCACTCTCGCCCAGGAATTCAGCCGCCTCGCCCTCTCGTTCGGAGCCCCGCCTTCAGGCGGTCCCAGCTCCACCCGCACCTATCTCGACAAATTCCCCCTCACCCGCGCCCCCGGCCTGCGCGAAGAAAAACTCATCGGCCGCGAACAAGAACTCGCCCTGCTCGATCTCGCCCTCGCTTCTTCGTTCGGAGTAGTTCCGCCTTCAGGCGGTCCCGCTTCCTCGCCCCTGCGAGGGGAGGGGAGTCCTACCGCCATCGTCTCGCTCGTCGCCTGGGGCGGCGTCGGCAAAACCATGCTCGTCCAGCACTGGCTCCGCCGCCTCGAACGCCAAGACTGGTTCGGCGC
This sequence comes from uncultured Verrucomicrobiota bacterium, assembly GCA_964478815.1. Taxonomy (GTDB): domain Bacteria; phylum Verrucomicrobiota; class Verrucomicrobiia; order Limisphaerales; family SXQI01; genus DASVNK01. The sequence goes on from CAYZKY010000002.1 coordinate 65,797, forward strand.
GCGCCGCGTCTACGCCTGGAGCTTCTACAGCCAGGGCACCAAGGAAGACCGCCAAGCCTCCGAAGACCTCTTCCTCGCCGAAGCCCTCCAGTGGTTCGGCGTCCAATGCGAGCCCACTTTCTCCCCTTGGGACAAAGGCCGCCTCCTCGCGGACGCCGCCTCCCGCGAACGCACCCTCCTCATCCTCGACGGCATCGAGCCCCTCCAATACCCGCCCGGCCCCATGGGCGGCCAGCTCCGCGCCCCCGGCCTCCAGAGCCTCTTGAAACAACTCGCCAGCAAAGCAAATTCATTCGACCATCGTAATTCGACATTCGCCAATTGCCTCTGCCTCGTCACCACCCGCGAGCCACTCACCGACCTCGCCGATTTCCAGCGCCGCGAAGGATCCCCTTGGGGCAGCGTCCTCCGCATCGATCTCTGCAACCTCACCGACGAAGCCGGTGCCGCCCTGCTCCACCACGCCGGTGCCAACCGGGCCGGAGCCGCCGAAATCAAACCCGACGATCACGAACTCCTCGCCGCCAGCCGCGAAGTCGACGGCCACGCCCTCACCCTCAACCTGCTGGGCCGCTTCCTTGCCCGCGCCCACAGCAGCGACATCCGCCGCCGCGACCTCGTCAAATTCGAAGAAGCCGATCGCGCTATCCAAGGCGGCACGACCTTTAAATTGCTCGCCGCCTTTGAGAGCTGGTTTGCTAACGAAGGCGAGATCGAAGCACGTTCGCTGACCATCATGCGCCTCCTCGGCCTATTCGACCATCCTGCTGATGCTGGCTGCATGACCGAATTGCGAAAGCCTCCTATCATTGCTGGGCTAACTGACCCGCTGTTCACACCCAAACGCGATTCAAACAGCGGGCAGATAACCGAGCAGTCGCTCTCTGATAAGGCGTGGAACGACGTGACTCATTTTCTCTCCAATTTCGGCCTCATTGTGATTCACGCTGACAGTAAGGAAAGCGCATTGTCGCTTGATTGCCATCCGCTGATCCGGGAGCACTTTGCTCTGCGTGTTCGCAACTGCAACCCAGAAGGCTGGCGTTCTGGCCATCAACGTCTGTATGAATATCTCCGCCAAGCAACAATAGACGAACCAAAGCCGGCACTTGATGACCTAATTCCCCTTTACCGCGCAATTAAACATGCCTGCAACGCGGGTCGACATGAGGAGGCGCGATTGCAAGTGTTCTGGCACCGAATCCTCCGAATGGAGGAACACTACTCATGGAGACAACTGGGGGCATGGTCGGAAGACTTGTCTGCGATAGCAACTTTCTTCGAGCGGCCTTGGAGTAAACCTGTGAGGTCTCTTCCAATCTATTCCAAAGCTCTAGTTCTAGGACAGTGCGGATCCTGCTTGCTCAACTTGGGCCGCCTTCAGGATGCCCTCGCGCCGATGCAAGAAGGCGCTGGGCTTATGTACGATCTTGAGAATTGGGAGCAGGCGTCCATCGGCACCGGTAACTTATGCGAACTGCAATTGGCCATTGGAGACCTTGAGGAAGCCAGACGACTTTCAGAAATGGCGGTGTCGTTCGCCAAAAGTTCCAGAAACCCGGAACAGTGTATCAACCGATTAGCTGCAGCAGGTTTATACCATACTGAAAGCGGCCGATCTCGCGAAGCAGAAGACTATTATCAAAAAGCCGAATTGGCGATGGCCGGTATTGGCATGAATCCACCGTGGCTGCTCGGTATTCCTGGGTTCGGATACTGTGATATGCGACTAGTTAACGTGGAACGTTTAGCGTGGAAAATAGTCTTAGCTGGCGGTATTGAATGTGTTGCGAACTATAGGCCCACTGAACCCACCCGTCGGGAAGAAGCCGAAAACCATGTGAAGGAACTGCAAAGATCATTGTCGACCTGCCAAGAAGTGGGTCGACGAGCGCAGCATTCACTGCGCCTGCTTCAAGGGGGAGCGGGTCATGCGGATGACGCGTTTGATAATCTCACGCTTGCGCGCGTTTGCTTTTATGAAGCCGCCCTCGAAGCGTCCAGGTCGAGAAACTTTCTTTGGCGAGTTCTGAAGCTCTTTACTTCACCAAATCCACACCCGGTGAGGATCAGCCAAAGATTGGCACGTGCCCGTTCGCATAGTTTACTAGCCTTGGATCATTTCCGCCGCGCAAGTCAACTCCACCAAATTCCTCGAGGGCTTCTTACCCGCGCATGGCTGTGTCGCGTGAGTTCTGATGGCGCTGGTGCCCAAGCCGACTTGGACGAGGCGTGGGACATTGCCGAGCGCGGCCCAATGCGGCTGCACATGGCCGACATCCACCTCCACCGTGCCCGCCTCTTCTTCCGCGAGAAACAGTACCCGTGGCAATCTCCGCAAGCCGACCTCGCCGCCGCCGAGCAACTCATTAACGAGTGCGGCTACCATCGCCGCGACCAGGAACTCGCCGACGCCAAGCGCGCCATCCTCGGCCCGTAACCGGCCAACCTCATCCGGTCTCCCGCCGAGTGACGAGCCCGCCTCTTGGTGCCCGCCCTGGCGATTCGGCCTTGCGCTCGAGGCCAACGCGGCTACTCTGCCTCAATCAATCACCTTATGAAACTCGACCGCCATTGGCTCTGGATTGCCCTCTGTCTCGCCGCGCCGCTGGCCTTTCTGGGATGCCGCGCTTGGACCCAGCCGCGCCCCGATCCGACGGCTTCCTGGGTGACTCTGCCCGACTACGACCCCTCGGCCCCCTTCCAGCGCGCCGATCTCTCCTGTGGCGAACAACAGATGATCTACTCCAACGCTTTCCCGCGCCCGTTGCTGCTCGAGTACCGCTTCACCAACGACTGCGAATTCAAGGCGTCCTGGTGGCTCGCGAAGTACGTCGACGGGTCGCCCGTGTCCACCATGCCCTGGCAGCGGGTGCCGGGCGACAGCTCAAAGGCGGGAGAACTCGAAATGCCCCCGCGCGCCCTCCTCATGTTCCTCTGCTCCGAGGTCAATACCGTCCGGCAAGACGGCTGCGTGGTCGAGTTCAAGCCCAAAGCCACCCGCTAGGAGTCTGTTGAAAAACTACGACCATCCATTTTGCGGCGGGGCCGGCGCGCTGGCTTCGTTAGCCCTCCCTTACAGATCCCGAAGGATATGCTCGGTCGGCCTGCCTCGCCATCGCACCGACCGCGCTCGCAAACTGGATGGCCGCAGTTTTTCAACAGACTCCTAGCCCCGCTGCCTCGGCGCAACTCATCGACGACCGCGACTACCACCGCCGCGACCAGCAATTCGCCGACGCCAAGCGTGCTATTCTCGGTGTGTAGCCCGGGCGAGCCCAGCCGGCCGCAGGATTTGCTTCCTGGCGTCACCGCAAAGAATTTGAGATTGGGCGGGCTCGCGCTATGCTGCTGGGCAAGGTGTCCGCGATGGAGTCCGACAATGCGTTCTTCCTGGAAAACGCGTCCTGGCCCGTTTTGCTCGTTAATCTCTCGGGCCAGATTCGCGGCCTGAGCCGCGGGGCGGCGCGCGCGTTCGGCCCGTCCGTCGCGGCCGGCCAGACTCTCGCCGAAACCATCTGGAGCCCCGAGAACGACCGCACCCCGGAAGAATTTCTGAGCGATTGGGGGACGCTGCCCGACGATGGCGTGCCGCTCCGCTTGCGCGGGCGGGACAAGGCCGTTCATACCTTTCGCACACATCTTTGCCCGATCGAGCATGAGGGCGCGGGCTGGCTGCTCCTCCAGTTTTTCGAAGTTCCCGCCCCGCCGCCGGCTCCGGTTCGGGCGCCCGCCGCTGATTCCACATCGGCCGCGAACCAGAAGCTGGCCGTCGCGCTGCATCTCATTCGCACGGTCACGCTCGATCTGAACAACGCCCTCACCAGCCTGCTCGGCCACGCTTCGCTGCTCCTCGCGCAAGCCGGGCCGCAGGATTCCCAGCGCGCCTCGCTGCTCGAGATCGAAAAATCCGCCCGCCGCGCCGCCGAATCCGCGCAAGATCTGGCGCAGTTCGGCCGCGCCGAGAAGGAGGATCGCGCGCCGCGGCCGGGAAACCTCAACGACGTGCTCCGCCGCACGGTCGAATCGCTGGAAAAGGCCCATCCCCAGGCCGCGGCCTGGGAACTCGATCTGGAACCGCGCCCTCTGGCGGTCCTTTGCGACGAGGCGAAGATCGAGCAAGTCCTCGTCAAGGTGTTCGAAAACTCCCTCGAAGCGTTCGAGCGGCCCGGCCGCATCCGCGTCCTCGCCCGGAATGTCCAGATCGGCCCGGCGCAGATTCCATCCGGCCCACGCCTCGCTCCGGGCGCTTACTATCGGGTCGAAATCGCCGATGACGGCCCCGGCATTCCGGCGCATCTCCTGCCGCGCCTGTTCCAGCCCTTCTTCACGACCAGGAAGGATTCCGGCCATCGCGGCCTGGGCTTGGTCCTGGCTTACGGGATCGTCACGACGCTGGGCGGTTCGATCTCCGTTTTCAGCGAGGAAGGGCGCGGCACCACGGTGGACATCCACTTTCCCGCCCAGCCCCGGGCCATTCCGGATCCTGCCGCGGGCGCGGGCGACTTGCGCGGCAGCCAGACCATCCTGATGGTGGATGACGAGGAAGCGATCCTCGGCATGGCGGATGCCGCCCTGCCGGCCTTCGGTTACCGTGTCTTTACGGCCTCTTCCGGCCAGAAAGCACTTGAAATTTTCGAGGAAAAGAGGCATGAAATTGACGTTGTCGTCACGGACCTCGTCATGCCGCTTATGAGCGGAAGGGACTTGGTCGAGCGCCTGCGCAGAATGTCGCCGGGGGTGCGAGTGATCTGCGCCAGCGGTATCGTCCGTCCGACCGTGAGCGAAGAGCATCACCATCTCAGGAAACCGTATTCCTGCCAGGAACTCGTCCGAAAGATCAAGGAGGTCCTGGCCGGCGAATCCACGGCGGGGTCATAACCGCTTGCCCGGTGGGGACCCGGGCCGTGGCCGCCTCGACCATGCGCTGTAACTCGAATATCGAATGCAAATCGAAAGCCTTAAAGTGTTTTGCGATCTGGCCGAAACGGAAAGCTTCACGAAAGCCGCCCAGATCAACCAGGTCACCCAATCCGCCGTCAGCCAGCAAGTCAGCACCCTCGAACGCAACTTCAAGGCTCTCCTCATCGAACGCAGCAAAAAGAAATTCCGCCTCACCCGCGAAGGCCAGATTCTTTACGATTTCGCCAAACAGATTATCGATCTGGGAGACACCCTGCAAAGCAAGCTGCAGGAAGTGCGCGACGTCGTCTCCGGCACCATCCGGGTGGCCACGATTTACAGCATCGGGCTCCATGATCTGCCGCCCTACATCAAGCGGTTCATGAAGAGCTACCCGGCGGTGAACGTCCATGTCGAGTACCGCCGCTCGAACCAGGTCTACGACGACATCGTCGGCAACGCCGACGACCTCGGGCTGGTGGCGTACCCCGTCAAGGACTCGAAGATTGAAATCGTGCCCTTGCGCAAGGACAAGCTGGTGCTCATCTGCCACCCGAAACATCCGCTGGCCAAGGAATCGAACGTTCCGCTCGCGCAGGTGGCCGGTCAGAAATTTGTCGCGTTCGAGCCCGATATCCCCACCCGCAAAGCCATCGACAAGATGCTCAAGGACGCCGGGGTGGAGGTCGAAACCGTCATGGAGTTCGACAATATCGAGACGGTGAAGCGCGCGGTCGAAATCGATGCCGGCCTCTCCATCGTGCCCGCGAGCACCGTGACTCAGGAAGTCGCCAAGCATTCTCTGGCCCAGGTCGAAGTCGAAGGCGGCTCCCTGTTTCGCCAATTGGCCGTCATTCACAAAAAGAACAAGGTGCTCTCCCCGGCGATGAAGCAATTCATCACCCTGCTCAAAACGGAGCCGGGCAAAGGTTAGACCGGTTCGACTTGGACACTTCGGCCGCGACGCTCACTGGCGCCGCGGACTTTTCGAACGGCGGTCGTCCGTTCGAAGAGGCATTGACAAGGCGCACGGGATTTGACACCCCTAAGCGCAATTTGAAACCCACGCGCTACCTATTGGCTCGTTTGGCCTGCCTGGCCCTCTGGCTTTTCCTGGCCGCGATGGACCATGGATCGACCCGGGCTGCCACTGTCGAAGAACGCCTCGCCGTGCTCGAAGCCGGTCTCACGCCGCCCGCCCCGGCTTCTGCCGTCAACCCAGGCGACAATGCCTGGCTGCTCGCCAGCTCGGCCCTCGTGCTGATGATGACGGCTCCGGGGTTAATTCTCTTTTACGGGGGCTTGGTCCGGAACAAGAACGTGCTGGCCACCATGATGCACAGCCTGGTGCTCATGGCGGTCGTCTCGATCATCTGGGTGGTCTACGGATACAGCCTGGCCTTCGGCGAAGGCAACCAGTTCATGGGGGGGCTCCAATACTTCCTGTTGGGCGGAGTCGGCCTCGAGCCCAACGCGGATTACGCCGCCACCATCCCGCACCAGACCTTCATGCTCTTCCAGATGATGTTTGCCATCATCACCCCGGCCCTCATCAGCGGCGCCGTGGCGGAGCGGATGAAATTCAGTGCCTACCTCCTTTTCATGATTCTGTGGGTGACGGTGGTCTATCTCCCGCTCGCCCACATGATCTGGGGCAAGGGCGGCTTCTTTAACTGGGCGCTGGGCGGAAAGATCCCCGTGCTCGATTTCGCGGGTGGGACGGTGGTGCATATCAGTTCGGGAACCTCGGCGCTGGTCTGCGCGTATTTCCTGGGCAAACGCTCCGGCTATCCCCAGCAACCGATGGTGCCGCACAATGTAGTCCTGAGTCTGATCGGGACGGGCCTGCTTTGGGTGGGTTGGTTCGGCTTCAATGCGGGCAGTGCCCTCAATGCCGGTGGCCTCGCCACCAGCGCCTTCGCGGCCACTCACTTTTCCGCGGCCGCCGCGGCTGTGACCTGGCTCGGCACCGAATGGCTCCTCAAGGGCAAGCCGAGCGTCCTGGGCGCCGCCTCCGGAATGGTGGCCGGCCTGGCGACGATCACTCCGGCTTCCGGGTTCGTCACCATTCCTTCGGCGATCCTCATCGGCGGCGTGGGAGGGGTGGCCTGTTACTTCGCAGTGAGCAAGCTGAAGCAGAAGCTCGGCTACGACGATTCGCTCGATGTTTTCGGCGTGCATGGCGTCGGCAGCACCATCGGGATGTTGCTGTTGGGATGGTTTGCCAGCCCGGCCGTGAACCCCGCCATCGGCGCCACGTTCCAATCCGCCGGGCAGGTCGTCTCCCTCGCGGGCGGCCCGGCTCAGTTCATCAACCAGGCCATCGGCGTCGTGGTCACGATGGGCCTCTCCGCCATCGCCACCCTCGTGATCCTGCTCATCGTCAAGGTCGTCGTCGGCCTGCGCGTGACGGACGAAGAGGAATTCGTCGGCCTCGACGTCAGCCAGCATGGCGAACGGGCCTACAACGATTAAGCTGCACCGGATATGAAAAAGATCGAAGCGATCGTCAAACCCTTCAAGCTCCAGGACGTCAAAGAAGCCCTCCACGATGTCGGCATCCAGGGCATGACCGTTTCCGAAGTCAAAGGCTTCGGCCGGCAAAAGGGCCACACCGAAATCTATCGGGGGAGCGAATACACCGTCGACTTCATGCCCAAGGTGAAGATCGAGGTCGTGGTGGCCGACGGCCAGGTCGAGACGGCCATCAAGGAAATCATCAAAGCCGCCAAGACCGGCAAGATCGGCGACGGCAAGATTTTCGTCACCGCCGTGAGCGAAGCCATCCGCATTCGCACCGACGAACGCGGCGACGAGGCCGTCTAAGCGCCCTTGAACGTATTCGAAGGGGCCGCCCCTCGCGTCTTCTTGCCCGAGCTGATTCCGCTCGCCGTGGTCCGGCCGGATGGCTGGCACGCCGGTATTGGCGATCCAACCGCCATGGGCTGGATCACGGTCGCGGCATACTTTGTCGGGGCGGCGTTGGCGGCTGGCGTGTGCCGCCGCCTGGCCCAGGCCCCCAACCCAGCGGCTCCCCGCGAAACACGGTTCTGGTGGCTGCTGTTTGGCGTGCTCGTGTTCCTGGGGGTGAACAAGCAGCTCGATTTGCAAACGCTGCTCACGGAAATCGGCCGCAATCTAGCCCGGGCGCAGGGCTGGTTCCAGTATCGCCGCGCGGTGCAGGCCGTGTTCGTGGTTGTACTCGCGGCCTGCGGCCTGGCTGCCTACATCTGGGTCTGGCGCTCCGTCCGGGATGCGCTGCGGCCCTGCGCGCTGGCCCTGGCCGGGCTCTGGTTTCTGGGATGCTTCGTCCTGATTCGCGCCGCCTCATTCCATCATGTGGATGTCTTCCTCAGCTCGGGCCCGGGCCGGATCCGCATGAACTGGGTTCTCGAACTGGGCGGCATCGCCATCACCGCCGCGGGCGCATTGCATCGTTTACGGACACTTCCGCGTCCCGCCCGGCCGGCCACGAGATGATCGGCGGCCGGTGGCTCAGTAGCGCAGCGTGACCCGGTACAGCCGCGTCGAGCCCGGCATCGGCGTTTGCGTGACCGAGACGGCTTTCCCGTCTCCCAGAAAATTCGTGAGCGAGGTCCACGCGCCGTCGGGTGCCGTCGCGAATTCCAGCGCGTTGGTCGCTCCGGCGATCGAGTTCCAGGTTACCGCCACGGCGGAGTCCTGCCGCGCCACGGCCAGCGCGACATCCCGTTTCGCGGCGAAGTTGAACAGGATCAGGTCGTCCAAGGCCAGCCCGCCCGTGACGGCCCCTTCACGCAACACCGGCAAGGCGTCCGACCGCCGGTAAATCCCGTGGGCCGGCGGCAGTGGGACGAATAAATTCAGGACGTTCGTGCCCTTGGTGATCTTCCCGAACACGGTGAACCCGCCATCCGTCGCATCCAGATGCGGGCTGGCCGTCAGATTCAGAAACCATTGCGAACCCGCGGAATTGGTCTGCCTCGGTATCCGGGCCATGGCGATCGTCCCGTAGGTATTCAGATATTTGGTTCCCACGCTGAACTCGTTCGTGATCTGGCCGTAGACGGGCACGTTGTTGATGGCCGGATCGTTCGTATCCACCCAGTATTGGCCGGCCTGGATGACGAAGTTCGGCTCCCAGCGCTGGAGCAGCAGGTTGTGATAACGGCCGGAGGTGATGTACTTCAGGAAGTTCGAAACCGTCACCGGTTTGTCGTCGTCGTACAATTCCAGTTCCATGTCCCCCAGCGTCGTATACATCGTCACCAGGGTTCCAGCGTTGACCTCCCGAACGGCGAGCCAGCCGCTCGCCACCAAACCGAAAATGAACCACCCGATCGATCTCATCAGCGTCTTCTTCATGCCGAGTCGCGGCCCCCGTTGCCAAGCATAATTCGTTCCGCCTTTCCTCTTTCCCCGGTTCACTTACTTCCCGTCGGTATCGTTCCATTCCTTGTGGGAACCTTCGATTCGAAGCGGACCCGCCACCTCCTGCCCGTCCCGCACCACCAGATAAGCGTCCGCGCCGGCCACGCTGTCCCAGCGCAGCCTCGCCCGGCCCTTCGCCGGCACGTTGGGCGACCGCTCGGAGCGATGCCCTTCCGGCCCGATGGCCACCACCGCGTACTCGTGCGCGCCGGAGCCGTCGTCGCTCAAGACCTTCGGCGCTTCCGGCCGGGCGAGGGCTTCCGCCTTCATCGTCCCGCCCCAGAGATGCAACACCTGCTTCGGGTAGGGAAGACCGCCACCGCCGAAACCGCCGCCGCCGAGGGACATCCGCCCCTGGCCGATCACCGCGTCGGTCAACGGTTCCCCGTGGTCCGGTCGAAAGGTTTGAATCCGCACCCGTCCCGGATGGTTGCCGCCGTTCCACGCCTCCCGGGGCACTTCCGAAAGCTCCAGGCCCTCGCCCTGGATGATCGCCATCTGCCGCCAGGCTCCGCCGAGCCACACATTCCAGGAGATATGGCCCGGCATCCGCCGCAGCGTCCCGTCCCGCTCGAGCGCGTGGAACCGGTCGTCAAACGGATCGTCCAGTTCGCCCTTAATCAAGCGGCTCCTCACCCAGAGCCCGCCCGGGCCGTCCCACAAGGATCGCGCATAAATCCCCCGTGGAATCTGATGCTCGGCGTAGCCCTCCTCCCACACCTGCCCCGTGTCCGACACGATCAGTTCCTTGCGCACGACCAAACGATCCACCTCCAGCCGTTCTTTCAGTTCGGCGTTCTTTCGTTCGAGCGAAGCGACACGCTCCTTGAGACGCTCGATCTCCCCCAGCACCGCCTTCAACTCCGCGCTTTCCTGCGCCGACGCTGACGTGATGGCCGCTGCGAGACAGGCCAATTGGATGATCCTCATGATGTGCATTCCCAAGCCTATCCCGGAACGCTTACGGCCGCGAGTGCTCGATCGGCCTTGGGCAGCGCCTCATCGAGTTGCAGGCGCTGAAAAGCTCGGAATTCGCCCTGTCTTCCGAATTCCGCCCTGGACTCGCTTTCTATTTCGCGAGCTGGGCTCGCACATTTTCGGCGATTTCCAGGAAAGCCAGCGCCGGCGCCGTGGCTGGGGCGGTGACGGTCACGGGCTGGCCGCTGTCGCCGCCCTCGCGGATTTCGATAAAGATCGGAATTTCCCCGAGAAACGGCGCGTTCTGGCGCGCCGCTTCCATCCGGCCGCCGCCGTGGCCGAACAACTCCACCCGGTCGCCCGTCGGCGTGGTGTAATAGCTCATGTTCTCGACGATCCCGAGAATCGGCACGTTCACCTTTTGGAACATCGCGATCCCCTTCCGCACCACTCCCAGCGACGCCTCCTGCGGCGTCGTGACGATCACCCCGCCGTCCAGCGGCACGGTCTGGCACAGCGAGAGCTGGGCATCGCCCGTTCCCGGCGGCAGATCGACCAGCAGATAATCCAGTTCTCCCCACGCCACGGTCGTGATGAACTGCTGGATCGTCTTCATGATCATCGGCCCGCGCCAGATCACGGGATTATCTCCCTCGATCAGAAAGCCCATGCTCATCAGCTTCACCCCGAAATTCTCCGGCGGGACCAATTTCTCGTCCTCGCTCACGGTCGGCTTCTGGCGGATGCCCATCATGAGCGGGATGCTGGGGCCGTAAATATCGCAGTCCAGCAATCCCACGCTCGCGCCCAGCCGTTGCAGCGCGCACGCCAGGTTCACGCTGACGGTCGATTTGCCGACGCCTCCCTTGCCGCTCGCCACGGCGATCACATGGCGCACCCCCGGCATGCGGTTCTGGCCCGACCACGGGTTGCTCGCGGGAGCCTGGCCGGCCGCGGGACTGCCCGCAGCGGAGGTCTGAATCTCGACAAAAATATGGTTCACCCCCGGCAACGTGCGAATGGCCCGCTCCGCGTCCGCCTTCAACTGCTGGGCCGCCTCCTTGTTGTTCGAGGACAGCTCGAGCCGCACGCTCACGGCGTCGCCGTTCACCGCGATGCCCTTCACGATCCCGAACGAAACAATATCGCGCGAGAATCCGGGATATTTCACGGATTGCAGGGCGCGTTGGACGAGTTCTTGCGTAATCATCGATTGGTCGTGGCTTTCGCCTCCGCGAACTCCTCCCAGCGAGGAGAAAGCGAGCGCAGACGATGCACCACTTTGGGGAAAACTTCCAGAAACTGGGTGGCCTCCTCAAGCGTATTGTCTGCCGAAAACGAAAGCAGGATGGCCCCGAGCGCCCGTTCTTCGGGGCAGCCGATGGCGGCGAGAACGGGCGGCACCCGCAGATTTTTCGTCACGCACGCCGCGCCCGCCCCGATGGCGAACCCCTTCAAATCCAGGGCCAGCGCCAAGCCCTCGCCCTCCACGAACTCCACGGCGATGTTCAGATTCGAAGGCAGGCGTTCCGGCCCGGGCATTGGCCCATTCAGGTGGCTGTGCGAAACGGTTCCGCGAATCCCGTCCCAAACCGCTCGCTGGATCGCGCCCGCGTGCGCCGCGCGTTCGGCCCGCCGTTCGACGGCCATTGCCGCCGCTACTCCTGCGCCCACGATGGCCGGGACGTTTTCCGTGCCGGCGCGAAACCCCTGCTCCTGATCGCCGCCGTGGATCAGGCTGGCCAGGCGCGCACGGCGGTTCCGATAGAGCACGCCCACTCCTTTGGGGCCATGAAACCGATGCGGGCTCACGGCCACCAAGGATGCCTCCCAGCGTTGCACATCGATCGCCTGCCAGCCCGCGCTGGCGATGGCATCGACAAACAGGGGAATGCCCCGTTCCGCGATCATCGGCCCCAGCACCTCGATCGGCTGGATCGTGCCGATATCGTGATTCGCATGATGCACCGCCACCAGCACGGTCTCCGGCCGCAACGCCGCCACGACGGCCTCTGGATCGATGCGCCCCATTTCATCCACGGCCACGCGGGTCACTTCGAAACCCTGCGTTTCGAGAAATTTGAGCGAATTCGCCGTCGCCGGATGTTCGATGGTCGTCGTTACCACATGCCGCCCTCGCCGCAGATTGGCCCAAGCCGTGCCCTTGATCGCCAGATTGACCGCCTCGGTCCCATTGCCGGTAAAGAACACATTCTCCGGCGACTCCGCCCCCAGCAAACGCGCCATCTGTTCCCGCGCCGCCGCCAGCGCCGCCCGGGCGGGTTGCCCGCCCTGATGCAGCGCCGCGGGCAGGCCGATCTCACGCCGCCAGAACGGCTCCATCGCCGCCACCACTTCTGGCAGCGCCGCCGTTCCCGCTTGCTGGTCGAAACTGACCCTCACCCATCCACCCTAGCGCACCTCCGTTCACAAGCAACGGGACGAACACCCCTCTCGGTGAGCTACTCCTGCTATCGCCCTTCCTCGTTTCCCGATACGCTCGTCCCCCATGCAACAGATGCGCGAAGAGATGCGAATGGCCCAGCGGCGTCGGCGCGGCCTTTGGTTCGGGATCGCTCTTGCCGGGTGGATAGGGGGGTGGATTTCGGCCCAGGCCGCTGCGTTGCGCGCGGGAGCGGCGGCGATCGATATCACGCCGCGGCTCGGCATCGAGATCAACGGCGGCACGGCGCCGGTGCTCGCCCAGCATATCCATGATCCCCTGATGGCGCGGGCGTTGGTGCTCGAATCGGCCGACACCAGGCTCGCTCTGGTGGTGGTGGATACGTGCTTGATCGACCGCCCTCTGCTCGATGAAGCGAAGGGGTTGATCTTTCGCCAAACCGGTCTGGCGTCGAACCATGTCTCGATCTCCGCCACCCACACCCACAGCGGCGGATCGCTGATCGGCGCGCATCTGACCGAGCCGGACGCCGAGTACCGGGCCTGGTTGCCACAACGGCTGGCCGATGCGGTGCGCTGCGCGGTCAACAATCTGGCTCCCGCCCAAGCCGGCTGGGCCAAAGGCGCGCTGCCCGAACACGTTTTCTGCCGCCGCATTCTCGTGAAGCCGGGCGTAACCTACACCAACCTGCTGGGCCAGACGGGCGACCGCGTGAAGATGAACTGGACCTCGCCCGAGCCGGCGGTCGATGGCGATTTTTCGAGTCCGGTCGATCCTGAAGTCTGGGTGTTCAGCCTTCGCCACGCCGACGGACGGCCGCTGGCTCTGTTGGCGAATTACTCGCTGCATTACGTTGGCGGCGTCGGCCCCGGGCACTTGAGCGCGGACTACTTCGGCGTGTTCAGCCGGCGAATCGAAGAATTGATCGCCGCCGGCCGGCAGGACCCGCCGTTCGTGGCCATGCTCAGCAACGGCACCAGCGGCGATATCAATAACAACGACTATCGCGTGCGGAATCCGCCTCGAAAGCCCTACGAACAAATCGAGCGGGTGGCCGCGGACCTCGCGCGCGAGGTGCATCGGGTGATGGCGAAAATCGAATACCGCGATGACCTGCCGCTGTCCGCGGCATCGGCGGAACTATCGCTCGCCTACCGCAAGCCGTCGCCCGCCGAACTTGAGGCGGCCCGCCAGATCGTGCAGGGGAAGGAACGGCTGGAGCTGCGGGCCTGGCCGCAAATCTATGCCCGGGAGCAACTGATCCTCGCCCGCTATCCGGACGAGGCGTCGGTTCCGCTCCAGGCGTTTCGCATCGGCGGACTCGCCATCGCGCAGTGGCCCGGGGAAATCTTTGCCGTATCGGGGCTCGACCTGAAGCGGCGCACACCCGGCCCTCTTTTCAACATCAGCATGGCCAACGGATGGTACGGTTATATTCCGCCGCCCGAACAGCACGCACTTGGGGGTTACGAAACCTGGCGGGGACGCACCAGTCCGCTCGCAACGAATGCCATCCCCAAAATTACCGAGGCGTTCGTGAAGTTGATCGAGCGCCTGAAGTAAGGCGCTCGGGATCGGAAGACCGCGAGGAAGCTCTCTTCGCTAATTTCGCGTTGCGGCCGCGTTGGCGGGCTTCGCGGAGGCTTGAGCCTGGCTTCGTTGGGTCAGGTAATCGGCCAGCGATTCGATCTGCTCCTGCGAAAGGGGCCCGCCCTGGGCATGCGAGAAGGCCGGCATCAGGGAACCGGGCTTGCCGTTGGTAATCCAATGCAGCCAGTACTCGCGCGTTTGGGGCGTCTTAACCGCGCGAAGATCGGGCACCATCGTGGCCCGGTGGGGCGCGTCATGGCAGACCGCGCAGCCGGCTTGATAGAGCGGTTCCGCTTTCTTCCCGATGGTAGGCGTGGAGTGGCACCCGGCACAATCGTTCTTGAAGACCGCCTGGCGATCGGCCATCGCGAGCTGCATGTTGCGCGTGCGCGCATCCACCCCGGGAGCCGCCGGCTGTCCGGCGGGGATGATCGCCTTGATCGTCAGCATTTTCTGCCCGTGGGAGGTATCCACGTTCACATACTTCGAAAGGGTTCCGTACTTGCCCCGCAGGTCGATGTCGAAATTCATTTCACCGCCTTCTCCGGGCGCGATCTTCCACGGCAGCGGCGGCATTTTCGAGGTGGTGCAACCGCACGAGGGGCGCACCCAATTAATCGTGACGACTTCCTTCGAGGTATTGGCCAGCTTGAAGGTGTAATGCGCGGTCGTCTCGCCGGGCGAGGCGGTGTAGTCCCTGCTCAGCGAATCCCACGTCAGCACTTGTTCCTGCGCCGCGAGCGCCGGTTGCGTCGTCGCCTGCTGCGGCACATTGTTGAAACGGGGGGCCGGCACCGGGCGGATCACGCGCGCGCCGGAGGGCGGCGGAGTCGCCCCGGACGGAAGGTCGGACGGCAGCCCGAGGGGCGGCTGAGGGGCAGGGGAGAGGCTTTGAGCCATGAGGCTGCCCACCACCGTCAAGAGCCCAGTACAGAGGGTCAAAGTCAGTTTCCTCATAAACGCGCTTTAAAAGCCTATCATAGCCGCCGGAACGCGCCAGCCAAAAGAATTCCAGTCTCGCGCCATCGCGCCGTATCGTTTCGCGGCGCCGGGAGCCGCCCTCGCTCCGGGTAGGACTGGTGTCCCGCCTGTCCGCTGCGGGCGTCTCGCCCGCAACCCGCCCCTTTTCGACCGCCCCGTCCCATACCCGTCCTTTGCCGCCCGGGGACATCCATCGCGCAGGGCCGTTGGAACCACGGAGGAACCCGCTCCCCTCAAATGATATCTCCTTGATTTTCCGCCACTTGAGAACAAAAGTCTACATTTTTATAGCTCGAAATTTGACAAATAAAAAACCTATGCGAGAATCTTGCCATGTCCATAATGTAAACGAACCGCCATGAACACTCCATTGCCCGCTTCTTCAGCCCTCCGCCCGGCGCTTCCACCGCTTGGGCCATGCCGGGTTGCCTCTGTTTCTTCGCGTCCCCTCACTCGGTCGGTCGGCCGCTTTGCCCTCTGATTATTGTCGAGTTCTCGCTCGCCCCGCCGCCTCGCCGCCATTCGGCTCCATGCCGAACTTGAAACAAACTTGACACATTTCAAGCAACTTGACCGACTCACCCCCATTTATCAACGACTTACGCAGTTTTCAGGCTTGAAACGTGAAAAAAACTTGAAACGACGCACACCCCCATTTGGCCCTATCCACCCACCATGCCCCCTTCCGACCGCCGCTTCGGATCGCACTCGCCGCGTGCGCGGACGTTGCCTGTTTGGTCCGATCCGCTACTCTGAACCCCGGAAGTCGTAAACAAGATGAAGCTGGACCAAGAACAACAACGGACTGTCGTCCGCTGGATCGAAGAGGGGCAAAGCGTTTCGGACATCCAGGCACGGCTGGGCCGCGAGCTTGGGTTGACCATGACCTACATGGAGGTCCGTTTTCTCATCGCCGACCTCGGGGTCAAGCCCAAGGATAAGGAGATTCCTGCCCCGCCCACGCCTCCACCCAGCCCCGCCGCGCCTGGCCTCGGCAAAGGCGGCCCCGCTCCGGCTCCGGCTCCGGCTTCCGGCAGCAAGGTCACGCTGTCCCTCGATCAGGTCATGCGCCCCGGCGCGCTCGTCAGCGGCAAGGTCACCTTCAGCGATGGCAAGGTCGCCGAATGGTATCTCGACCAGATGGGCCGTCTCGGCCTCATTCCCAAGGAGCAAGGCTACAAACCCTCCCAGGCCGATCTCGCCCAGTTCCAGGCCGAGCTTCAGGATGAATTGGCCCGGCAAGGCTTTTAGGTTTTTCAACCACCCATGAGCAAGATCGGCATTATCGGCGGGAGCGGGTTGTACCAGATCGAAGGGCTTTCGAACCAAAAGTGGCAGCGCGTCCGCACGCCCTTCGGCGATCCCTCGGACGAGCTTCTCACCGGCACGCTCGAAGGACGCGATGTCGTCTTCTTGCCGCGCCACGCCCGCGGCCATCGCATCCTCCCCGCCGAGTTGAATCATCGCGCCAACATTTACGCCATGAAGAGACTCGGCGTCCGCTGGATTATCAGCGTCAGCGCCGTCGGCTCCCTCCAGGCCAAACTCAAGCCGTGCGATATCGTCCTCATCGACCAGTTTGTCGATAAGACCAAGAAATCGCTCGAACACACCTTCTTCGGCCGCGGGATCGTCGCGCACATTTCCTTTGCCGAACCGATTTGCGAAGGTCTGCGCCAGATCCTCTTCAACAGTGCCAAGGCCCTTAAAGCTCGCGTTCACAATGGCGGCAGCTACGTCAACATGGAAGGCCCCGCTTTCAGCACCCGCGCCGAGTCCAAAACCCATCACGACCTCGGCTACTCCGTCATCGGCATGACCAATCTCGGCGAAGCCCGCTGCGCCCGTGAAGCGGAGATCGCCTACGCCACCATGGCCATGGTCACGGATTACGATTGCTGGAAGGACGACGAGGAGCACGTCACCGTCGAGATGATCATCGCCAATCTCAATCGCAACGCCGCTCTCGCCAAGGACATCCTCCGCCACGCCATTCCGCAAATCCCCCTCGAGACCCCTTGCACCTGCCACAGCGCCCTCGCCACCGCTGTCATGACTCCTCCCGACCTCTGGCCTGCTAAAACTCGCAAAGAACTCGCCCTCCTCCTCGGCCCCCGCGCGAAAAAATAGGCCACGCCAGGGGGCTGTCGTGCCACATTCAGAATGCACGATTGAGTTGCGGGTAACCGAACATCGCACGAATATGATGCCATGCGCATTGCTCTGCTCAGTCTGAAGTCGGCTACGCTGCTCTTTGCCACATTCATTGCAGCCGCGCCTCCCGACGACCCATCGAGCTTCTCGCCGTCCTCGCTCCAGTTCTCCGGTGGCACCCTGCCTGCACCCGCCAGCGTCGGCGGCCCCATCTATCGCTCCACGGATTTCGGCCGCACCTGGCTGCCGCTTTCCACCGGCCTTCCGGCCGAGGCCGGCGTCGTGGCCCTCGGACGCCGGGGCTCCCAATTGCTCGCCGCTACCGACAACCACGGCCTTTTTCTCAGCGATGAACGTCGCGAAAAGTGGCACCCGATCGGTCGCGGCCTGCCGGACCGCAAGATCACCGCGGTGCATGCCGCCGAAGACACCATCATCGCCGGCGTCTTTCGGCACGGTGTCTATGTTACCAGGAACAACGGCGAAACCTGGACCTCCCTCAACGACAACTTGCCGAATCTGAATATTCGCGCGATCCAAAGCACCCTCGATGGCCTCCTCGTCGCCACCGATGCCGGCATTTTCAAGCGCGCTCAGGACAGCCGTTCCTGGAAGCCCGTCTTCACCGAATGCCAGATCGTCAGCCTCAATCCGGGCCACGGCAAGATCGTCGCGGGCGGCGTCAAGGGCGTGCTCCTCTCCGAAGATCAGGGCGAACACTGGCGTTGGATTCACCGGGCCGGCGCGGCCCACACCACCGTCCTGCTCGATCGCAAGATCGTCGTCATGAACATCTCCGGCGACTTTTTCACCAGCAACGATTGGGGCCAAACCTGGCACAGCGCCGAATACTCCCCGCGGCAAGGCTCCTATGTTTACGATACCGTTGCCGTCGGCCCGCACCTCGTGGCCAGCAACAACTACGGCACCCACCAATCCAGCGACGGCGGCCTCACCTGGCAGCACCTCCACGACACCGAAGACCGCTACGCCTTCCTCGGCCTCATCGCCATCGGCCAGACCCTCTACGGCGGCGCCTCCCCCTGGGCCGAACGCCGCCCCCGCCGCGACTTCTCTCAGTTTCCGTAACCCACCCACGCGCGAACTCCCCGGCATCGCTTGCACAGGACGTCTCGGGCTCTTATCGTGAGGCTATGATTTCTACGGTTCTAGCGGTTTACGAAGATGGAGTCTTGAAGCCACAGTCGCCGCTGGCGTTACCGGAAAAGCAGCCGGTCCTCATCACAATCCGCAGCGAGTCGAACTCCGAGGATGACGCCGAGCGACGTGCCTGGCTGCAACTTTCAGAACAATCATTACTGAAAAGCTGGGCCGATTCCGACGATGACTGCTTCAACGAGCTTCTCAAAAAATGACATCGTCCTGCTCCCGATTCCTTTCGCGAATCTGGAGAGTCGGAAAGTCCGACCGGCCGTCATTGTCGGGCTGAGCAGTTACCCAGGCGATCTCTTCGTGGTGGCGATCTCGTCCCAAATTCACAACGTCGACCTCGTGCTAATCGATTGGCAGGCAGCCGGGCTGAACGTTCCGTGTGGCATCAAGTCGCAGATAGCCACCGTGGAATCGCGCCTCATCGTCAAACTCGTGGGAACATTGTCCGCCGCGGACGCTCGTCGACTGGAACAGCGACTCCGATTTTGGCTCGAATTATGAAATCCGCGACCATCTGTCCGACTCGCGAACCAGATACGCGAGTCACGGGCTGGTTAGAGTTGTTTCCACCTCGACTCATCGCCATCAACTACACTCTCGGCGGTGCATCTCCGTGGATCGAGGGCTGTCACCGCCGCGACTTTGCCCAGTGAACTCGCGCACAGTTCCGGCGACCAAGGGTTGCTGCCATCCCTGATCGGGGATGGACGCCCACTCTTATCGTTGGTCGCGGTGATTCTAATGCTTTCAGGCTGGTTCGCACTCTTCCTTTCCGCTACCGGTCACTTTCTGCCGCACGACGTTCGCTTTCTTGGAATGGACAAGGAACAACTCTGTGCCCTTAACCAGTGCCGGATCGTTCATTTCATGTTCCATGATCGGGTGTCGTTTGGCGGCGCGTTGATCGCCATCGGCTGGCTGTACCTGTGGTTGATCAACTTTCCGCTCAAAGCTGGCGAACCGTGGGCCTGGTGGGTTTTTCTCGCGAGCAGCATTACGGGGTTCGGCAGTTTTCTGGCCTACTTGGGGTATGGGTATCTCGATTCTTGGCACGGCATTGCCACGCTCTTTCTTCTCCCAATCAATATCGTAGGGCTCATCGTTTCGTGGATGGCTCTGCCGAATAAACGCGGATTGAAATCGATCCTGGAACCCGGCGTTCGTTGTCCATGGCGGTCCGCCACAGGGATAGGTCGAGGCATGCTCTTGTTCACGGCGATGGGACTTATCTTGGCAGGAACAACCATTCTCATCGTCGGCATGACGAGCGTCTTCGTCCCGGAGGACGTTCAATATATCGGTTTGACGGCGCACGAGCTGAACGCGATCAACCCGCGGCTCCTGCCGTTAATCGCCCATGATCGGGCGGGCTTCGGTGGAGGCATCGCCACCTGTGGACTAATCATGTTCTTCTGCGTTTGGTGCGGCCGACCCTCACGCGCACTTTGGCAGGCGGTTGTCTTAGCCGGCGGGACAGGCTTTGCGAGCGCGATTGGCGTCCATCCGCTGATCGGTTACACCAATTTTATCCACCTGGCTCCGGCCTATGCCGGCGCAGCCATTTTTGTCGTGGGAGTGTTGCTATCCCACGCCGGAATGTGCCGCGCCAAGAACACTTGAACATCGACGAAACGAGCGGGCCACCCGTCCGCCAAGAGTGCTTTTACCCGGCCTCGACATCGACAGCTCCGAACTTTTACCCGGCTACACCCGCCGCCGCTGCCACGGTCTCCACCTGCACGGCCGTGCCGTAGCAGAGCACTTCCGTGACGCCCACGCCGATCTCCGTGGCATCGTAGCGCACGCCGATCACCGCATTCGCGCCCAGTTCTCCGGCATGCGAAAGCATCAGGTTAAAAGCATCGCCGCGCGTGCGTTCGCACAGGCTCGTGTAGAGCGAGATGTTCCCGCCGAACAGCCGCTGAATGCTCGCGCCGAACTCGCCCACCACGCTCCGCGAGCGCACCGTGATGCCCCGCACCACGCCGAGCGATCGCACCACCCGGTAGCCCGGCAGGTCGAACGTCGTGGAAGTCAGCGGATGGGTATTATTCATGGGCGTTCACAAAGGACCGTTGTCGATCAACCGCGTCCGGCCAACGAACACCGCCAGGGCCAGATGGCAGCCGCGGCGCACCGTCGCCACCGGTTGCAACGTCAGCGGATCGAAAAACTCCACGTAATCCAGCCGCGCCGCCGGTTGTTCCGCGATCAGTCTTGCCAATTCCCGGCGCAAGCTCGCCGCGCGGACACCTGCCGGGCTGGCCGCGACGCGCTGGCGCGCCAGCATCAGCGCTTCGTGCAACACCGGCGCCTGCTGCCGCTCTTCGGGAGACAAGTACTTGTTCCGCGAACTCATCGCCAGGCGATCCGCCTCCCGCACGGTCGGCGCGACCACGATCTGGATGGGGAAATTCAGGTCGCGCGTCATCTGCCGGACCACCGCCGCTTGTTGCCAATCTTTCGCGCCGAAGACAGACACGCCGGGCTGCACGATATTGAAGAGTTTCGCCACCACCGTCGTCACCCCGCGGAAATGCGTGGGCCGCGAGGCTGCTTCCATCCCGCAGGCCAGGCTTTCTTCCGTCACCCAGGTGCTGAATGGAGAAGCGCCGCCGGGATACATCTCCTCGGCCGAAGGCACGAAGAGCACATCCACGCCGGCTTCCCGGCACAACCGACGGTCCCGGGGCAAGTCGCGCGGATAGCGCGCCAGGTCTTCGTTCGGGGCGAATTGCGCGGGGTTGACAAAGATGCTGGCCACCACAACGCCCTCTGCTTTCACCCGCCGCCGGGCCTCGTGTATCAGGCTCGCATGCCCGGCGTGGAGGTACCCCATCGTCGGCACGAACCCCACCTTCCGGCCCTGCCGCCGCCAGCTTAGGGCCAGCCGCTGCATGGCGGCGACTGCTGTCACCACGCGCATCGTTATGGAACTGCGGGAACCGCGCCGGCCGCGCCGCGTCTAGCGCTTGAAGTTCATCCACGAACTCTCCGGCTCGTGCGTGGCGCAGGCCTGGTTGGTC
Organism: uncultured Verrucomicrobiota bacterium; assembly: GCA_964478815.1. Taxonomy (GTDB): domain Bacteria; phylum Verrucomicrobiota; class Verrucomicrobiia; order Limisphaerales; family SXQI01; genus DASVNK01. The sequence continues at coordinate 87,355 of CAYZKY010000002.1, forward strand.
GGCGCGTCGGCCGCGCGCGCGTTGGTTTGCACCAATTGATTCGCCAGGAGGAACGCCTCCACCTCGTCGCCGCTCACATCCGCCAGCATCCGGCCATTCACCTCGACGCAGGGGCTGAGCATCTGGCCGCTCTTTTCGATCATTTCCTGCCGCTGCACGGGCTCGTTGATAATGTCGCGATCCTCGTAGGGCAGGTCGTACTTGCGCATGATGGCGCGCACGCCCTGGCTCCAGCCGCAGGAAGGTTTCAGGTAGGCAATAATCTTGGGCTTATCCATAGTTCGATCCAGTCAGACTCCAAGACTGCCACACGCCCGCCGTTCCGCAACCGGCCAGACCGCCCGGACCGCCGTTCGCTCGCCACCGATCACATCCCGCTCAACCGCTCCAGGATCGCCTCCGTGTCGTACACGCAGCCGCCCCACGTCCCGCCGCTGGCCTGTTGCAGGGCCGCCCACAGCTTGGTTTCTTCCGGTAATTCCGGGTGCGGAGCCAGCCGCGGATGCCGGTCGCGCGCCCGCAAAATCTCCGCGCCGCGCTCGGCGGAAAACCTCTGCCCGGCTTCCCCTACAAAATCGATGTTTCCCTCCAGCCTGGCCCGGTCGATATGCAATCGAATCGCATCCCCGTCGCGCAACTTTCCGATCGGTCCGCCCGCCAGCGCCTCCGGCCCCACATGCCCGATGCATGCCCCCGTCGAGACCCCGGAAAACCGCGCGTCCGTAATGAGAGCGACCTGCTTGCCGAAGGGCAGATGCTTGAGCGCCGAGGTTAGTTGGTACGTCTCCTCCATGCCGGTGCCCATCGGCCCGCACCCGGCCAGCACCAGAATATCCCCGGCCTGAATCCCGCCCGCCTTGATCGCCGCGATGGCCTCCTTCTCGCTCACGAACACTTTCGCGGGACCCTCTTTGCGATAGACCCCATCCGCATCCACCACGCTCGGATCGATAGCGGTGCTCTTGATGACGCTTCCTTCGGGCGCGATGTTGCCGCGCGGAAAGGTGACGGTGCTCGTCAATCCCCGTTGCCGGGCTTGCGCGGGAGCCATGATGACCTCGTCGGCCGCCACGCCATCCTCTCGCGCCAGAATCTCCTTGAAGCGCCTCCGCCGCTCCGAGCCTTCCCACCACTCCAGGTTCTCTCCGACCGTCCGTCCCGTCACCGTCATCGCGCCCAGCTCCAGCAAGCCCAGCTCCCGCAGGTGAAGCATCACCTCCGGCACGCCGCCCGCGAGGAAGACTCGCACCGTGGGATGATGCACCGGCCCATTGGGCAGGACGCTCACCAGCCTCGGCGCCTGGCGATTGATGGCGATCCAATCCTCCACCGTTGGCCGCGGCAGTTTCGCCGCATGCGCGATGGCCGGAATATGCAGCAGCAGGTTGGTCGATCCCCCGAACGCCGCATGCACCGTCATCGCGTTCCGGATGCTCGCGGGCGAGAGGATCGCGCGCGTCGGAATCTTCTTCGCTTCCAGTTCCACGAGGGCGCGGGCCGATTGCGTCGCCAGATCGGTCCAGACCGGTTCGCCCGAAGGCGCCAGCGCCGAGTGCGGCAGCGAAAGCCCCAGCGCCTCCCCCACCACTTGCGAGGTCGCGGCCGTTCCCAAAAACTGGCAGCCCCCGCCCGGCGACGCGCAAGCTCGGCAGCCCGCCTCGGCGGCTTCCTGCAGCGAAATCTGCCCATGCGCGAAGCGCGCGCCGATCGTTTGCACCTTCGCCGTATCCTCGCCTTCCACGGGCGGCAAGGTGACGCCGCCGGGCACCAGGATCGTCGGCAGATCGAGCAGCGAGGCCAGCGCCATCATCATCGCGGGCAGGCCCTTGTCGCAGGTCGCGATGCCCATCACGCCGCTCCGCGTCGGCAGCGAGCGCGCGAGCCGGCGGAAAATGATGGCGGCGTCGTTGCGATACGGCAGGCTGTCGAACATCCCCGTCGTCCCCTGGGTCCGTCCGTCGCACGGATCGGAGCAATACGCGGCAAAGGGCACGGTCTTCTGCCGGCGCAATTCCTCGGCGGCGGCCTGCACCATCAGGCCGATCTCCCAATGGCCCGTGTGAAAGCCGAGCGCGACCGGCTTTCCGTCCGGCGCGCGCACGCCTCCCTGCGTGCTCAAAATCAGATACTGCTTGCGCCCCAATTCCCGCGGATCCCATCCCATCCCCGCGCTCTGGGTGAGCCCGAAAATATCGCCGCTCGGCCGTTCCCGCAGCATTTCCGGCGTCAAAGGCAGCTCCCCCGCCGGGCCGGACGCCTTGGTGCGGATGCGGTAGATCGTCTCGGGACTGGCCAGGATGTCGTTCGTCATTCGATTCGTTCGGGATGCGTGTAAATATTGCAGCTCTGCCCGCGGAGAAAGCCGATCAGGGTCTGCCCGCTCTCCTTCGCGAACTCCACCGCCAGACTGGAGGGTGCGGAAATGGCCGCCACGACCGGGAGGCGCGCCGCCAGGGCTTTCTGCAAAATTTCGAACGACACCCGCCCGCTCACCAGCAGAATTTGCCCCTCCAGCGGCCACGGCCCGTTCAAGAAGGCATGCCCGATCACCTTGTCGACCGCGTTGTGCCGACCCACGTCCTCGCGCAGCACCTGTAACTCGCCAGCCGCGTCGAAAATCGCGGCGGCGTGCAACCCGCCGGTCTGCGCGAAGGCCGCCTGCGCCTGCGCCAGCTTCCCCGGCAGGGACCACAGGACCGCCCGCGACACTTTGCGTTCGCCCCCCGCGGCGGCAATCGGCGGGAATTGTTGATGCACCGATTCGATCGAAGCTTTCCCGCACAATCCGCAGCTCGAACTGGCGAAGACATGCCGCGTCAACCGCTCGAAATCGACTTCCACGCGCGGCGCCAGAAACACATTAAGGATATTCCCAAACTGCGCGTTCTCGCCCGCCTGGCAAGGCGCGATCTCCAGCACCTCCGACCGCTGCCGGATCAGCCCTTCCGTCAGGAGAAAGCCCAGGGCCAATTCCGGGTCGAATCCCGGCGTGCGCATCGTCACCGCGATGCTCCGGCCCCGCACGCGGATCTCCAGCGGCTCCTCCCGCGTCAGCCAGTCGGGCGACTCCGCGGGCGGCGCGGCCCCGTCGAGCCGCAGCCGCGACACTGCTTGAACTTGAGGATCGGACACTGGGCCGGCAGCTTAAACCGGGACGCCCCCCTTGGGAAGAAAGGGATGACCCGAATTGCCTCGGCTCATCGAGGGCCGTTGCTCGCCGCCCGTTGCGCGGCCAGTTCTGTGCGAAACTTCTTTTCTGCCGTGTCGAGAAATCGTCCCATCTCCGTCGGGTCGATAAATGGGTTAGGCGCGCTCTCGCTGCCCCGGGCTAGCTTTTCGGTCATCCCGAAGAAGCTCGGGTGCGGCGCGAGAAAAATGTCGCACGGCATCGCCTTCAACGTGCGGTATGTCGCCTCGATATCTTCGACAATCCTTGGGTAGGCTGTGTTGCCCACCAGTTTCGTGCCCGGGTTGATGCTTGTGCTGGAAAAGAAAACAACCTTTTGCGTCCGTCCATCTTCCTGCACGGTCATTGTCCATGTCGTGGCTCCAGGCGTATGCCCTGGGGTCAGGTGCGCTTTCAGGACCGTCCCCCCGACGCGAATCTCCGTTCCCTCCCGCACCGCCACATCGGCCTGCACTGCCTCGAATTGCATCAAGGGGTGGCTCCCGAACAGGAAATCGGTCTTTCCGCCGGACGCCAGCAACACGGCGTCTTTCTCCGAGGCCGCCACTTTCGCGCCGGTCAGCCGCTTGAATGCCGCATGCCCTCCCACATGGTCGATATGGGCATGGCTGCACAACAAATACCGGATATCCTCCGGCTTGAACCCGAGCGCCACGATATTGCTGCGGATGATCGGCACACTATTCGAAAACCCGCTGTCGATCAGTATATGCCCTTCCGGAGACGTGATGAGAAACGAACTGATCGATTTCGGCCCCACATAGTAGATATTTCCCGCCAGCCGGAATCCAGCATGGGGCGCGTTCCAGCTCTCGAACTCGCGGACCAGTGCTGCATGGTCCTCGGAAGCTGATGCGCCCTTCCCCGCCGCTCCAGCCAGAAAGAGCGCAAACAAGGTGATGAGCGAAAGTGAATTCATGGCATGTGGCGTTAACCGAGCGTAAATTCACCGGCCCATCGGTCAAGCCCAGACGAGCTGTCATCGCGTCGCGAGAACCTTGACGGACCGGGTGTGGTTCGGGAACCTTAGCCGGACTCCAACTGTCTTCGCTGCCCAGGAATGAACGACGTATCGACAAACGCGCTGCGAACAGACTCCGCCCGGCGCTCTGTGGGCAAAGCCCTTCGCTGCCTGGCTGGGATCGTCAGCGTGGCCGCGCTCCAACTCTGCGCTCCTGCCGCGGACCACTGGTCCCTTCAGCCGCTTCGGCCGCCTCCGCTCCCTTCGGCCCGCGATCTCCCGGGCGAAGTCCGCAACGAGATCGATCTTTTCGTTCTGGCCAAGCTCGTCGAGAAGGGCCTCCAACCCGCCCCGCCCGCCGATCGCCAGACCCTCATCCGCCGCGTCTATTTCGACCTGGCCGGCCTGCCCCCTCATCCCGCCGAGATCGAGAGCTTTCTGGCCGACTCTTCCGACCAGGCCTACGAGCGCCTCGTCGAGCGGCTCCTCGCCTCCCCCGCGTACGGCGAACGCTGGGGCCGCCACTGGCTCGACGCCGCCCGCTACACCGAAAGCCAGGGCTTCGAGTACGACCGCCTCCGCGACAACGCCTGGCACTATCGCGACTATGTCATCCGCAGCTTCAACGAAGACAAGCCCTACGACCGCTTCATGCGCGAACAAGTCGCCGGCGACGTCCTCGAACCCGTCACCCAGGACGGCATCGTCGGCGCCAGCCTGCTCGTCTGCGGCCCGTGGGACCAGGCCGGCAACAGCCAGGCCAACGCCACCCAGAAGGCCATCACCCGCGAAGAGGAAATCGAGGACATGCTCAGCGTCGTCGGCCAGACCTTTCTCGGCCTCACCGTCAATTGCGCCCGCTGCCACAATCATAAGTTCGATCCCATCCCCCAGGCCGAATACTTCCGCATTAAATCCGTCTTCGAAGGCGTCAAACACGGCGAACGCCCCATCCTCGGCGCGGCCGAAGAAAAAACCCGTCGGGACCAAGTAGCCCGCCTCGAGACCGAACTCTCCTCCGTCCGCCAGCGCCTGGCGCAACTCGAGTCGGCCGCCTGGCCGCGTGTCGCTGACAATCCCGGCGCAACGGCTTCACCACCTGGGCCACCCGCTCTGCATCGCTGGCGTTTCGATTCACCCGCCTCGGCCCCGGCTCCGGATCGTTTCAAAGGCGGCGCGCGCGTGGAATCGGGAGCGCTTCGTCTCGAAAAGAATGGCGCTTATTTCCAATCGACGGCGCTCGAACAAAACCTGGCCGAAAAGACCCTCGAAGCTTGGGTCTCCCTCGCCAGCCTTCAGCAAGGCGGCGGCGCGGCCATTTCCATCCAGTCGCTCGATGGACGCGTGTTCGACGCCATTGTCTTCGCCGAGCGTCAACCCGGCCGGTGGATGGCCGGCAGCGATGGCTTCATTCGCACCCGCGACCTCGAAGCCCCCGCCGAAACCGCCGCCCCCGGCCAGTTCGTCCACCTCATCGCCACCTATCACGCGGATGGCCGCATCGCCCTCTACCGCAATGGCGAGCCGTATGGCGCGCCTTACACCCCGTCCGCTCCTCTCCAGAAATTCCGCGCCGGCGAATCCCACGTCCTCCTCGGCCTGCGCCACCAAGGAGCCGGCAACGGCTTTCTCCAGGGAGACATCCGCCAGGCGGCGCTTTACGACCGCGCCCTCGAACCTCACGAAATCCGGGCCGCCTACCGCTCCGGCGGCGTCGAACTCTCCCGCGAGCAGCTCCTCGCCGCGTTGACGCCCGCCGAAAAATCCGAGCACGCCGAACTCTCCGCGCGCCTCCGCTCCGCCCAACGCGCTCTCGAGGCCGCTCAAGTCCAGCCCGTCTCCTACGCCGGCACTCGCGTCCAACCCTCCCCCACCCGGCGTCTCGTCCGCGGCGATGTCAATTCTCCCGCCGAGACCGTCACTCCCGGCGCCCTCGCCGCCGTCGCCACGCTCGACCCCGATTTCAAACTCCCAGCCGACGCCCCCGAGGCCGCCCGCCGCCTCCAATTCGCCGATTGGCTCGCCGACCCCCGCAACCCCCTCCCCGCGCGCGTCATGGCCAACCGCATTTGGCACCTCCACTTCGGCGAAGGCATCGTCGCCACGCCCAACGACTTCGGCGTCAGCGGCGCCCGCCCCACCCATCCCGAACTGCTCGATTGGCTCGCCCACCAGCTCATCGCCTCCGGCTGGAGCCTCAAATCCCTGCATCGCCTCATCCTTACCTCCGCCACTTACCGCCAATCCTCCGCGTGGAATTCCGCCGCCGGCCAGCTCGATGCCGCCAACCAGCTCCTCTGGCGCTTCGCCCCCCGCCGCCTCGAGGCCGAAGCCCTCCGCGATGCCATGCTCGCCGCCGCCGGCCGTCTCAACCCCGCGATGGGCGGCCCCAGCTTCCGCGCCTTCGAAGCCCTCGCCTTCCCCGCCAATGCCTACCTCCCCGTCGACAAGATCGGCCCCGAGTTCGAGCGCCGCACCGTCTATCGCATGAACGTCAACTCCGGCAAGGAACCGCTCCTCGACGCCTTCGACTGCCCCGACCCCGCCGTCAAGACCCCCCGCCGCGGCGTCACCACCACGCCCCTCCAGGCCCTCGCCCTCATGAACAACTCCTTCGCCCAGCGCATGGCCGCTCACCTGGCCGAACGCGCCCAGGCCGCCCATCCCGGCGAACTCCCCCGCGCCGTCGACCACGCCTACCGCCTCGCCCTCGGCCGCGCCCCCACCGCGCCCGAGCAGGAACGCGCCCTCGCCGCCGCCCGCGAACGCGGCCTCCCAAACCTTTGCTGGGCCCTCTTCAACTCCACCGAATTCGTCTATGTCCGCTAATACACCGACCCCGCCGTTGCCGCCGCTCCTCCACCGCCGCCATTTCCTCTCCCAAACCGCCGGCGGCATCGGCAGCCTCGCCCTCGCCTGGCTCCTCCAGCGCGACCAGGCCCGCGCCGCCGCTCCCGCTCCAAGCTCCGTCGGCTCCGCCCGCCTCCCCCACGTCGCCCCCAAAGCCAAGCGCCTCATCCAGATCTTCTGCTGCGGCGGCGTCAGCCATCTCGACACCTTCGATTACAAGCCCGACCTCGCCCGCCTCCACGGCCAGTCCATCCAGGGCAAAGGCGAAAACCTCGGCTTCTTCGGCCAGCCCGGCAAAATCATGCGCAGCCCCTACGAATTCCGGCAGCACGGGCGCTCCGGTGCCTGGGTCAGCAGCCTCCTCCCGCACCTCGCCACCTGCGTGGATGACCTCTGCTTCGTCCATTCGATGTTTGCCAAGAGCAACAACCACACCCCCGCCACCTTCCAGATGAACAGCGGCTTCACCATGAATGGCTTCCCCAGCATGGGCGCCTGGCTGAGCTATGGACTCGGCACCGAAAACGAAAACCTCCCCGCCTTCGTCGTCCTCCCCGACCCCCGCGGCCTCATCGCCGGCGGCTCCATCAACTGGACCTCCGGCTTCCTCCCCGCCACCCACCAGGGCGTCCCCTTCCGCACCACCTCCGCCGAGCCCATCGTCGACCTCCACACCCCCGCCGCCACGTCCCCGGACCATCGCCATGCCGATATGGCCCTCCTCGCCGCCATGAACCGCGAATACGCCCAGGCCAGCCCCGGCGACACCGCCTTCGCCGCCCGCCTCCGCTCCTACGAACTCGCCGCCCGCATGCAGGCCAGCATCCCCGAAGCCGCCGGCCTCGACACCGAATCTCCCGCCACCCGCGCCCTCTACGGCCTCGACGACCCCGCCACCAAAGGCTTCGGCCGCAACTGCCTCATGGCCCGCCGCCTCCTCGAGCGCGGCGTCCGCTTCGTCCAGCTCTTCAACGGCGGCTCCTTCGGCAGCCCCCGCATCAACTGGGACGGCCACGAAAACCTCCGCGACAACCACGACACCCAGGCCGCCACCATGGACAAACCCGTCGCCGCCCTCATCCACGACCTCAAACAGCGCGGCCTCCTCGAAGACACCCTCCTCGTCTGGACCACCGAATTCGGCCGCAGCCCCGCCACCCAGGGCCTCGACTCCGTCGGCCGCGACCACCACCCCACCGCCTTCACCTGCTTCCTCGCCGGCGCCGGCGTCAAACCCGGCTTCCACTACGGCCAGACCGACGAACTCGGCTACTTCGTCACCCAACACCAGGTCACCATCCCCGACCTCCACGCCACCATCCTCCACCTCCTCGGCCTCGATCACCAAAAACTCACCTACTACCACAACGGCATCGACCGCCGCCTCACCGACGTCCACGGCCACCTCCTCCCCGACCTCCTCACCTGAGCCGCCCGCGGCTTCGCGGAACTTGAACGACCGCCCGCCATTCCCTTAGGCAACCGCAGAATGCCTTCCTCGAAAATGCGGAGGGGTGCCCCAGCCCGCGCCCGCCCCCATCATTCCCCGAAGTCGGGAATAGGGCCAAACGGCCCAAAACGGCGTTGCGAAGCGGCGCGGCCTCTTGTCTAGTATGGGGTGATGAAACGCTTTCGGATGTGTCCCGCCCGGTTCATGGCTCTTTGGTCCATTTGCGCTTTGGGGTTGGGAGCAGGCCCGAAGCTGGCCGCGCAGTCTGATTGGGTGGGTTTTAACTGGAAAACGGCGCAAAGCGGCAGCTTCAGCACGCCCAGCAATTGGGCCGTGAGCGACGAGCGCTTCATGGTCAAGCCGTTCGTCGACAGCACCGCCACCATCGCGCCGCGCCCCGGCGATGGCATTTTTTTCCCCAGCCAGCTTGGAGCCTACACGGTCGACATGGCGGGCGCTTCCTCACTGCGCATCATCTACTTCAACGGCGCTTCGGACGCCTCCTTCGTCCTGGCAGGCGGTTTGTCGGTGGATGAAATGTTCACCCCCACCGTCGGAACGATCACCTTCCGGGGCGGCGGAACGCTGTCTGCGGCCAAGTTTTATTACGCCGGAGGCCGCCTCGTGCTCCAGGGAGTGACGGCCCAACTGAATTCCTGGCGAGGCGGGCCCGCCTTGGCATTGCCCCTGGCCGGGTCCGCCGAAAAAAATGTGGGCGGCTCCCCCCGCGTGCTGGCAGTGAACAACGCTGAACGCCAGATTATCCATCTGCTCCAGGGCAGCAAGTTGGTGACCACGGGAATGCCTGGCATCCCCGGAGTGACCCTCGAAGATGAGTCGCACTGGGAGCACCGAGGCGACTCAAAAGCCGTGTGGTCGGTGACGCTGAAGGGGCGCAGCCAGTTCAAGGCCGCCGCGGTGGAACATTCCGCGGCGGGCACCGGAATGTTTGGCGAGGGAGAGAGCATTTTTGAAATTGCTAATTATAACGGGACCGATGTCCAACTGAGCAGCGGCAGCCGGATGATCAATCAAACCGCGTCGGCGGGCGGCGATCAGCGGCGGCCGACCGCGTTTGTGGATGGCCCAGGCACCGAATGGCAGGTCGAAGGAGCGTTCAGCCTCCGCGGGGCCACCGCCCTGTTCATCCGCAATCAGGGCACGATGACGATCGGCCGGGGGCAGTTCGATAATTTCGGTGGCGGCTTTCTCGCGGTGACCGGGGCGGGCTCTTCGCTGCAAATCCGGGAAACCCTCGAGATCGAAAACTATGGCAGCATCACGGCAGAAAGCGGCGGATTGGTTACTTTGCCGCAGGCCCAGTTCCGGGGAGGGGGCGCTTACCTCGTCGCCAAGGGTTCGGGCGGAGAATTTCGCGCTTCCGGCCCGCTGGTTTTGCACCGGGGCACCGTGCAAGTGCGGGAGGGAGGCAAAGGCTCGGCGCAACATCTCACGTTGCACGAAGGCCAGGCGCAAGTGTGGCACGCCGGCTCGATCTTGACCTTGGCCGGAAACCTGGAGGTGGGCATCGAAGGAGCCGCCCAGGCGGACATCGATGGGGGCGGCAAAATCGTCTCGGACGCCGGTTACGTGGGCGGAACCCAGCAGGGCAGCGGAACGGTCTATATCGAAGGTCCGGGTTCGGAATGGGAACTGAAGTCAGGCGGATTCATTGGAGACGCGGGCAAAGCCATCATGTTTCTGTCCGACGGCGGAAAGCTGAAAGTTTCGGGCCAGGGCGCTGGGCTCGCGCTCGGTTTCGACAAAACCGGCCGGGGCGATGTTCGCGTTTCCACCCAGGGCGAGTTGGACGCCCGTTCCGCCATTCTCGCCGTCGGCAAGGAAGGGGAAGGCATTCTTAATGTGACGGGCGGCACCGTCACTGCGGGGCAACTCCTGATCGGCGAATCCGCGTTTACCAATCGCGTCATCCTCACCGGCACCGGCTCGAACCTCAAAGTCGCGGGCGAACTCGTCGCCGGAAACGGCGGCACGGGCGTGCTCCAGGTGCGCGGTGGGGCCCGCGCCGATGTCCGCGACTTGAAGGTCGGTGTCGAAGCGCCGTCTACGTCGAAAGGCGTCGGCGTCGGCACGGTGTCCATCGAAAATGCCAACACCGTTTTGTCCGTGACGGATAAGCTCGCCGTCGGCGCCAGCGAGATCGGCCTACTCGCCGTCAGTTCCGGCGCCCGGCTGGAATTCCTGGGGACGAACGTGCAAGTGGGCGCGGAAGGCGTCGGCGTCCTCGCGGTCACCGGCGATCAATCGCGCCTCATGGCCGCCACGGCCGCCCTTCAGGTCGGCGTCAAGGGCCGCGGCACGTTTGAAATCAGCACCGGCGGCCAGGTCTATAGCCAGACCGGCCAAATCGGCATCGACGGCACGGGCGAGGTGATCGTCGGCCATCCCGAGGCCCTCTGGCAAATCGTCAGCGATCTGGAAATCGGCGTCGATGATTTCGGCATCTTGACCATCGACGATCAAGCCCAAGTGCATTCAAAAAGCGGCTACCTCGGCCGCAAAGGCGGCGCGACCGGCAATCTATTTGTCCTGAAAAACGGCCTCTGGAAAATCGAAAATCAGCTCAAGATCGGGGACGAAGGCACCGCCGCCATGATTCTCAGTCGCGGCGGCAAGGTCGAACTCCAGGGCGGCTTGCTCCAACTCGCGGGCGGGCCGAACGCCGAGGGCAAGCTGAGCATCGAACTCGCCGGCTCCAAACTGACCGCCACCAATTCCGCCTTTGAAATCGGCAAGGCGGGCCAGGCCGCCGTGCAAATCCTCGGCGGCGGCGCGCTGCACACCGGCGCGGCCATCGCCGCCATCGGGCCCGATTCTTCCGCGAAAATCACCGTGGTCGGCCCGAACTCCCGGTGGACCGTCGAGACCGAGTTGCGCCTGGGTGTCGCCGGCCAGGCCAAACTGATCGTCGACAATCGCGGCCGGGTCGAAGTGAATGGCCCGCTCATCACCGGGGTGGACGGCACGATCGAGGGCGAGGGCACCATCATTGCCACCCGGATTATCCCTGCGGGCCTCCTTTCCCCCGGCGCTTCCCCCGGCACCCTGTCGCTGGAAGGCGCCTACGAAGCCCAACCCACCAGCACGCTCCTCATCGAAATCGGCGGCGCCACTCCCGGCACGCAACACGATGTCGTCAGCCTCGCGCGCGGCCAGGCCTCGCTCGGGGGCAAGCTGGCGCTCCACTTCATCAATGGCTTCGCCCCACGCCAAAATCAACTCTTCCACTTCCTCTTCGCCGCCGACGGCATCTCCGGCAGCTTCAGCACCGTCGAAGTCACCGGCCTCGCCCCCGGCTTCCAATACGAACTCCGCCCCAGCGCCGACGGCAAAACGCTGACTCTCGCGGCGCTAAACGACGGAGTGGCCGCTTCGGCCGCGGAACCAGCCCGCCTCTCCATCACGCGCTTCGGCCCTCAGATCCTCGTCGAATGCGCCTCCCCCACGCCCGGCTTCATCCTCCAAACCAGCCCCCTGGGCACCCCCGGAACCTGGAGCAACCTCGCGACCAACGAGCACCGCCTCAGTTTTCCCCCGGACAGCTCGGCCCGGTTTTTCCGCATGGTCCAGCCGTAATTCCCAGCCTTCGGCGAATAATCCCAAGTCCATTTTAGTTTCAGACGAGGAATCTAAAGTGATCTTTATCAACCGTTGCACCTCCGGCAACGTCACCACCAAGCGCGAGACCCCCTCCACACCGCTCCGTCCGATTCTCTCGCTCCACCCTCACCACCAAACAAATCGCCGCGCGGCTTTCGCTTGGCACCGCCAAGAGCGCCATCCCCCCCTCCACCGCCGAATGCTTAACAATCCTCTAGCCGGGTGTTGTTTACCATTGCCCCCCCCCCCCCCGCGCGCCACTTTAAGGACTGACCCCCTTTTATAGGAGAACTTCGGATTGCCGTGGAACGTTGTGGGTCTTGCGCAGGAAATAGGACGCATCCGCATCGTTTCGGCACAGCCTTTTATTCGGGGCACCTCTCCGTCTCAGGAGGAGCCTTCCAGAGAGTTTACAGCAATGCATCCAAAGCGTCGAACGATCTTTCAACGTGAATAGTTCGTCGCTCAACGGATGACACAACTGCGCCGGCGCGAACAAGCGCGAATCCGTTCTCAATAACTTTGCTGCCCAAACAAGTTTGGTCTACGAGGCGCGAGTAAAACCATATCTCATCCCCAGGCCGAAAAGAGCTGATCAAAGGCGATGTTTCCGGGTGGTAAGCGGAAAGCCTGCTGAATTCGTATTCTGAGATGCGCGACCGAAGCCAACTTGGCCATGTGGAGGCAGGATTGTCCGCCGCCTTTTGAGGACCAAGCACGACGATACCTCGACGCTTGGCATGCGCCTTTGCAGCCGCAACGACATTGGGCCTCCAATCCCGAGGAGTCGCGAGTATCTCTCTCAACTCCTCGTCAGTCTTTTCTGAAACAATCCTCTCGACGTCTTGCGCGTTCATGACTCGGTGCCATCTTTTGCTATTGTCTACGTCGAAGGGCTACCTGATGCGGATGAATCTTCTCATAGTCAGGATGTATTTCCATTCCAACCTCAGAAAAAAGCGCGTTGGCTTCGCTGAACTTAACGTTGGCTTCGGCAATTCTGCCGATTTTACTATAAGCCCGAGCGAGATATGCTACATCAGCGCCCGTCGCTTGGATTTCGCTGCTCGTCGCAAGTACTCCCTTCCTCTTGAGTTCATTTACAGCAAGTGGAGCGAGCTTTTCAAGCACCGGCAGCTCTTTTTCAACCTTACCGGCCCTTCTGTAACCTTGGGCAAGACGCCCCAAAAACTGTAAACTGTCCGCAGTGCCCGACACGAACGCGTGTTCTCGAAGGGAATCAAGAATCGATTCAGCCACTGCGATGCCGTTCTCTGCTAGGAACCTTTCGGCTGTCTCAAACTTTTCGAGAATCTCTACAGTAATCATGGGCGCGAATTCAAATCAGTTAGAGCGCGAACGCCTCCGGTTCCCTCGAAGGAGTCATACCTTAAGGCGTGACATTTTCGTTTTGGAGCGCATACGCTCCGCCGATTCAGCGGGAGTCGCTTCTGCGTTGAGTTCACTCGGACGAATTTCTGCCTGCGGAAGCGCGTGTCAACCTTTTTTAGGGTCCGATTCGGAAGGACTGCGTGGCCGCCACCGACCGTCCTGGCGGTTACCGTGCCACCGCGATCCGCTGGAACGCGAGAATCGAGTAGCTCGTCACCAACGAAGACTCCTTTTCCCGCCAGCGGGCGTTGATGTTGCGCGGGGAACCGCCGGATTGCTGGAGGTTGAGGAGGCGCAAGCGAGGCGCATACCGCAGCCGATGTCGTCCATGAGATGACTCCCCTATCGTCTTGGGGTCAGGAAAAAGCAGCGATTCTTCCAGTCCTGCAGGCCCTGGAGTTTCCACAAATCCGCGAGGGCTTCGGCCAGGCCACCGACGTCGTTTTGCGCAAAGCTCTTGTAGTCGACGAAGATCACTCCCCCGTGATCGATGCCGCGCTCTCCCCAGCCTCGCGGTAGCGGGGAGGCCGCCAAGCTTTGCTCCGGCGTCAAAGCGTCAATTGTCGAACTTGAAAAATCGGAACGGATGGCGTATTTTATTGCAATGACGACTCAATCGAGCCGTCATCGCGAAACGAAGCCGTTCCCTACCGAACCGCTCCATTTCGCGGTGGCCCGTCAGCGGTGGAACCAACCTCCTCCGCCCATACCCCTTGTACGCTCGCCCCAGTCACCACCTTTCGGAGCCCGGCTACCCGTCACTCCATCCGAAGCCCTCTCAAAAAAGTGGGGGGGGGTGCCCACCGTGGCCGTGCTGCCAGCACTCGCGCCCTCATGCCGCCCAATCCGCCCATTCCAGATATTCCACGTATTCCACCCCAAAACCCCCGCCATTCCACAAATTCCACACCTTCCATCAACTCCACCGCCGTCCCCCGCGCCCTCAATTTCAAAAAAGGGGGGGTGCCTGCCCTCCCATCCATCGCCTCCAGCCAACACCCCGGCCAGCCTTCCCCAAAAAAAGAAGGGGGGGTGCCCATCAAGGGGGCAGACCGTAAGGTGAGACATTTTCGATTTGCAGCGCGTCCGTTCCGCCGGCCAAGGCCCTCCCCTACGACAGGCACACCGCCCGCAAAAAACCTTGGCCCCCAGTTCAGGACCAAGGCACCTCCGCGCCAGCGTTTGACGCGGCGGTCCAACCTGCCGTTCTCGAAAAGCAGCTTTCGATCAGGCGTCCGGTCTTGGCTACTGCCCCCACACCTGGAACCACGCGTCCTTGCCTTGATCGCTTTCGCCCTCGAAGTACGTTCCGCTCGCGTACGAGTTGCCGCCGGAGAGTTCCAGGTAAACGGTCTTTCCGTTCGGCCCCTCGCACGCCAGGTTGATATAGTAAGTCGTGCCGGCCGTCAGCCCAACCGGGCTGGCGAAGGTGACCTCGAAGGTCTGGAACGAGCTGCCCGCGCTCGTGTTCGTGATGCTCGAAGGCGAGATCGCGACCGTGCTGCCGGCCAGCGCGCCGGAGTTTCTCCCCGTGCCGATGCTGACTTCCAAGTCCGCGTCTGGCGCTTCCGATTCGCGCGAGAGGTGCAGCACCAGCTTGCTGACGGTGTAAGCAGCGCCGCCGGCACTGCCATGCCGGAACGACTGCGAACCGGTTTGGCTTTGCTTGATGTCCGCCTTGTTCCCCGTCCCGATGCTTTGCTGCAAGGCCCCGCCCGCAGGTGCTTGCGGCGTGGCGCTGGCCTGGCCGGAATTGGCGCTTTCGCCGCTCCCGTTCACCGCCGAGACGACATAGTAATAAGTGGTGCCATTGGCCAAGCCCGTGTTCGCATAGCTGGTCGAGGCGACCCCCGTGGCCACGAGGCTGTAGGGCCCGCCCGAGACGGTGGCCCGCTTCACATTGTAGCCGGTCGCCCCCGTCGCCGCGGCCCAAGTCAGACTCACTTGCGCGTTGCCCACCACCGCCGCCAAGCCGGTCGGAGTTGCGGGCGCGGCCGGTGCCTGCGGAGTCGCGCTCGCCTGGTTCGAGTTCGGACTTTCGCCCACGGAATTCACCGCCGTGACGACATAGTAGTAAGTGGTGCCGTTGTTCAAACCCGCATTGGCATAAGTGGTGGACGTTACGCCTGTCGCGATGATGGTGTAGACCCCGCCGCTGGTGGTGGCGCGCTTCACCGTGTAGCTCGTCGCCCCGGCGCTGGCCGTCCAACTCAGGCTCGCTTGCCCATGGCCAGCCGTGGCGGCCAGCCCGGTGGGGGCGGGCGGGGCAGTGGGGGCTGCGCCATTGCCCAAGACCTGAAACCAAATATCTTTTCCGTCGTCGCCGCCCGCCTTGAAGTAACTGCCGCCGGAATAGGCGTTGCCGCCGGCTTGCTCGGCGTAAATCGCTTTCCCGTTGGAGGCTTCGCACGCCAGATTTAGGTAATAAGTGCTTCCGGCCGTCAGCGGACCGACGGGAACCGGAAAAGCGATTTGCAGCGTCATGAAGCTCGACCCCGCAGAAGTATTGCTGATCTGGCTCGGTGCGATCGATACGCTGCTCCCGGAAACCGCGCCGCTATTGATCCCCGTTCCAATGGAAAAACTCACATTGGCATTAGGCAGCACGGAGTCCCGGGACAGACGAAGCACGACTTTCGTGACAAAATAGCCAGGGTTCCCGGCCGTGCCGTGGCGGAAGGACTGCGCGCCTTTCTGGCCCTGCTTGATGTCGATCTTGTTCCCGCCGCTGGCGTTTTGTTGCAGCACCCCTTCGGCGCCGGTCGTCGCGCTGGCAATGCCGGAATACGCCGAGTCGCCGCTGCTATTCGAGGCGCGCACGCGGTAGTAGTACGTCGTCACGCCGCTGAGACCCGTATTCGAATAGCTCGCGACATTGGCGCCCACGGTAGAGATCAGGCTGAAGTTAACGCCATCCGTCGAGCGCTCGATCTTGAACCCGGTTTCGTTATTGGCGTTGTCGGTCCAGGCCAGGTCGATGCGTGTCGGCGGAATAAGGGTGGCGCTCAACCCGGTCGGAGCCGCCGGCGGAGGCGGCAAGGCCAGCGTCGTGGCGCTCGCCTCGTTCGAGTAGCCGGACGCTCCGGCGACGGTGCTGATCGCCCGCACGCGGAAGGTGTAACCCGTCGCGGGCGCCAGCCCCGTCATGTTCGCGCTGGTGGCGTTCGCTGCCACGGTGCTGACAAGCGTAAAATTTCCTCCGCCCGTGGAACGCTCGATTTGAAACCCGGTTTCATCGGTCGAATTGTCCCTCCACGTCAGAGCGATCTGGGTCGTCGAGATGGCCGTGGCCGTCAATAGATCGGGCGCACTGGGCGGCGGCGGCGCCTGCGGCGTGGCCGCCGCCTCGTTGGAATCGCTCTCACCGAGCGTGTTGACCGCGGAAACCACATAATAATAAGTCGTCCCGTTGACCGCGTTTTCATCCACGTAGAACCGCGCGCCTGTCGTGCCGACGAGTTCGTGCGGGCCGCCGGAGGTCGTGGAGCGTTTCACGGTGTAGCTCCTCGCCCCCGCGGATGCCGTCCAGGTGAGTGTCACTTCAGCATGGCCCGCAGTCGCGGTTAAGATCGGTGCCGGAGGAACCGTCGTCGGGGCCAGCATCACGCCGGTGCAGAAGATCAGGTCGCGATTGGCCGTCGGCAAAACAGCGATTCCAAATTCGCTGTCCCAAAAGCCGGTATAATTTCCACCGGAATAGACATTGTCCGTTCGGCCACCGACACCGATGCCCGTCCCTCCGGGGCCCCCGGGATAGCCGCTCACATAGTCGATGCTCAGGTAATAACTCGCGCCCGGCGTGAGCGCGACCGATTCCGGGAATTCGAAGAGGAACCAGCCCGTCTCAAGCATCTGGATGATCTCCGAGGAGCTCGTTCCCAAAACGTCGATCAGATGACCGGTGGTGGGATCGATGGACTGGGCGATCCGGACGCGATACTCGGCCGGGCCGATTGCCCCCCCCTGGTCGGTCGACTGGAAGACGAATCCGACCCAGTCGATGGAATTAAGACCGGCCGTGAACCGCTGCCCGATGCGCAGCTCGGGGACGGCGTTGTACATCGTCGTGAGGCCCCAGGGACTGGTGCTCTGATCCTTCACATAGTCCGGGGGAAGCGTCGGGTTGGGATAGATGCCGATATACCCGGCCCCAGGATTCACGGGAGGAATGTATGGGTCGCCATCATCGGCCCAGGCTTGGGCAGCGATCAGGCCGGCCAGCGCCAAAATGCAGTAACAGGCTCGTTTCAGGACCGTGGCGATGCTCGCCCGCCCGATAACTTGGGTTTCACGGATCTGGCTGGCGGAGATCGAACAATCGGGTGCGGCTTCCCGATCGATCATTAACGGGGTCTTCAGGCTGTCTCTTGAATTCATAAAATCCACTCCCCTGTGCAGGTTAAATGCCAGACCATCGGCCTCGCGCGATCATGCCCCCTAAGCCGTTGCGCGCCAACAGACAAGAACGATTTCACGACAAAGGGGCTGCCCCGGCGAATTGTCTCATGAGACACGTTGAACCGTCTCAGCAGAATTCGTTGAGACAGCGCGAAACCTATCAGCGAGCTCCGGCCAGGCCGGAGGCTTGCCCCAGCCTTGCTGCCCCCAACCGCGCGCAAATTGCCATCCCCTAAGCTCGATAAATCGAACAGGACATCGCATGCCACTTTCATGACGCCTCCGTTCGAAGCGTCATGGCGAAACGCAGCCGTTCCTACTCGAACCGCTGCATTTCCCGATGGCACGATGCTGGCGCTCGCGGCGCTAAACGACGGCGTAGCCGCTTCGGCTGTCGAACCGCCCCGCCTCTCCATCGCGCGCTTCAGCCCCCCAATCGTCGTCGAATGCGCCTCCCCCATTCCCGGCTTCATCCTCCAAGCCAGCACCCTGGGCACCCCCGGAAGCTGGAGCAACCTCGCGACCAACGAGCACCGCCTCAGCTTTTCCCCCGACAGCCCCGTCCAGCTCTTCCGCCTGGTCCGGCCGTAGTTCGTCCTGGAGGATTTCATCGCATCGGGTGCCGGTCCCGCCTTCTTGGAAATCCGGTTCGAGTTCGCCGGGCTTTACGCGAAGGCGCGAAACGTGGTAGATTAGCCGCCGTAAGAGCCTGTCTGAAAATTCCGGCAAGGACTGCGGCGAGAGATTTTGGCTGCGTCCGAGGCGGCACGACCAGAGCATCCCCGCAGCGGGCGGTAATGGTCGTGCCAACGAAGGCCCCAGCCAAAAGATCCGCCGCATGTCCTGGCGCAATTTTCAGACAGGCTCTAAGAGCAACATCGAACGAACACGATTATGGAAACAGCCACCGTCCTCCACGAAGGCGGGTGTCAGACCGTGCGCCTGCCGAAGGGCTTTCACATCTCCACGCCTACCGTGGGCGTTCGCCACGAGGGCGAAGCGATTGTCCTTGAGCCGTTGCACTCGAAAACCTGGCCGGCCGGTTTCTTCGAATCGATTCACATTACCGACCCGGCCTTTTCCCGCCCGGACCAAGGCCAACTGCCGCCCGTGAAACCGTTGTAGCCCGCCGCCATGACGCATCTGCTCGACACCGACACCTGCATCGGCGTGCTTCGCCAGCGACCGGGCATGGTGCAACGGTTGAGCCAGCTCGCGCCGACGGATTGCGCCGCGTCCATGGTCACCGTCTATGAATTGTTTTGCGGACTCGCCAAGGCTCAAGACCCGGCGAAAGAGCGGCAGAAAGTCGAACGATTCGTTTCCGCCATCATCGAAATGCCGCTCGACCGTGCGAGCGCGGAAGCCGCCGCAAACATTCGCGCGGAACTGGAACGACTGGGCACGCCCATCGGGCCATACGATTTGCTCATCGCCGGCCAAGCCGTCGCCTGCGGCCTTACGCTCGTCACTGATAACGTCGGCGAGTTCAAACGAGTCAGTGGCCTGAAACTGGAATCGTGGCCCTGAAACAGATCGCCGAGGAAGAAGCGTCCAAAAAGGGAATGAAAGAAAAAAGCCGCGAGTTCACCATGAAGGATAGTGAGCTTAACGCGAAGGCATGAGTGAGAAGATTCAAGGGCTGATCTTTGCCTCGCGTGAGCGAACTGAAATGCTTTGACTATGATATTCGGAGTAAACGCAACTAAAGAGGCCATCTTCATTGTCGAGACCCACGGCACTGGCCAGCAATTCTCAGTGGCCAAGGTTCGACGAATCAGATTTCAGCTCGAAAAGTCCGCTGATTTGGCTGATTTGCTCCAGAACATTTCCACAGTTTTCGACCACGATTTCTCGTCAGAAGTCGCGGTCGCAGTTCTCAAGTGTTCTGGTGGGCAGTATGGATCTTCGGTCGAGGCAATAAAGGCCGAGGCAATCACGGAACTCGCTGCTGTTCAGAAGGCACTGCGCGTGACCGAGATAGCGCCTCAAAGCCTGAAGAAAGCGCTGGGTTGTGCGGCAGGAGAGAAGTGGCAAGAACGCGCGAAGCAACTGTTCAACGCCAGTGGCGAGCACAGCTACTGGTCACAGGGTGCGAACGGCGCTGCTTCCGCCGCGTTCAAGGTTGCAACACTTTAACCTCAATGGCGCTGCCCCCAAAATTCACGAATCTCCAACCACTCACGCCTGGGCGGAACGCCAGGGTCTTCAAGGCTCTGAACTCGTTCGTTGGCCGCGAAGTCTTCCTCAAAATCTATCCTGTTCCTTCGGAGGACTCCCAGTCGGCGCTTCGAGAGCCACAGTTGCTCCGGCGACTGGAACATCAGAATCTCGTGAAGATCTTCGGTGCTGACGTAGTAAATAACGGTAGCATCCTGTTAGAGATGGAGCTTGTTAGCGGAGGTTCGTTTCAGGACTTGATCGAAGCAGCCGTTTCATCAGGCAAGTGGCCATCAGTGCATGAATGCATTCGTTTGACGCTGGAAGCAGGCGCGGGGCTTTCGCATCTTCACTCCCGTGGCTATGTTCACCGCGACATCAAGCCCGCCAACCTCATCGTCCGCAATGCTGGAGCACGTCGCCAAGGCGTGGTCACAGACTTGGGTTTGGCGAGCAAACTAGACCAGTCGGGAAGAGCGTTCGCAAGCCAACACGCGAGACTTTATCGCCCACCGGAGGTGTGGAATGGGGTTGGGTACTCGGTGTCGAGCGACATTTATCAGCTAGGAATTGTCTTGTTCCAATTACTCGGTGGTAATCTCGACTACTCGCTTTCAGACCTCACAGATAATGAATTGAAAAGCAAAGCATTGTCAGGAACACTTGTTGACATTGAGTCAGTCGGTCCTCATGTGGAGGAGTGCTTACGACGCGTGTTGCGCAAATGCGTTTGCCTTGAGACTCAACGATTGTCCTCTGTTACTGATTTCATTGTTGAAATGAATGCCGTGAAGGTAAAACACTTCGACTGGCAATACACCGTGCGTCCCGGCGGCTTCGATATGGAGAGAGGCAGCGAATCCGATGCAGTTTACCGAGTTGAGGTTGCAGTGGACGGTTCGGCGCATAAAGCGATTCGGCGAAAGCGAAGCTTGTCGGGAAAGTTTCGAGCAAACGGGAAGCCGGAGACATTTCAGCATGGAGACATTGGTCGATGTCGAAAGTTTCGCCAATTCATTGATTGGTGAATCCGAAAGCTTGAAAAGTTTCGACCGCCAGTAGCTGGATGTCGCCACCAAGACGCGGAGAATCGACTTCGGCTGGTTGCGGGCATTTCACGCCGGGTTTGTAGGTCGGAAGGACCTCGCCGAAAGGGCGCGCATTGAGACCATGAACCGGCGCCGGCGGAGCCGAAATCGGGTTCCGGAATGAAATTCGTAGGTCATTGATGATCAGCTACCGAATTTCCGATTCATGGAGAGAGGACCAAATGATGACCTGACAAACCATGCTCCTTTACCTGGACAACAGCGTGTTGAACCGCCCGCTCGATAACCAGCGGCAGCCGCGCATCCGGCTCGAAACGCTATCGTTCAGCCTCGTGCTGGCGCCAGCCTGACTTGAGAATATGAGCGTGACAGTTCCAAACGAATCCGCGGCCACCGCCGAGGCGGTCGAAGTCCTGATGGAACGGTTGTCCGCGTCCAAGGTCGCTCGCCTGCTTTCTTCCTGGCAAGTCGGGCCGGGCGATTACCTCAAGCTCCGGGAGGAATTATTCGCCAACGAGACGGCAGAGAGCCTTTGCCAAGCAGCCGGCGCCAACGCCCAGACGAAGTGATGCGCGAAAGCGCCGCATCGGGGCAGTCGGCGAACTGATTACCCATTCGGTAAGCGCCGCAAAGGAGTCAGACCTTAAGGTGAGACATTTCGCTTTGGGGAGTACCGCCGATTCGCCGCGAATCGCTTCCGCGTCGAGTTCGTTCAGACGAAATCCTGCCCGAGGAAGCTTTTTCCCGTCTGGTTGTCGCTTCGGGAATCGCCCAATTCATCCAGCAGACGTTGCCGGAAGTCAGCGCCGCCGAAGTACGACACAGATCGGACTTGCTGAAACGCACCTCGTCCCGCCACCCGCGCGAGTGCCCCATTCTCAATGGGGCACTCGATGATCAATCCCATGGCCCCGCCGCGCGCTTTTGCAAGCGCGCTCGCGCTGGCCTCCGGCTACCGGTTCCGGCGCCGCAGCGACGCCAGACCCGCCAGCGCGAGTCCCAGCGACGCCAGGGTGGAACCGGCTTCGGGCACGGGCGTGCCGTCGTGGCTGCCGAATTCCAGGTTATCGATGATCGGAGACCAGGGCCAATCCGTTTGGGTGAGTTCGACTCGCCCAATCCCGCCTGCGTCCTCCCAGCCGGCGAATATGGGGCTGCCGCCCCCGCCCAAGCTCAGCGAGGAAAGCACCCCGATCACGCTGGTATCGTCCGCCGCGAAAATGGTCATCGTCGCGGTCGCGGAAAACCCGGTAAACGCGCGCAGATCGACGCCGAAAGCGCCCACGGCGCCGGCAAAGTCGATCCCCAACGGCTGCCCCGCAGGAACTCCAACCAGTATTTCCTTGGAGGGGGCGCCAACGTATCCCACGTCATCCCACTGTAATCCGTCACCCGGAGGAGCCGTAAAGGTCACACCCGGCACGACCAGCCCCGGGCCTTGGCCGTTAACGATCGTGGTGCTATCGAGCAATTCAACACCCATCGCATCGGCAGTCCCTGGGACGGCGACAACGTAGCTCTCAAAATCCTCGAGCGTGCCCGGTCCGCCCAACACCGCTTGCAAGGCAGGCCGGTCCGCCAGCGCGGCCCCCTGGACGGCCGGTGCGAGCGCCAAACCGCCTACGGCAAAAGCCGGCAGCATGCATCCAAGAACGTGGTTTCTGGTTTTAATCTTCATAAGAATTTCGGTGGGTTAGAGCAATAGGGTTCGTTCTCAATCAGGTGACGAACGCACCTGTATGCGAAACAACCTATAAATGGTAGCATTAAAAGTGCCAATAACTCAACATGCTCATGGTCAACGCCTTATAAAAAGCCACCCCCTTGTCGAAGTTCAAAATCATGTCAGTTTATTTTACAGATTGTCGCTGAAACCGATCCCTGCGGCGAGGTTGACAAATCCCAACGGAGGCCGCACTTTACCATTATGACGACTCAGCCTGAGCCGTCATCGCGAAACGAAGCCGTTCCCTGCCGAACCGCTCCATTTCTTGGTGACCCGCCAGCGGTGGAACCACCCTCCTCCGCCCACATTTCTTGTACCCTTGCCCCCAGCTCCACCATCTCCCGGAGCCCGGCTACCCGCCACTCAATCCCGAGCCCCCTCAAAAAAGTGGGGGGGGTGCCCGCCGTGGCCGTGCGCCAGCACTCGCGCCCTCATGCCGCCCAATCCACCCATTCCAGATATTCCACGTATTCCACCCCAAAACCCCCGCCATTCCACAAATTCCACACCTTCCATCCACTCCGCCCCACCGCCCGCACCCCCAATTCCAAAAATATGGGGGGGGTGCCCATCCTCCCAGCCATCGCCCTCAGTCCAGACTCCGGCCGGCCCCCAAAAAAAGAGGGGGGGGTGCCCCAACCCTCGCCCGGCTCCTCACCCGCTCCCCGCCGCGCCCTGGCCAAAAATCGCCACCGCCCCATCCCGATTCTACATTCCCCCCTCCTCTTCCCCAGTCTGTCCAGCACTCAGCTTCCAATGCGCGCCCCGGAATTCCTGTTCTCGATCCGCCTCGTCCGGGGGTGTAATTTTACTCCTGTGGCGGGGAATGAGCGGGGCCACGCGGAGGGTTCGGAAGAGAAGGCTCGAGGGGGTCGAGGGGGTCAAGGCTTTTGTTCGGAACGGGTCCGGGTGACCACGAGGTTGGGCTCGCGATCATGAAGGAGCGTGGGGTAGAAACGGTGCGTGGTCAAGAACGGATCAAACCCTTTTGTCGAGTCCACTTTTCTTGGGCCTGCTGTTTGGAGATTCGCGTTTTCCTATTTTCTCAAACGGTAGAATCTTTTCTCGGAGATTGCTGGCAACGTAACGGAGTTATTCTGAACATTTTGAACCGGCCGCCATTCTGATGTCATTAAGTTTTCGACTTCTTCTAAAGCAAAACCGATCGCGCCCAGGTCCCAACTCAAGGTGAGGAGGACTTCATTCAATTCGAATTGAATCGTTGGCGGTGCGTCAGGTATCGGTGATTCGCCAAAGATCCGCGCAATTCCATTTCGCGAATACCCGTTCACTTCGGTAAAAAGTCCCGCGATTAAGATTTTGGTTCTTCGACGTTTTCAGTGGAATGGATAAGGAATGGTAAGCTTCCCGGCG
>CAYZKY010000003.1:0-103231 GCA_964478815.1 uncultured Verrucomicrobiota bacterium
CATTGGTCCCAACAGAGCAACACCCCGATGCGGGCGAAGCGGGTTTGGAAGCATTTGAAGCCGAGATCGCCGGGGGTGAAATAGAACTTTTCGTAGAAGAGGGGATCGTCCGGGATGTGCATCTTCCGGTAGAGACCCAGGAGGCTGCCATCGGCATCGATCACCACGGCGGTATTGTGATAGACACCGGAGGCGCGCTTCTCGAACAAGGAGGCGATGACGACCACGCCGCGCTTCCTGGCGAGTTTCTGAAACGCTTCCGTGGATGGGCCGGGGATCGGTTCGGCGAGTTTGAAATTAGCGTGATTTTCCTCCTGGCAGAAATAGCAGGACGCGAACAATTCCTGCGTGCAAATGATTTGCGCGCCCTGGGACGCAGCCTGGTCGGCCAGAGCGAGGTTGCGGCGGAGATTCTCGGCGGGAGTGCCCCAGTCCCGGGTTTGGAGCAAGCCGAGCTTCACACCGGATGGAGGAACGGACGCGGCGCGTTTCATTGCGGGGCGGGCGTCTGAGTGGAAACGCGGGCGGTGCGCTCCATGATCTGGGTGCTGCCCTTGGCCACATTCTCCGGCGGGCGGGAGTTTTGGCCGAAGAGATCGCGGATGTAGCGGCCGAGCGTCTCGTTCGTGGGGCCGTACCCCTTGTGGTAGATAAAGTGTTCCAGATCGTAGAGCATTTCGTCGGCCACAGGGTAACGGTCTTCGAGCTTCCGCGCCAAGGCGCGATGGAGAATTTGGTTGAGGCGGGCATCAATGCGAGGATCGAGAACCGAGAAATCCGGGATGGCCATTTTCATGATGCGGCCGCGCGAGTCTTCGGAATTGCGCCCCTTGAAAATATTGTGGCCCAACAGGAGATGGGCCAGGACCACGCCCGCGGAGAACAGGTCGGAGCGTTTGTCGGTGATCTGGAAATCCGCCTGCTCGGGGCTCATGTAATCGGCCTTGCCCGCGACGACTTCGCCCTCGTTGTCCTGGAGAAAGCCGCGCGCCTTGGCGATGCCGAAGTCGGTGAGCTTCACATCGCCCTCGAAGGCGATCATGATGTTCTTGAAGCTCACGTCGCGGTGGACGATGCCGAGCGTTTTGCCGTCCTTGTCGGTCTTCTCATGGGCGTAAGCGAGCCCGCGGGCGACCCGGCTGGTGATAAAGACCGCGAGTTCGATCGGGAGCTGCTGGCGCTTGTCCGCGAGCTGTTCGGTGAATTGCTCGAGGTTCACGCCGCGGATCAGCTCCATCGAAATGAAGTAGATGCCCCGGGCTTCGCCGAGATGGTAGGTCTGGACGATATTGGTGTGGATGAGGTCCGCAACCAGTTTGGCCTCGCCAATGAAATTATCGATGAACGATTTCTGGTTGGCGTAGTTTTGGCGAATGACCTTGATGGCGACGCGTTTGACAAAGTCCCGCGCGCCGCGCTGCTCCGCCTCGTAGACCATGCCCATGCCGCCCTCGCTCAGCTTGCGGATGATCTCGTAGTGAAAATCACTTTGGATCGTGAATAAACCGGCCATGTGGGGGCATTTAGTCGAACAAGGCGGCACCAAGTCAAGCCGCGACCGGCTTGAGCCCGAACCGCGGTGGCTCCGGAGCCCGGGTTGGGCTGGGCGCGGAAGCGATGGCGGGCTTTCGGTGCCTATTCGGATTGGAGGCGGACACGAAAGAACGCTTTGGGAGCATCGGGCTTGAAGCGATGGAAGCGGCGGCGGCGGGGATCGACCTGCTGGGCGCTGAGATCGGCGGTCAACTCCGGCGCGTCCTGGAGGGGAATGCCCCGCCAAAGCCCCCCGAGATCGGAAACCGTTTCGAGGACGCCTTCGCCGAGGACATCGATGCGGAGGAACCCATCGAGGTCGGGCTTTTCGAGCGTGATGGTAGGCGGATCCAGGTCGAAGCACCGGACAGTGACATTGAATGAACAGGTCACGGGCTGTCGAGTTTCGGGGTCGATCGCGGTGCAGATCACGCGAGTGGTGCCCAACGGGAAGATGCTGCCGGAGGGCGGCTGGGAGACCACCGGGACGTCGGCCCGACAATCGGCTCCGGCGGTGACCACGAAGAAGACCCGGGCGCTCTCGCCATTGACGCAGGGAACAGTCCGGTCGGCGGGACAACGGATGGCGAAGGGCGCTTCCACGGCGGAGACCTCAAGGGGGGTGGAGCAAGTGCCGAGGTTGCCGCTGGCGTCGCGGGCGCTGAAGGTGATGGTGTATTCGCCGGGGAACAGGGCGGCTCCGGGAGCAGGATCCTGCTCGACGATGGTATCGATGGAGAGGCCGCAATCGTCGGTGACACGGACTTGCTGGCGAAGATCGGGCACAAGGCCGAGGCAGCGGCTGGGGCCGTCGATGGAGGGAGCCACCACCACCTTGCTGGTGGGGCAGGTCAAGACCGGCGGGGTGGTGTCGCCGAGGGAAATGCCGCCGAGCCAGCCGTACGATTCGTAGGTGTTCCAGCCGTAGACGATCAGACCGAACGGCTCATCGGCCGAAATGGAATGCGCGCCCTGGGTCACCGGAATGCGGACGTAGGTGGAGTCGCTGCCCGGAATATTTCCGAAAGAGTTGGTGACGGGATTGTTGTCGAGCAGGAGGGAGGCGCTGGCGGATTTGGCGATGGTGACATTGATCCAGTGGTTGCTGAACGCGGAACCGGCGGTGCTGAAGGTGTAGGCATCCAGGAACAGGCCGGTGTGAGGCAGCGTGACCATGAACGGATCGGCCTGAGCGACGTCGTCGTAATCGGAGCTATTCGCGTATTGCTGGGCGTGGACCGGCCGGGAGGCGATGACGGTCGTGGCCGTGGTCAAGACCGTCTCCAGGAACTCGCCGCGATTCAACGAGACCGGAGCTTCGGAGCCAACCGTGACGTCCGTGCCGTCCTCGATCGCAAAGAAGCGGAAGGTATCGCCGAGCCGGGTGGTGAGCGGGGTGGTGAGGAATTCCTGACCGGCGCGATTGGAGGGCAGAAGCTGTTCGACCAGGTAGTCGCAGAAGACGGCGTCCTGGCTCTGCACGTTGGCGCAGCGATGACTGCCGAAAACGGCGACGGGGCTCGTGGCGGAAATCACCGTGCCGGAGAGATCCTCCGGCGCATCGGCGGTGCCGCGCAATTGGTAGACTTCGCCAGGGTTCAGCACGATGTCGTAGGGGACGAAGGCCAGGCGGTTGGAAATGGTGACGGTGGGGGTGATCGTAACGACCGTATTCGACGCGGCGGTCAGGATGGCGAACTGTGTGCCATTCAATTCCGGGATGGCGGTGTGGACGTTCCCATAGGCCTGGACGACGTAGAAGGTTCCCAACTCTCCTTGGGGAAGCGCGAGGTAGCCATCGCTCGTAAAATCGACCTGGTTGATGGCGTGGACCGTGACCGGCGCGCTGGACAGGACCCGGACCGCCTTGGCGGCAATGGCGTCGTTGAGATTCCCCAGATCCGCTTCCGGCGGGACCGGCACGCCGATGACCAACGAAGCCGGGATGGTGAAGTTACGCACGACACCGAGGCCGGGCACCTCGACCGTGCCAGTGGTTCCGCTCGGTCCGGAGATCCAGACCCGGGGATCGGGCACGTTCGAGGGATTGGGCGCGTAGTTGCCGGGGTAAGCGAGCCAGAAGTCGGAGCCTTGATTGTTGCCTTCGCATGGATCGTCCTGCGGCGGGCGCTGGAGGCCGAGGATGTAATCTTCCACCTCACCATCTTGAACTTCGCCGGTGAAAGGAATGATCGCGCCGGGCGTGTTGTTCGACCCGGTGACACGGAAGCGGGCAAAGGTAAGGCCGGAGTTGGCGGCAGCCGGCACCTGGAAGTTGATGACGTTCAGCCCCGGCGTGACGGCGCGAGCCTGGAAGACGTGCTCATCCGCCTGCGTCCAGGTGCCGTCCCGATCGAAATCGATCCAGCCGTGCAACCAGGCATTTTGAAAGCCATTGAGAAAGACGGTGACTTCGACCGTCGCGGTCTGGCCGGCGACAAGCGCCCCGACGAATCGGACCCCGTCTTCGTCGTCGGGCGAATTCACCGGATCGCGGTCATCCTCCAAGGCAAAGGGGCTGGGCTGGCCATCAAATTCGAGATCGACGACTTGACCCAAGTAGACCCGTTGCGGATTGGCGTGCCGCGCGCCGTTGTCCGCGAGGAGGACCGGATAGGTGGCCAGGTTGCTGTTCGGTGCATCGCCGTAGTCGAGCCGCTTGCCGCTGGAGCCGCCTTCGGGATCGATGTCCACCCGATAATCCTCCACCTCGCCATCGTCATGGCCGCCGCCAGGCGGGATGGCAACCGGGTTCGGAAAATTGGAGCCGGTGATACGGAACCGCGCGTAGGTGGCACCGGACTGAGCCGCCGCGGGAATCGGGAGAGCGAGAATGTTGAGGCCGGCATTGACCGGCTCGGCAGCGTAGACGTGCTCCGCGGGGTCGTTCCAATCGCCATCGCCATTGAAATCCACCCAGCCGTGCAGCCAGGTGAATTCGTAAATGCTCGTGACGAACACCGCGATATTCGTGTTGCTCCCGGGGATAAGGACAGAGGGAAGAATGACGCCGTCTTCGTCGTCGGGGTTGGCCGGATTGAAGTCGTCCGCGTCGGCGCCGATGGAGGGCTGGCCATCGGCCTCCTCATCATGGAGCTGGCCGAGAAAGACCTTGCTGGGATTGTTATGGTAGGCGCCGCCGTTGGCGAGCGTGGTCGGATAGAAATGGCTCTGGTCCTCGGGCGCATCCGAGAAATCGGCGTTGCCGGGCTGCACGCCCGAGCCGAGCTGGACGAGATAATCCTCCACTTCGCCATCGGCCGCCGCGCCGCCGGGGCCGGTGAGCGGGGCGCTGCTCAGGCGAAAGCGGGCGAACGCGAGACCGGCCTGGGCAGAGGATGGGAGATTGATCGTGAGCGTGTTCGTCCCGGGCGTTACGAACCGGTTGGAGAGGACGCGATCACCGGCCTCGGCCCAGGAGTTATTGAGGCCGAGGTCGATCCAGGCATTGAGGAAGGCGGTGTTGCCGGGGGGGATGTTCACCAAGGCACGCAACGTGGCGGCCTGGCCGGGCAGGAAGTTCGCCGGGAGGAGGATGCCATCCTCGTCGTCCGGCCCGGCGGCGGGAGAGCGGTCATCGCCGGTGGCGGTACTGGTTGGATTGCCATCCGCCTCCGCGTCGATTTGGGGGCCGAGCGAAAAATTCGGCCGGAGGGTGTGGCGGGCTCCGGTGGGCAGCAGCACGGGAAAAACCGATGAGGCATCGCCGAAGTCCTCCTGGGTCGTGGAGCTGGAAGAGGACACCTGGAAGCTCGTAGAGGCGGGCGCACTGCCATCGCTGACGGTAATCGTCACAGTGGCCGTTCCTTCCCCGACCGGACGCACGGTGACGGTGCGGTTGGTTTCGGAACCGCCGAAGGTAATGTTGGCATCGGGCAGGACCGCCGGATTGCTGGAGCTGCGGGAGATCTGGAGATTGGCCGCGCGGGTCTCGTCATCGTCGATCGTGAAAGGGATCGGGCCGATCGGCTGGCCGGGCGGGCCGGCCTGGTTCGGGATGGCGGAGATGCGGGGCACGCCATTAACGGCGGTGAACGTCACGCGGAACACGGTCTGCACCTGGGCCTGACCATCGCTGACTTTCAAGGTGATGCGGGCCGAGCCGCTGACATTGGGCAATGGAGCGACAAGAACGGTGCGGTTAGTCCCCTGCCCTCCCAAGACGATATTCGCGGTGGGAACGACGCCGGGAAGGTCCACCTCGCGAGTGAGGAGAAGTGTATCCGCCGGAGTATCGGGATCAAGGATGCGGAAGTTCAAGGGTCCAATGGTGGTGTTCTCCGGGACGATCTGATCCGGGATCGCGGAGATCGTGGGCGGATCGGGCACGGGGGTAACGGCCAGGAGAAAGCTGGTCTGCACCGAAGCGCCATCCGCATCGCGAACGGTCACGGTGATGCGCGTGGAACCGTTTCGGTCCGGCACAGGGCGGATGTTCAGGCCGCGCTGATTGGAGATAGCGGACACGACGATGCTTTCGTCAGGAAGCAGCGCCTTGTCGTCCGCCACGGCCGTGGTGGCCAGATCGCCATTGGGCGTCTCCAAATCGCGGACGGTGAACCCCACCAAGAGCAAGCGATCCTCCTGCACCACTTGATCGAGAATCGAGGAAACGGTCGGGGGATCATTAACAGGATTGATGGTCACGGCGAACTGATCGCTGACCTGCCCCCCATCCGCATCGCGCACGAAAATGGTGACAATGGTAGAGCCGAAGCGGTTGGTGCTCCCCAAGAGCACCATCGTTCGAGTGGCCCCGTCGCCCGTGAAGCGGATGTTCGCCGGATCGATGATGGAGCCACTGGGAGTATCGGCCGATACCTGCAACCGGGAGAGGTCGGTATCGACATCGCCGATGGTAATGTTGACCGGAACGCTGAGCTTATCCTCGTCCATCACGAGATCCGGCACGGGGACGATGGAGGGAGGATCGTTGCGGGGATTGACCGTGAGCTTGAAGGTATCGGACGACGAAAGGTCGCCATCGCTGACGACTACGGTAATGGTGGCGGTGCCGTTCTGATCCTTGAGGGGGGTGACCTGGAGCGTGCGAGCGCCGCCCGTTCCGCCGGGAACCAGATTGGCGTTGGGAACAAGCGTTGGGTTGTCGGATGTCGCAGAGATGGTGAGGGGATTGGGTCCTGAATCGGCATCGGAGACAGAGAACCCGATCGTGGCAGTCTCATCCTCGTTAATGAATCGATCCAGGATGTTGGAAATCGACGGGGCGGCGGCACGGACTTCGAGGGCGATAGCCAACGAGCACAGTGCGGCGAGCCAGCAGGCCCGTCGAGGTCCTCTGCGGTCGAAAAGCATGCGAAACGAGTTCATGGCATCACTCCAAATTGGGTCAACACAAGCGGGGCCGGGGCATTCAAGATGGTTACAGTCTCGAAGCCGTTATGCGAGACGGGCTGATAACCGACGGAGGAGATCGAGCCCGGTGAACTGGCGGTCGCAACGCCGAGGGCATCGTAGAGCAGAGTGTCGGTGCCGGAGCCGGCGCGCAGGTTGTAGGCGGTAGCGCTGCTGGGAACAATCGTGAAGAGGTCGTCGCCCGAACCCGTCCGGATGGTCTCGACCTCGGCACCGGGATGATTGACGAATTGAAGGCTGGAGCCGTTGTCGGTGCTGATCGTCAGCCCGAAACCGATGTTCACGGCGATGCTAGTGGCCACGCTCGCGAAATCGAGCGTATCGGCGCCGCCCCCGGCGGACTCTTCGACGGTGTCGTTGCCCCAGTTGGCGCCGAAATCGTAGGTATCGCCGCCCTCGCCGCCATCGAGCCAATCGTGGCCCGCGCGACCGCGCAAGATATCCGCGCCAGCCCGGCCGCCGAGAATATTGTCGAGGCCGTTGCCGGTAAGGTCGTCATCGCCGCCGCCGCCGAAGAGGTGCTCGAAGCGGTCGGTGGCGTTCAACGTTAGCGTCAAATTGGAGTGAACGGCTTGGGCTGCGTTACTGGCCAGGCTGGCCACCGCGGAAGCGGATTGCGTGGCGGAAAAGTCGAGCGTATCGGCGCCTTCATCGGGCAACTCAGTGAGAAAATCGCTACCCAACGGCGAACCAATGTCGAAGAGATAAGCATCGTTGCCCAGACCACCTTCCAAGGTGTCGTCGCCGGCACCCCCTTCGAGGCGATCGTCGCCATTGCCTCCGACTATTTCCGTATCGTTCCCGCCGCCGCCGATCAAGTGGTCGCGGCCGTTGCGGCCGTAGAGTTTGTCGCTGCCTCCGCCGCCGTCGAGCAGGTTGTCCAGCGCGTTTCCGGTGAGGGTGTCCGCGCCGGAACCGCCGGCAACGTTCTCGAAGGAGCGGGCCGCGTTCAGCGTGAGCGACAGGTTGGCGTTGACCGGCTGGAGCAGCGCGGAATCCAGCGCCACCGTGACGGCAGCCGAGGTCGTGGAGAAATCGAGCGTGTCGACGCCCCCCTCGGCATCGGCATGCTCGCCGGCCCAATCGTCGAGCGTGCCATCGCCGTCGCGATCGAGCGGATCGTTCCCGAGAAGATCGGCGCCGAGGGCGGAATCGGCATCGAATGCATACGTATCGTCGCCGAAACCGCCGGCGAGCTGGTCATCGCCGCCGCGGCCTTCGAGCCGATTGGCCAGGGAGTTGCCAGCCACTTTATCGGCCCCAGACCCGCCGATAAAGTTCTCGAGCGCATGCGGGCGGATCAACGTAAGCGTCAGCCGGCCGGCCGAGACCGCTTGCGCGGAGCCCTGGCCAAGATCGAGAGTCACACCCAATGAGGACGCACTGAAATCCAGGGTATCGCTGCCACCGAAACCGACGGATTCCAGGATGCGATCCGCGCCGAGCGAGGCGAGGGTCCCAATGGTGAAGCGATAGGTGTCGCCGCCATCACCCCCGATCAACAGATCGTCAGCCCCGCCGCCGACCAGGACATCGGAGCCGGCGCCGCCGTCGAGGGTATTGGCGAGGCCGTTCCCGGTAAGCCGATCGGACGCGGCACTGCCGAGCACATGCTCGAACTCGCCGCCCTGGCCATCGCCATCGATGTCGGCAAACGTCAGGGTGAGATTGGCGTTAACGGGCTGGACAAGACCGAGGGCGGCGCTCAAATCAACGGTGACGCCGGTGTTCAAGGTGCTGGAGAAGTCGAGCGTGTCGAGGCCCGCGCCATTCTCCTCCTCGATCCGATCCGCGCCCAGCGCCACATCCGCGGCGAACCGGTAGGTATCATCACCAGCCCCGCCGCGCTGGAGATCGTTGCCCGCCCCTCCTTCGAGAATATCGTGGCCCGAACCGCCCAGGAGCGTGTCGTTCCCGCCGAGACCGATGAGGGTAACATCGCCGGAGAAGGCGACGGCATCGATGACATTGGCACCGGGACCGCCCGTGAGCGTGGCAGCTTCGAAGCCATCCAAGACATCGCCATCCGCCAGGAAGGATGCATCCGTGAGCACCAAGCTCGCCACATCGCGAGTCTCGACAAAACGGTCGGTGAAGCCGATCCCGGCCTCGTTCGTTCCGGCTCCGCCGTGGAGCGTATCCGCGCCCAACCGGCCAACGATGATATCGCTGCCTTCCTGGCCGTCGATGTCGTTGGCCAATCCATTCCCGAACAATTCGTCGTTCTGCTGAGTCCCGACGATATTTTCGATCTCATCGCCGACGCCGTTCGCATTGGCATCGAGCAGGGTCAGGAGGAGATTCTGGTTCACGGCCTGGCGATCCGTGCGCGCGAGGTCGAGTTCCGCTCCGACATTCGTTGTCGAGGAGAGGTCGATGGCATCCACGCCGCCCAGGTCCAGAATGCGATCTCCTACGGGCTGGCTTCCGCCGATATCGAATAACAAATCATCCGCCACAAACACGTAGCGGTCGTCCCCAAGCCCGCCACGGAGCAAGTCGTTGCCACCACCGCCCGAGATGGTGTCCGAGCCAGACGTCCCGATGATCGTGTCGTCCCCACCTTCGCCGGCAAGGGTGGCGACGCCGGTGTAGACGCTGGCATCGATCTGATCCGCGCCGGAACTGCCGGTAATTTCGGCAAACTCCAGCGCGCCGACGAACGTGTCGATCTCCGTGCCGACGGTGAGGCCGGTATTGGTGAGGATCGCACTCCCGGCAATTACTTCGACGAGCGTATCGATACCGCGAGAACCATCGATGCGATCACCGCCAGCGCCGCCGGAAAGCACGTTGCGACCCGAGCCACCCACGAGCGTATCGTTGCCCCCACGCCCCTCGAGTCGCACAAAACCTCCGAACGAGGAGGCATCCAGGATGTTGTCCGTCTCACTGCCGATCAATGTGATTTCATCGAACGTGCCGAGCGTGAAGCGGTCTGTTTCGGCACCGAGACGAAGCTCACCGGCATCCGCGCTGACACTTACCAAATTCCAATCGCCCGCGCGATCTTCCTGAAGGACGTCATATCCATCCTTGCCGCCATCGAGGATGTCGTTGCCGGCCCCACCCCAGATGACATTGTCGCGGGTATTGCCGGTGAGGCGATCATGCCCCGAGCCGCCGTAGACATCCTCGATCCCTGTCGAAGCGGTGCCAGCGACCACCTCGCCGGTGAGCGGATTGAACAGCACGAGGGTAGCGCCGAACCTGGTTACGGTGGTCGCGGCGGAGCCGGTGTGGATCGTCAATGTCAGGGCACTGCTGACCGGCTGACTCACGTTGGTGCTTAAGTCGACCACGAGATCCGCGGTGGCGTCGGAGAGATCGAGGAGATCGGTGTCGGCATTGGAGGTTTCGAAAATGTCGTCGTGCCCGAGGTCGAGACCAGAACCGTAGCGGTAGGTATCGCTGCCCGGACCGCCATCGAGGTCATCGTCCCCTTCCCCGCCTTCGAGCAAGTCGCCGCCGCCGCCGCCGATCAGGATGTTGTCGAGGGCATTGCCGGTCAGGGTATCGGCGAGGGCTCCGCCCGTGATGTTCTCTATGACTTCCGCCGGGATGGTGAGCCCGAGCAGCACGGAGGTCGTCGCGCCAACGGTGCGGGCGGTCACTTGCTGGGGCGCGGAAGCCCGGAGATCCAGTACGATCGAGCGCGCCGAGGTGGAGGACAGGTCGATCGTGTCGTTCCCGCCGAAGGGCGAGCGATCTTCGGTAATGGTATCGTTGCCTTGGGCGAGGTCGCCGTCCGCGCGATAGGTATCGTTTTCTCCGCCGCCAACTAGCGTATCGTCACCGGTGCCGCCCTCGAGCAGGTCATGGCCTCCTTCGCCGTAAAGTTGGTCGTTGCCGGCGTCCCCGTAAAGGGAGTCATGGCCCAACCCGCCCAAGAGGATGGGGAGACCACCGCTGAAGTAACCGAAATCGCCCAGGAGAAGGTCCTGGCCATCGCCGCCGACCACCAAGTCGTCATCCGGGCAGGGGTTGTCGAAAATCAAGAGCGTGGCCTGAGGCTGGTTCCCGGTCGCCGCGCCCCCCGTGGGGTCGCTCAGTTGCAGAGTGACGGTTTCGTAACCCTCCGCGAGATCGTCTTCCAGAATCGGCACGACGAAGACCTTCTCCAGCTCTCCGTCGCCAAACCGGACCGTCCCGACCAGAGCCTGGTAGTCCTCGCCACCGCGCGCGGTGCCGTCGAAGACGCGGTAAACGCCGACGGCCTCGACACTGTTCGGAGTGCGAGTAATTGTGATTACCGCCGCGCCATCCGTTTCGCGCACGCTGTAGGTCAACGACCCGAACTGAATGCTCCAAGGGCCCGGCCCACCCGC
Organism: uncultured Verrucomicrobiota bacterium; assembly: GCA_964478815.1. Classification (GTDB taxonomy): domain Bacteria; phylum Verrucomicrobiota; class Verrucomicrobiia; order Limisphaerales; family SXQI01; genus DASVNK01. The sequence goes on from CAYZKY010000003.1 coordinate 11,238, forward strand.
TGCTAGTTCAACCAAACCCGCATCGACGTGCTGCGAGGCCGTGGTCGAAACCCCGGAAGACAGGTCGTAAACCGCCGTCAAACCCGTCACCGGATCCGCATCGCTGTCGACCTGATCCGGGGTCAGGCCGGTGCCGCGGTTGGATTCAACGAACGCCCAGCCGGCCGGGGCCTGGAATTGGACGTAGTACTGGCAGGGGGCCAGCCGCTCGAACGCGTAGCTGCCGGTGGAAGTCGTGTAGGTCGTGGCAATCAAATTCCAGCTTTCGTCGAACAAATTGACCAAAATATCGGACTGACCCCGTTCGCCGGTGAGGTCTTGATGGTCCGAGCCGATTTCGATCCAGACCCGCCCGCGAACGGAGAGGCTCGCGCTAATCGTCGCAGGATTCACGTAGATGCGCGTACGGGTCCCTAGGCCATCGATTTCTTCGATGAGGGCGGCATCGTAGGCATCCCCATCGCACGCGCAGCCTGGCCCGAGCCAATGACCTCCGACCAGCCAATCGTCTCCGTGCCCGCCCTCGATCGTATCGTTGCCCACGCCACCATAGGCGGTGTCGTTGCTGAAGCTGCTGCCGTTGCCGATATTTGCTCCAGGCGAGACGCCGGCCACCGACACGGTGAGGCCGATATCCGGAGCCGCGAGCGCGGTGGCGGTGAACTCGAAGGTCATCGGAATCCCTCCGAGGCTAGCGGACGCATCAATCGGAAAATCGGGATCGGTGAACAGTACGGTGATCGTGTACTCTCCGACATCCTCGGTGAACGAATACGTGCCGCTGGCATCCGTGGCGTCTGTTGCGAGCACTGAAGCGCCGTCGGAAAGTTGCACATCAAGATAGGCCAGCCAGAAATCGTCGGCCTCGTCGAACAGGCCGTCGCCATCGGTATCGAAGAAGACCCGGCCCGTCAAAATGGCGGTGTCGCTGTCATCGATGGTTCCCACGCCCTGGCTGTCGGCGAGTTCGGCAACCGCGGGATCGGCCAACGTCAGTTTCACCACGAATTCTTCGAGATTCTCGACCAACGCGTCATCCTCGACCTGCACGATGATATTGGAGACGGCATTGTCCTGCCAGGAGCCGGAGAACGGCGGGATCTCGAATCCTCCGGCGTTGGGCTGGTAATCATCGTTCGCCCTGGCCCCCGAGTCGCCCGAGAGACTCAAGCCAGCACCCGGCACCACCACCGTGTACAGCCCATTCGCGCCGTTGAGCGCGGCCACGAGCGGCTCGATCGCGGGACCATCCTGCGAGGCCCAGAAAATCTGAATAGGAACCGCGGATGCGCCGGTGGCAGTCACGGTGAACTGGGCCGCGCGAGTGCCTGAGCTGGGCTCGATGACCGTCACATCGTTGATCGTGATCTGCGGCAACGGATCGTCCTCGATGATCGTGAGCACGGCGTGATCGAGGACTCCTTCTACCGGCCCGCCGATGGGGTTGGCGAGATACAGATCGAAGGTTTCATTCCCTTCGAACACGGAGTCCTGCACGATCTCGATCTCGAAGCTCAGCAAGCTCTGGCCATCCGCGAACCGGATCATGCGCCGATCCCCGCTCGCGCCGGTCTCCCAAATTCCCGCGTAGTCCGAACCGGCCGTGGCCTTGCCGAGGGTGGAACCGCCTCCGACCGTCCAGTAAACCGCGATGGGATCGACGCTGCCACCCGCCCGGACCAGCGTGATGGTGGCGGTCCCGGCCTTTTCGTTCACGACATAGGCCGCCTGGCTGAACTCGATGTGCCAGGGAACGGCCGGGGCCAAGGTGTCGTCGTCGACGATCTGCACGACCGCATGGTTCACATGCGACTCGTCGATGCCGAGCGCCGCGTTTTGCGCGGCCAGCAAGTTCACGAAAAACGTCTCGCTTCCCCGCAGAGTGTCGGGCCCTTCGTCCACCGTATCCCCCGTGACTTGCACTTGGATGGACTTTTGCGTTTCGCCCGCGGCAAAGACAACCGTGCCGAACGCTTCAACAAAGTCGGCCAGTTCAAACGGACTGGACAGGGCGGTGCCGGCATTCGTTCCCCAATCCACACTCACGGCCCGCCCGCTGACCGCGCTAAGCCGCAACGTGAACTCGACCGATTGGTTGGAAGCCGCGCCTTCATCGACGCTGGCACGAGTCGCCGTCAAATCTGTATCGCCATCGTCGATGATCACGAAGGGCAACGCATCCTCATCCAGAATCGTGCCGGTCGCCAAATCGTCCGCGATGGTCGCAGCGGTTGACGGAGTGGCGCTGTTCAGCCGAATGGCCAGCGCAAACCGCTCATCATATTCATCCAGACGGTCGCCGGGGATTTTGACCTGGACGGTGGCCGTCGTCTCGCCGGCGCGAATGGTCAGCAAGGTCGGGTTAAGTTCGAAGGTGCTTTCGTAGTCCCGGCCCGCCAAAGCGGCGTCGACAGCCAGCGAGCCGCCCGCATCGATGATCTGGGCCGTAAAATAATCGAGCTTCAAGTCCTCCCAGCTCGGGTTCGACAGGGAAATCGGGAACTCCAGGATTGCGTCCGCCTCGAGCGGATTCAACTCACCGATCGAGGCATCGCCGACCGAGATGGCCGGAGCGGCGTCGTCATCGACAATGGTGCCCACGCCTTCGTCCTCGGTGATTTCAATCGGCACGGTGAGCGCAAAGGCGTCCCGCAGCCGGACGGTAAATGTCTCGTGCGGTTCATCGATCACATCCCCCATGATCGGCACGCGAATCTCACGGGACGTCACACCCGGCTCGAAGACGAGGGTGAACTCCACGCTGCCGTAATCGAGAAAACGCGCGGCCCCAGCCGCGCCGGCACCCGGTTCGGTGCGGTAGCCGACGGTGACGATTTCGGAGCTGGGCGCATTCAGCGTGACGGTAAAGACGGCTTCGGTTGGCCCAACGTCCCCCTCGGAAATGGTCACATCACCGATCTGGACAGCCAGCAAATCGGATTTCAACCCAGCGTCCACGGACCGATCTTGCTGGCCGGCGCCGAGGTGGAACACTTCCGTCTGGCCAGAGACATTCGCGTCGCTATCCATCTCCTCGTCGGTCCCCTGCCCCGAGACGACAAACGAGTGATAGGCTGGAGCGGTGAACTGGAGGTAATAATCGGCCTCTGCCAGCCCGGTGAACAGGAAAGCCCCACTGGCGTCCGTGGTCTTGGATCCGATGAGGGTATTTACCCCACCCTCAGACCGATAAAGCTGAACGACCACGCCGGCTACTCCCGTCTCAGTCGCATCAAAGAGGTTATCTCCATCGAGATCGAACCAAACCAGATCTCCGATGGCAGCTCCGGCAAAGGTGGTGGCCTGAGTCGAATGCGCGTCGTCCGCGAAGAGATTGTCATCCCCATCGCCCCCGTCCAGGAAGTCCGCGCCATCGGCTTCGACCACTTCAGTGCTGCCGCTGACGAGGTAAGCGCCGCCGAACAGGCTGTCGTCGCCGCCGGCCCCAAACAGCGTATCCGCTCCCCCATCGCCCGCGAGGAGGTCGTGACCCGTGCCGTCGATATCCTCAACCGTCAGCACGCTCACGATGGCGCCTTCGTCGCCGAGCAGGACATCGTTGCCGATGCCCCCCTCGATCGTATCGTCTCCGGCTCCACCGGCGAGCCGGTCATGGCCCGGGCCGCCCAGCAGCCGGTCATCGCCCGATCCCCCCAAAGCCGTAGCCTTGTCGGTGTCGTCGAGCGTGTTGTTCGATCCCAAGGCCACGGAACCATCATCGCCGAACAGCACATCGTTCCCATCGCCGCCCTCGAGAAAATCCGTGCCGCTATTTCCGGCCAGGATGTCGTTGCCGTACGATCCGGCTAACGTGTCGTTGCCGTTTCCGCCTTCGAGCAGGTCATCGCCATCATCCCCCGACAGATAGTCGTTGCCGTCATCCCCGTAGAGTTTGTCTCCGAGTTCGCGGCCCGTGAGTTCGTCATCGCCAGTTCCGCCGTAGAAAGTGTCCGCTACACCGGCGAAGCTATCGTCGATGTCTTGGGCCGTTATCGTGTCGTTTCCGGCGTCGCCGTAGAACACGCTTCCGGCCCCCTCGCCGGCGAGAAGAAGGTCATCGCCGTCGCCGCCATGAACCTCCGCGGGCGAGAGGACTCCGCGGAGATCGACCGTGTCGTTCCCCTTCCCGGCGAACGCTTTGACGGTCTTGACCTTGCCATAGGACTGAGTGATGCCATTGAAGCTTACCTCCACGGTCTCGCCATCGGCGGAGCCAGGACTGCCGCCGATCGATTGAACGATGAAATGCTCATCGCCATCCGCCAGATCGCCTTCCTCGCGCAATGCCGAGTTCTCGCCGATGTGGAGCAACAGTTCACCGGTCGATGGATCGACCGACGCCAGCACCGGCTCGGGGCAGCAAACTTCGAACTCGAGGAGGGTAACCTCGGCGAACCGCCAGGTCTTCTCGATATCCCCAAAGACGAACGTGTGGATCGCGAAGTAAGCCTCGAGCGCGACGTAGAGCCGCCCGCTGACATCGAACAGGCAGAGCGGCCCGGCCTTGAGATTCTCGACGATTTCCGCGAGCCGAACCCGCCCGTCGTTGTTAGGATCCCGCAGATCGAAAAGCACATCGGTGAAGATGCCTCCCTGGACACCGGCTTCGGCCACCAGAATGTCCAGTTCCGCCCCGGCCGTAAGCCCACCCTGCAAGAGGACTTCGGTAATCTCGCTGCCGTCGTCGTTCCGGTCCTTCACATAGAAGCCATCGAGCAGATCGGCCAGATCTTTGGTCGTGCTGGCGGCATACTTCTGCAAGCCGAAGGTGTCGAAGCCGAAGGTCAGATCGATCGTGGCGCCGATGCTGCCGCCGAACACGATGTAAAGCGGCGGGAAGATCGGGATTTGCCCTTCGAACTTCGCGGTGAACTGAAGCGTCGGCAGCTTCACCTCAATTAGCGAGATCGGCTGGCCGAGAAACAGCTTTACCAGCTCGCCGATTTTCAGGAATGGAAACTGGAATCCGCCGTCTTCCAGGGTTCCGACGAAAGCGCTCGCGCTCACATCGCTGGTGGCTTCGGACAGATCCACCGGCCCGAGTTCCACATCGAAGGGATCGCGCCCAACCTGGCCGTTCGCGTCGATGATGAGTTTGAAACTGCCGATCGGAACGAGGATCGAGCCGTCATTGGTTACGTTGACGTCGTTCACCAGCTCGCCGATCGCCAGGATCAGATCGAGGAATTTGGCGGTGCCGGGTTCCAGCAAGCCGAAGCGCTCCGCCAGGTCGACCAGCGTGTAGTCCCGGCCGGCCAGCTCGGAAAGAACCGGCAACGGCGCCGTGAGAATCTGGATCAGCGGGTCGAGCGGTTTGGTGACGATCTGGATCTTCTCAAGAATCGGCTGCAGAAATTCCGATATGAACGAACCCAGGTCCAGGGCCCAGTTGTTAAAGCCAAAAACTTCGAGCGATCCGGCCGGATTCCCGATGGACCATTCCCAGACCAGATCGAATTCGCCAAGAAGTCTGGGAACCACCGCGCTGCCATCGAAACTCACCACCAAGTCGAGATGAATCTCCGCCGTGGCCGAAAGGTCCGCCTGCACAATCTCATTCAGGCCACTGGCGAGCAGGTCCCCCACCGTCAGCTTGCCGGAACCGATCGGATCGAGGATATCAATCGAGAAGCTCCCGCCGAAGCGGGTGGAATTTCGAGGTTTGCCGGTGAGGTCTTTGCCGTCCGCCTCGTCGGACACATCGAGCCGGAGGAAGAAAAGCTCCCCGCCGAAGGAAAGCGCCGGGAGGGTCACCGCAAACTCCAGGACCAGCTCGTCCCCTGCCCCGTCGGTGATGAAATAGAACCCGTCGGACGCGCTGATCGCGAAATGCAGATCGAAGCTCCAGCCGATCTCGACCACGACGTTCCCTTCCACTTCCAGCTCGAAACCCGGAATGCCGATGTCGAAACCGATCGGATTGGCGGTGGTATCGACCAGCTCGATCGACTGGCCGAGATGCAGGTTGAAATCCATCGTTTCGCCCGTGCATTCGATATCGATCTCCGTAAACCCGCCCAACTTATCTCCCTCCTGATCGACGAGAATGTCCAATCCCGGGCCGCCGAGCGCATTCCAGATCGCCTGCTTGACCAACTCGATGGGATCGCCGGCTTCCGCGAGCTTCGTTCGCATGTCCGCCAGCAGCCCCTCGCGAAACTGGCCGATGACATTGGCCGCCTTGCTCAATTGATCGCCAACGAGAGGCAGCTTGCGGTTGAGGACTTCGGAATCCAGAGCGTCCTGAATCGCGCCCAGCAGAATATCCAGCCCATCCAGAAGCAACGGCGAATTCGCGATCAGGTCGCAGGGATTGAAGGCTCCGAACAGGTCATTAAGATCGGGGGTTTGGACGACCAGGCAGGTGGCTGAAATCTTCGGTCCGCCATTCACTTTGACCGCCTCGAGAAACTGATCGAGGCATTGGATTTCGATATGGAGATTATTGTCCGGGTTCCCATCGTTATTGGCATCGCGATCCGAGCCGCCGAGCGGGAAGCTTTCCGTCGGGAAGCAAAGCGGCAGATCGACCGTGATCGCTCCCTCCAAGGCCACGGCGACGCTACTCGTCAACGCGGTGAGCCCTTCGCGGAAGTAGTAACGCTGGTCGTGGCCCATCTCGATCGCCACTTCGAATGCCGCGTCTTCACCTTCGCCCACGGTGTTCGGATCGCCATCCCGATCCAGCGTGGCCGTTCCATCCTTCACGAAGATGCCCAGCCCGCCCATCGACGCGGCGAAATTCAGGTTCGTCCCGCGGATGGCGGCGGACAAGGTGATGCCCGTCGAGTCGTACAGGAACGGCAGCCACAGGCAGGGGTTGCTGACGTCGATGCCGAAATCCAGCCGCATCTCGGCCGAAGCGGTGACGTTCAAATCCGCTGTTCCCTCGACATCAATCAGGCTCCCCACGCCACCCAGGAGGGCCTGCAATGCCTCGGCGTCCGTCGACGGCAGCGCCGTCAACAATTCGTCGATGTTAAACTGGAGCGATTCGAAACTGCCGTATCCAAGCGAGTACTGGATGGAAAACTTCAACGCAGTGGTGGTGATCACTCCTTCACCGCTCGGGGTCGCAGGCGCTGGGGCGGGGTCCCCTTCCACCGAATGATCGTAGGCGACGGACCAGTCCGACCCAATCCGCGACTCCAAGGCAGTTTTGAGCGTGCTGGCCCTGGTTACGGTGGCGTTGTAGCTCACACCGATCTTCTTGTTCGCCGCGTCGTACGTAACCTCCGCAATATCCTGATCCGGCGCATAGCTCCCCGGATCCACTACTTCGATGGTATAGCCATTCCAGGCTTCGCCCGGGGCCTTCGCCATGATGAGCAGCGCGTTGTTCTCGCCATGCGGATTGAAACGAGTTCGTGCGGCCTGGCTGAGCGTGCCCCCATCCGTCGGCGCCGGGGCCGCGCTCTGGACGGAGAGATCGATCAGCGGGCTGTTCGCTGGCAGCCCGAAGAAGGCCTTTAAGTCCGCCTCGAGCGTGTTGATGGTCTCGACATCGCCGGTGGCCAGATCGGCGAAGAACCGGGCCAGATCGCCGGCCGTGTCGAGTAAATCGCCAATGCTGATGTTAATAAGCGGGAGGTCGTGCCCGAGGAAAGAGAGCCCCTCGATCGTCTCAAGATCGTCCACCAACTCGCCGGCCGTGGCGATGATCGCGGCAATCGTCAGACAATTGAAATTGCCGAGCGGCCCGATCTCCGGATAGGTGACGAACAATCCGGTGTCGTTCGCGGTGAGCGTGTCGGTGAGATCATACTCGAGGGGATTGTAATTCAGGTCCGCGAAATTCGGCACCCATATCTCGATGTACGCGCCATCGCCGAAGATCGAGTCGTTGTTGTCGGTCAAATCGATATCCGGCGTCAGAACCAAGTTATGCAGTTGGAGATCGAAACTTCCGGTCACTCCGAACCCGGGCCGCAAGTAAGCCGTCAGGTTCTCGAGATCGCGCATCGCCTCCAGCAGATTGACCGATTTCGTGGCATCGGCCGGGTTGGCCAGCGAGAAGGCGGCGGTTCCCGCGGCCGTGGCAAGGCCGCCGCTGGAGGCGATTTCGAACACGGAAAACTTCGCGCCAGCGGCCAACTCATCCCCGCTCAACGTCAGCGTGCCGCTCAAGTTGGCGTTCTTTAGAGTGATGCCCCTGATGGCCGCCCGCGCCGGTTTTCCGGGAACCAGTCCCAACTCGGACACGACGGGATTTTGCATCTCCGCTTCGAGGTCGATTGCCGTGATGAGCGCCAGATACGGAATGTCGAACTGGCCATCGCCATCCGCGTCTTCGCCTTCATCCATCACGCCATCCCCGTCTGCGTCCTCCCCCACCACTTCGATGGCCAGGGTGGCTCCGGCGGCCACAAAGCGAACAATGTCCTTCAAGAGAACCGTCTGCCCTCCGAGGGTAATGCTCGTGCGCGCAACTCCCGTCTCCAGGTCCCGCTCCAGCATCGCGTTCAAATCCAGCAGCAACTCCGCAATGCTGGTGTTCGCGTCGGTCTCCAACTGAGGCAGCTTGAGCCGGATGCGTCCGTTCTGGCTGCCGCCGCCGGTCACATCCCCATAATTCAGCACGAGATCGAACTCCGCGTCCGCCGAGAGCCGTCCGTTTGAAGGCATGGGAATCGTCGCGCTGCCCGTCAGCCGCGGCGAGGCGAGCGCACCTAGCTGAACCCCCAAAGTGACCGGTGCCTCCCGGCTGCCAAAAGCAACCGTGGCGTCCAAGGTAAAGGTGCCGCTGGCCTCCAAATTCGCGATGTCGCCCAGCCCCAGGTTGGGGTCATACGCGAACGACACGGTCTCCGAAAGCAAGATGTCGGTGAAATAAAAGCTGAAACTAAACTCCTGTTCGCTGGAGTTATACTGCACGTCCAGGGTGAAGGTCTCGTCCTCAAGGGTTGCTCGGAGTTCCGCCTCCAAAGCCGCCACCAATTGTTGCAGAGAATCGAACTTCGGCACCTGCACCCCAACCTGGCCCGGATTAAAGCCCACTTCCACGAAGATGGGGTCGGTGCTGTCGCCATCGATACGGAGGTCCTGGAGTTCGTGCAGACAGAACTCGATCCGGCCGCTGTTCAACATCGCCGCCACTTCATCGCCGAGCCCGGCCGCGGCCAGCGCCTCGTTCAAGTCTCGGACCAAATCCGAAAGCCTGTGGTTGAGGTCTGCCCCGGCGTTGGTCGAAGCCGCAGTGACGGTCACGGTCACGCCGTCCTCATCTCCGAGATACAGCGTGAAGGTGGCGTCCGCGCTCAGCCTTCCCAGCAAGATGTCGCTGTCCGGATCTCCCAATCCGGTCGAGGCGCTCAGGCACACGTCGAAGAGCACGCCAAAGACCCGGTTCTTCAACCCTTGGGCAAAATCGATCGCCTCTCCCGCTGTCACTCCACCGGTGAACGGCAATTCAAGGTCCATGAAGTCCAACCCTTGAATCGCCGCGAAGAAATCCAACATCCGGCCCAACTCGCCCGACATGCCGTTTCCATCCAGATTCAAAAACCTGAAAAGGACATCGGCTGCAGGGGTCGACGGATCCGCTTTGAGGGAAATCGTCAAGGGATCGGTGATGTCCTCCCAGATGATGTCGACCTTGACCCCGCCCAACTCGAACATCGGCTCCCCCCCCGGAGCCAGGGGCGCCACTTCGAAGGTTCCTTTCAGCGCCAGGTCCGGCTGGTTCGGATCACCGCCGATCTCCACGGCAAAAAGACCGAGCGGATTCGTGGCGATCTCGTACATCCGCAGCTTGCCATCCGCGGCATCGCCGAACGGATTGGCTGGCTCCGTTAGATCGATTTCCAGTGCCACATCGTTATCGGTCGTCAACGTGCCGCCGATCAATCGGAGCGCCAAAAAGCCGAACTTCGCCTGGGCATCGACCGCACCGTCGAGCCGGAAGTTCCGCAAGCGTATCTCCGGTCGGGCGGCGGCATCGGTCGCCAGATAAAAGCCGGAACTATCGATGCCGAATTCCAGGGTCAATTCGAAGTCGACGGCGAAACGCAGCTTGCCTCCCAAGGTAACGCTTCCGCCCAAGAGCCGCGCGTCCAGCGGCAGCTCCATCATCAACGTGCGTTGGAAAGCCCGGGCCGCATTGGACGGATCGCCCAGCAGAATCCGTCCGGTCACGCCATCGGCGTTCTGCGTTACCGTGACGTTTCCGGGAATCGCGTCCAAGTCGTCCAGGACATCCTCCAACTCCGCGGCCGACTGGTAACGCGTGCCGATGTCCGAGACGTAGAATCCGGTCCCGTCTTCCAGGAGGCGCTGCAACAGGGAGCGGTAGACATCCACCGGCGCGGCCCTCACCCGGGGTGCGAGCACGCCCACGCCCACGGGATCTCCGACCAATTCGGGCACGCTGTAGACATTCCCCAGAAATCCCCCAAACAGTTCGTCGCCCAGCAAAGGAATCTCCCCAACCGAACCGCCGAATGGGCCGCCGAAAATCCCGAGCGAGTCATCCACGCCCGCCCCGCTCCCTTCCAAAAAGGGCACGAATTCCGTGTAATTCGCATCCGGCTGCATCGGATCGTTTTCGATCTCATTCGCGGTCACGATTTCCTGGCCGAACAGGTAAATCGAGCCGAAGAACGGATTGCGAACCACCTCGTAGGTCGTGCCGTCGAATTCAAGCCGGTCACCGCTGGTCTCCAGCAACTCGCCCGCATACCAGGTGATGGGCACTCCAATCGGAAAATGGACGTCCGTAGTAACGATCAGCCGGTCATCACCCGCCCCCGAGTAGATGACGATATCCCTCAGCCTCGCCACCTCAGGCTCTTCCCCTGCGTCCCAGTAGCCGTCCCCGTTAATCTCCAGCCCCAACTGTCCACCGGTGTTATACAGGGTGATGGTGTCGTTCGCGTCGCCTGTCTCGATAAACAAGGTCTGCATGCGGCGCAACGCATTCGCAGCCCCTTCGAGCTTCCAGACGCCGCGCCCCAGCGTCCCGGCCACCAGCACATCGTCGACGGCATCGTAAACGACATCGGTCACGAGCAACGCCGGCATGTCTGAACCGAATTTTGTCAGCTCGACCACCGCCGCCGGATCGAACGTCGCTCGATTGAAAATCTCGAGCCGGTAGACCCCGCCGTATCCCCCGACCAGAATATTCAGCCGCCCATCGATCTCCACCGCCGTCACGCTGCGCAGGACGCTTGGCTTATTGTCGCGCCATTCGATCTTGACCGCATCGAGTTGATCCCGCCGGGCGTTCCAAGCGATCCGGTACAGGCTGGTGGTGGTCACCGCGTACACCACCGCAGGATCGGCTGGATCCATCGCAAGATCCTGCACGACCCCTTCGATCCGGCCGGAAGCCTGGGTAAAGGTGGTGCCATCCAGACTGCCCCAAATTTGCCGGCCACGGCTGAGGTACGTTGCGTCCCTGGCGGTCGGATCCGCGTGGCCGAACGCCAGCGCTCCGATCATGGCCGGCACTCCAGACCCATCATCGACCTTCACGGCCGTCACCCCACGATCCGTCGATCGATAGAGATGCACCCTTCCGAACATCATCCGGCTGCCATCCAGCAGATCCACTGAGACCGGCAAGTAATAGAAGAGGCTCGAATTGATCGACTTGAAATCGGTCGAAACGTTATTCGGGGACGCCGGCGTATCCGTGTCATCCAGCCCCTGGTAGCGGTCTGCGATGCGCAAGGCGTCGCTGGCAAACGTCGACGGATCGCTGGTGCCCAAATAGATCGGATCGGCGGCCGGCCCTACCGGCCCGGCCAGGGAATTCTCCTGCCGATAGAACCAGGTCAATCCGTTCGACATGAAGTACTCCACGGAATTCCCGGTGCCGGGGAGGTAGCCGACGGCCACAAAATTGCCGTCGCCCCCCGTGACGGTCTCCCACTCCATCGAATCGGCCGATTTCTGGCGGATCACCCCGTTATCCTGCGTCCCGGCCAGAATCTTGCCCGTGACATGATCGTAAGCCACCGAATGGCCGATCTCGGTGATGTTCATTCCCTCCCCCAGGAACTGCCACTCGATCCCGGCCACTGGAACGGTGATAGGTAGATCCGCCGTCGGCAGCCGATACAACCCGCCATCCGTAGGCGCGTACAAGTCCAGCCCCACCGCTCCATCCACCAGGACCAGGTTCCGCACGTCAGGATGCGGCGCTGTTTGATACGGCTCGGCGGGAAGTTTGTCGCGCGTGGTGATCTGGGTCCAGCGCGAGGAGGGGGCCGGGTCCCAGCGGAAAGCGATGCCCAGCTTCGACCCGGTCGCGGCGATATCGAACGTTCCGCCGACATACACTTTGCCTCCCGATCCGACCGTCATGCCGAAATGCCGGTCGCCCTGGCCGGTCGGGTTCGTGTTGGGCGGCGTCCCCAGGCTGCTCCAGCTATCCCCCGAATCGAACGATTCGAACACTCCACCCAATGTCTTCGTGGGGTTGTGAACGATCACCGCGGAATAAAGAATGCCGCTGGAACCGATCGCCAGACGTATCCGGTTGGAGTTGGTGAGCGTCTCCCCGCGGTCCAATCGCCCATCCCCATCCGCATCCTCGCCCGGCGAGAGCAGTCGGTCGCCATCCGCATCCTCATCCGCTTCGCCGACACGCCCGTCCGAATCGAAATCGAGGGGCAAATTCAGGTCGACGCGCTCCCAGGCCACATTCCAGAAATCAGCCGCCAGGAAAGACGTGAAATCCGCCGGGTTCTCCAACGCGAGGCGGTAAATGCCCGCGACCCCCGTCCGATTCATAACCGATACGTAGACCCGCACACTCCCGCCCGCGAAATTGCTCGTCGGGTCCACCACGATCTCCTGCACATCCATCAGCGGCAGGGGACTGGCGTTCGCCATGCTCCGGTCGGAAACCGATTGCCAGCTCACTCCGCCGTCGAGACTGCGGTACAATCCGTAATCGTTCCCGGCAAAGACGAGTCCCGGATGGGCAGTCGGCACGACTGAGCTGAATCGTTCCGATTGGAGCTGCCCCTCCCCGACCTCCTGCCAGTTTCGGCCGCCGTCGGTCGAGCGGAACAACCCCGCCGCCGGACCTCCCGCATCGCCGGCGCTGCTGAACGAACCGGTCCCGGCAAAAACCACAAGTTGATCCGCCGGGGTACTCGCGTCCACTGGGGTCCCATCCGCCTTAAACGGACTCACCGCGAGCGTTCCGATGGCCAGCGAGTCCAACCCGGACGAACGATACGTCCACTGCGGCGGGGCCGTGGGATCCGCCGGATCGGGAATCAACGTTTCGGAAAGCCAGACTCCGCCATTGACCGAACCGATGAACGCGATGCTGTCGTTCATGGGATGGAACGCCACCACCTGCACCGCCCCAATGGCGCGGTCGCTGTCGGTCACCGCGGTGCTCCGGTTCCCCGTCAGATGGGTGGGGCCCTGCTCCACCCAGGGCGGATCTGCCAGGGTCGCCCGCGGCAAGCTCGGGTAATACTTCAGAACGATGTCGTGAGCCCCATTCGCGAGATCCACCACCAGCACCCCCTCGCCGACGCCATTCAGCGCATCGAACGTGGTGTGCGAAATCTGAAAAGCGCTGCGATCGAAGCCGGTGACCCCTTCCGTCGTGGTCAGGATGGTCCACTCGTAATCCTTCGATTTGTCGAAGTCCGCGATCGGTCCCGTGCTGTTGCTGACCGTCAGAGAAGAAACATCGATGAGGAAGGTGCGGGCGCTCGAAGCATTAATCTTCAGTTTCCCGGCGCTGGGGTCCATCTCGATCACGTCCCAGCCCACCCCGGGTCCCGCATTCACATCGTTGATCCGCCAGAGATAAGTCTCACCGCCATCCCACGAGAGTGCGGACGAAACGGCGGTCTTCGCCGGGCCGGGAGCCAGCATGGCCCGCAGCGGAGCTGCTTCTTCCACCGCCTCTCCTGGCGCGAAGTCGTCAGAGTCACCCAATGCCCCGGCCTCCATCCCCGCGAACGGATCGGGCTCGTCCATCCATTCCATCGCCGCAGCCGTGTCGGATTGGGTCTCCGGAGGCTGATCCAGCACCATGAGCTGGCTAGCCGGCCCGGCCTCAGGCGCGATGGCGTCCGCTGGAACCAAGGCCCCCTCGCCGGAAAGCAGCACCCGGGGTTCGAGGATCTCCAAACTGAAATTTTGCCTGGCGAAGGGCCCGGGCCGCCCGTCGGGGGATGTAACCGGCGACGCCCCCCTTCCCCTGGAATTGGCATCTCCGATTCGCTGGCGAGCGTGCTGGCTCATCCTTCCTTGTCCCCGACGCGGAACTTTCCCGGCCGCTTCGTCCGCGCCTGCTTCCCGCAATTCTCGACGAATAGGCACCGACGCCGGAGGGAAAGCGTGGCGTGAGTCGAACCCAAATCGATGCGCCAAGTCAAGCCGATTCGCCAAAGCGGCGTGGGTTTTTCAACGCGCCGACGAGGAATGGCCGCTGGCGGCCGGCACGGAGCCGGGCTCAGGAGAAGCGCTTGAGAAGAAGAGTCGCGTTGTGGCCGCCGAAGCCGAAGGAATTATTGATGGCGGCTTCGACACGGAGTTCCCTCGCCCGATGCGGAACGTAATCGAGATCGCACAGCGGATCGGGATGATCGAGGTTCAAGGTCGGGGGAACCACTCCGGTCTCAATAGCCTTCACGCAGAGCGCGGTCTCGACCGCGCCCGCGGCTCCGAGCATGTGGCCCAGCGCGCCTTTGGTGGAACTCACCGCCAGTTTTCGAGCGTGGTCGCCGAACACCGCCTTGATCGCCTGCGTTTCGCAGACGTCGCCTTGCGGTGTCGATGTGCCGTGCGCATTGATATACGTTATTTCCTCGGGCTTCATCCCCGCCGAGCGCAAGGCCATCCGCATGCAGCGCGCCGCGCCTTCCCCTTCCGGAGCCGGCGCGGTGATGTGGTTCGCATCGGCCGTGTTGCCATAGCCCACTAGTTCGCAATAAATCCGCGCGCCGCGCGCCTGGGCGTGCTCCAAGTCCTCCAGGACGATGACGCCAGCGCCCTCGCCCATCACGAAGCCATCGCGCTCCGCGTCGAACGGGCGCGACGCCCGCTTCGGCTCGTCGTTGCGCGTGCTTAAAGCCCTCATCGCGCAAAAGCCCCCGATGCCGAGCGGCACGATGGTGGCCTCCGCGCCGCCGGCGAACATGACCTTCGCCGCGCCCATCTTCACCGTTCGCCAGGCCTCGCCGATCGCGTGCGTCGAAGTCGCGCAGGCCGAACAGGTCGCCAGGTTGGGCCCGCGCAGCTTGTAGTGCATCGAGAAAAGCCCCGACGCCATGTTCAGAATCAGCATCGGGATCATGAAGGGCGATACCCGCCCCGGGCCTTTGGCCAGCAATACCTTGTGCTGCTCGGCGGTGGTATGCAACCCGCCGATCCCGGAGCCGATGAACGCCCCGATCTCGTCGCGATCCGCCTTTTCCAAGTCCAGCCCCGAGTCTTTGAGCGCCTGCCAGCCCGCATGCACGCCGAACTGCGCAAAGCGGTCCGTGCGGCGCACTTCCTTCGCGCTCGGGAAGGCCGGCGTCGCATCGAAGTCCCTCACTTCGCCGGCAATCTTGCAATCGTAATCCGTGACGTCGAACGAAGCGATGCGGTCGATCCCGCACTCCCCCGCCACGAGGCGCTGCCACAGCGTGCCCACATCGTGACCCAGCGGCGACACCGCGCCCAGTCCCGTCACGACGACGCGGCGTTCTGTCCAATGCGGCATAAAAACAAAGAGGGCAGCGTTGCCTCGCGCGCGGCTGCCCTCGAAAAAGTCCTCGAACTATTGGCGCTGGCTTTCCTCGATATACTTGATCACATCTCCCACGCTCTGCAGCTTTTCGGCTTCCTCGTCGGGAATCTCCTGCCCGAACTCTTCTTCGAGCGCCATGACCAGCTCGACCGTGTCGAGCGAATCGGCGCCGAGGTCCTCGATGAATTTCGCGTCGGGCGTCACCTGGTCCGCATTCACGCCGAGCTGCTCGACAATGATGTCTTTGACCTTCTGCTCAATGGATTTTTCTGCGGCCATTTGTTCTCCGTTGTTCGTTGCGTTGTGTGTCTAAGCGACACCCCTCAAGGCGTCAAGTCTCGAATCTGAACCTTTTTTTTGGCGATTTTTTCCCCGCCAAATCCCTACATCACCATGCCCCCGTCGACCGTCAAGACCTGTCCCGTCACATAGCGGCCGCTCGATCCGGCCAGGAACAACGCGGCATTCGCGATGTCCTCGGCCTGCCCGAAACAGTTCAGGGGAATTTTTCCCAGCACCGCTTTCTTGGTCTCTTCGTTCAGCACCGCCGTCATGTCCGTTTCGATAAAGCCGGGCGCGATCGCGTTGGCCGTCACGCCGCGCGAGGCCAGCTCCCGCGCCACCGATTTCGTGAAACCGATCAAACCCGCCTTGCTCGCCGCGTAGTTCGCCTGGCCCGCGTTCCCCATCAATCCGATCACCGAGGCGACGTTGATGATCCGCCCGGCCCGTTGCTTGGCAAACGCGCGATAGAATGCCTTCGTGAACGCGAACGCCCCGCGCAGATTCGTATTCACCACCGTGTCCCAATCCTCCTCGCTCATCCGCATGAGCAACCCGTCGCGCGTGACCCCGGCATTGTTCACCAGAATGTCCACCTTGCCCGTCTCGGCCAGAATCTTCTCCGCGGTCTCCGCCACTGCTTTCGCATCCGCGACGTCCACCGAAAAGGCCCAAGCCTTCCGCCCAAGCTGCCGCACCTCTCCGGCGACCTTCTCGGAATTCTCGGCCGTCCGCGACACGCACACGACGTCCGCCCCCTCGGCGGCAAACTTCAACGCGATGGCCCGCCCGATCCCCCGCCCCGCCCCGGTCACCACCGCGATCTGATTCGGCAATTGATTCATGAATGCATGCGCTCAGTGCCGCAACCGTGTTACGCAAGGCCACAGCAAATCCGCATTTGCGCTACGGTGCGGAAAAGTACAAGGAAGGCAATACCGGAAAACCACTCGCAAAGCAACGAAGCCACCGGGCACGCAAGTTGCCACGCTGACTCGAAGGGATATTATCGTCCGGCAAAATCAATCAAGCCCGCTGCAAGCGGCTTTTGCCGCCTCGCGAAACCGGCCGTCCATCAGTTCTCAACCACGCCGAACGAGCGAGGTGGACGGCCTCGGCCAGCGCGTCTTTGGAAATCCTGCCCCCACCCCAGCGCGCCAGTATCACTTCCCAGGGATGCCCTGCCTCGATCTCCTCCAACACATCCGCGACGAATACCCGCGTGCCTTTGAACGTGACCCGGCCATGACAAATCTCCGGATCGGCAACAATGTGTCGGCAGAGTTCGATCCGAACCGGTTTTTCACCAGGTTTTGCGGCGCGCGTCATTGCCGGAATTTAGCCGGGACCTCTCCCAGTCTCAAAGCGCATTCGGGCCCAAGCGGCCGCGCCGCGCCCACCCTTCATGGCACTGGCGGAGGTTCCTTCGCGGCGTCGCGCACGCTGCGGGCGAGTTCGATGGCTTGGTCCAAGGACGGTGCCGTAAGAGCTGGCGGAATTGCCCCTTTTGTTATTTCCAGGACATTCGAATTGGTGACACGAAAGACCGGTATCCGACTCCTCCGATAATCATCAAGTAGCTTCCAAGGAGTACCGCCGAACATGACTGCGTCTATCCCGGAGGGCAATGCCGTGTGAACCAACACGATCGTAGGCCGAAAATAGCTTTGCATATCATACACGAGTCGGTCGATGGTTCCTGTATCTCCCGCGATGGGACAAATCGCGTGTTTGGCGCTGGGCTGCCAGCCAAAAAAATCTCCGCCATGCGGGGCTAAAAACAATACCTGCTCTCCCTCCCGTTTCTGCCGTGGCCGAAGTTTTCCTCCCACGCCCAGAAAAGCGTAGATAGCCGACTTCAACTCCTGCGCCTCCGTGTCGGCCAGCCGCCACAGCTCATCGAGCGTCAGATCGTCCAGGAACGCCACGGGAGCCGGGCCCATCAACGCCAGACGGAAGTCATCCAGCTTCGGCTCGAATACGGATTGGTAACCGAATGACGTGCCCTTGAAGGCCTCGGTCCAGCGTAGGTACGCCTCCGTCGTGTAAATCGATCTTCCTCCGAAAGCGTGCTTCCAGAGTAGGTCGCCGCCCCGCTCGATCACCTCGGCGAGTGGTTTAAGCCACTTGGGCAGATCCTCCAGTGCGACACGTAGCGCCGGTTCGAAAATCTGTCGTGTCTCCGCCGAAAGTTCCTTCCACAGTTCATCGACAACTTTCTCGAGGAACTTGTCGCCCGTCTCGAGAGAGAGCTTACCGAGGGAGAGAATTCGAGAAACCGCCGCCAGACCCGCCCCCATGCCCCGGCCCGGCGAACCATAAAGCTGGTGGCGGGAAATCCCAATGGCCAGCAGCAGAGCGCGCCGCAAGGGCTGCCCCCGCCGCCGCAACATGCTTTCGTAAAAGAGCACCGTCGCGATTTCGTCCTTCAACTGATCCCGCCGCGCCCCTGGCGCTGCCACGCGCCCGATGGCTGGAATCACGCTCGACCACGGCGGCGAAAGATCGAGAATCCGGTACCGCTCCGCCAGCGTGCCGGGGTCGATGTCCGACCCGAACCCTTCCAGCTCGGCGCAAACTTCCTCGATCCAATTCGCGGCGCGCTTTGCGTCCTGAAAACGAGCCTCCTCATCCGGCCCTTGCGCCGCCACCGGCGCGCTCGCAGGCAGCGTGGGAGGGGTGCTCGGCGAGACAGCACTTCCAAGTGTTCTCGGCTCCGGCACAGGCGCAATGTTGGCAAAATGTTCGAACAATGGCTTCTCTTCGCCCAAGCCCAGACCGGCTTTCACCTGCGGGATCTTCAGAGTCAGGACAGACAACGGAGCATCCGGCACCAGAATTCCGATTGCCGGAGGGACCGCCGCTTCACCGGCGTCCATGGGAACCGATATCCCCGGTTCCGTCGCGGCTGGTGGCGCTGGTTCCGGTGGCACCGGCACGCGATCGCCGAAAGGATCAACTTCCCACCGCCATTTTTTATGAGGCTCGCCTGCCGAAATGAGGTACGGCTCCAATATGTCGAGATTGAAGTCTTCCACCTGAGCCCGCGGGAAGCTCAGAATAAAGGCGTTGGGATTATTCAGTATTTTAATTAGATCGCCCAAAGCGTTCTCGAGTAGGTTCCAACTCGGGCCGGAGATCAATTTGCCAATGATTTTTTCTCGCCGCTTATCGGTTCTATCCACTCCTTCCCCCGAATCCAGCCGTCCCTCCAAGTGTAGCTGAAGGGCATTCCGGCTGATGTCGAGTTGCTCGCTGGCTTCGTTCCAGCGTCGCGCCGGGTAGTACAAAGTATCTAGGAGGAATCGGCCGAATTGGGGGTCTTGTCGCAACCGCTCGCGCAGCTCGCTCTTCTTCAACACTTCCTCCACGGCGAATTGCATGAAGGCTCGCCGTTGAAACCCGCGTAGGTTTCGAATCTCGCCTGGCTCCAGGACGCATTGCCCATCGCCGTTAGTGAAAGCGAGGAATCGACGGCGCAGTGCAATCGGGCTGCTGTACGCCCCTTGCAGCAGCACCGTGCAGAGAAAGTCGTAGTCGCGATCCTCGATTGTCCGCACTATTTCAGACGGAGTGGTTGGCTCGGGCACTGGCGTAGCAGGAAGCTCAGCGCCAGCCGCCTTTTCTATCTGGAGAATCCGCTGGACGTGCGCCCGCAGTTGACCTGGAAGGTAATGGATGAAAAGTCGGTCACTGAAAAACGTGAAGTCTCTGCTGTACTGCCCGTGGCGCCCTTGCGCGGTAATCGTCTCGAAATACGCCCGGTCGCACAAAAAGCAGAAGAATGCCCGCTCCGTCACGAAGTGCTTCAGATGCGCGATGAGCACTTCCATTTCTTTTTCGAGCTTGTCCACCTTGTCCAGCTCATCGATCACAAAGATCGGCGCCAGCCCCGCTTGCACCATCCGCTCCACCAGCACCGGCAACATCCGATCCAGCGACTCGACCGAGGTATCCCATGTGAACACCCGATTGCTATCCCGCGTCGTCTTGCGCGTATTCTTGCTGGTTATGCTCAAGGTCAACGCCGTCCCCAACGCCGTCCCCAGCCCCAACAGGGCGGCCACCAACGGATCCTTCCCCTGCACCAGCGCGCCCATTCCCAGCAATCCGCCCGCCAGCACGGTCAACAACGGGTTGAGCAGATCCTTGATTACCGGCCGCAGGCCAAAGTCCGAGACTTGTTCGAGCACCGAATTTCGCGTTTGCGTGTCGACGCCCGTCAGCTTCCCCGCCACCAATTGGAACGCCTCGATCGCGCTGGCCATCGCCACCAGCTCCCGCGTGCCCTGGCCCTTCGGCAACTTTTTGGTCCATTCGCCGCGCCCGGCCCTCAGCACCCCCGAATCGAGCGCTCCCACCAGCCGCCAATGGTTGCGCAGCGTCGCCAGCTCCGGCGCATGATCGAGCTCCTGCTCCAGGTGCGCCGCCAGCTCCAGCCAATCCTCCTTGCGGTTTCCGTCCGCCGGAGCCTGCGCTTCCACATGCCGCCGAAACTGCCGCCCCATCTCATCCATCAGCGCCCGGTGCAAACTCTTGGCCAGCACCTTCAGCACCGCCGCGACCGGGCTATTTTTCGCTTCCACCGATTTTCCGTCAGACCCCGCCTGATCTGCCCCGTCCCCGTCCGTTGGCGTTTCGCTTGTTGTCTCCCCTTTGGCCGCCGCCGCTTGCCGACGCTCGTCCGTCTCCACCGCGTTAAAAAGATCAGGCCCATGCAGCGGAATGAACATTGGCCACAGCTTCCACTTCTCACCCGAAGTCGCCTCCATCGCCCGCCGCTGGCTCTCATGCACCGCCCAGCGCACCATCGTGGTCTTGCCCGATCCGCGATGCCCCGCGATCAGGAACGATCGCCCGTTGGTCTCCTTGTTGGCGTACCGCTCGATCTCCCGCAGCAACGTTTCGTAGGCGTCGGACTTCGCCAGTGTCGGCTGCTGTTTCCAGCTCGCTTCGCTCAGCGGCTCCGGCGTCTCCTTTAGCGAAATCATTTGGTCCCCTGCGGCTCTTCCTTCGCTTTCGGCGGCACGTTCGAAACCACGGTCGCCGGCTTCGCTGGTTTCTCCGCTGCGTTGCCTTCATTCAAGAATGCCGCGCCCAGCGTGCCGAGCTGCGACACCGCCGCCAGCAAGATGACGCCCAGCAAAACCATGGCCACGAGGAGCACCATCGAGCGCGAGATCGACCACCCGCTCACCCCGCCACCCAAGCCGCCCCAATGCACCTCGAACTGCGGCGCTCCTTCCGTCCGCACCGCCTCCTCCAGCTTCGTCCCCAGTTTGCGTCCCAGCGAGACCACGGCCATTAACGCGGCCACCACGCCCGCGATTCCCAGCACCCCCACCGCCCCCTTCAGCCACGATAGCTCCCCTTGCCACACCGCCCCGACGATCATGGCGATCCCCAGCAAAACGGTCACCAGCAGCAACGTCCCCAACACCTCCGTCACCTCGCCCTTCGACGCCGGCGGCCCGCTCGAACCCGGTTCTTCAGATGCATTCATGGTCAACCTCCCGAACCTCCAACTCTTGCGGGCAGCCTATCCCCCGCCCCATTTGCCGCACAAGCCAAACCACCAGCGCCCTTGAGCCACGGACGCACCGTTGAGCCCAATCAAGAGAGCAGAATCTTGACGGCTCTGAGGAAGGACGGGACGGCGGTCACGAGGAATCCGAGGCCGTTCAGGGCGAGGCCGACGACGGCGGCGCGCCAGCCGCGACCGGCGAGGTGGAAGCCGAACGCGTCCTGCAGAGCAAGAGCACCGCAGATCAAGCCGATGAACCAAATGATGCCCGCGAAGGGCAGCGGGCTAAAGGCGAACCACGCGAGCCAGCCGGCGACCCCGCACCCGATGCTGAGCCACGCCGAATAGTTTTCCCGGGCCGGGAATCCGGCAAAGCCCCGCGGTTTCGGGCGGGTGCGCCCGGTGGAGGAGGGCATCCGCTGCAACGGGACAGGCGGCGCGGGGAGATTCGGCCGCGTATTGGGTGGGAGTGGGATGGGCCTCGCCTGGCCGCTGGTGCGTGGCGGAGCCACGGCCGGACCGATATGCGTTCCGGCGGTGACCGACGAGGCGGAGGGAAACGGATCGCGACCGCCGAGGAGCTTGGTGCGCCGACACCAGGGGCATTCGGTCAGGTGGCCGCTGTAGATGTGCTGGTCGTTCGCCCAACAACTGACGAGCGCTGTCTCGGCTTCCTCGAGTCCCCATTGCCAGGCGGAGGTGTCGGGCCGGGCCGACGGGTGGGAATGCCCGTCTTGAAAGCATCGGACGAATAGATGTTGCAACGCCGGATAGAGCATTTCGAGCGGAGGCGCGGTCGGTTTGGCGGTGTAGGGGACGCCGGCTCCGGCGGCGTAGGGAAAGTGGCCGGCGGCGATCCGGGCTTCCAGCGGCGGGGATTCGCCGTGACCGGTGAAGTTGCCGGAGAAAGGATGGGTGCCTTCCATGAGCAACTGGAAGAGCAAGGTGCTGAGGCCGAACAGATCGTGCTGCACATTGCGGTCGAACTGGCCGAAGGTCTTGCCTTGCAGCTCGGGCGGCGTGAAGTCGGGCTTGCCGACGCGACATCGGTAGACCCGGCCCTTCTCAGCATCCCAGACCTGGAACGAATCCGTATCGACGACCGTGACGAGCGCGGTTTCCGCGACGAGAATATTCGACTCATTCAGATCGCCGACCACATAGCCGCGCTCGTGCAAGGCGCGGAGCGCGATGACCAGATTCCGGGCGGTGCGGTGAAGATAGAAATGATTGAAGAGCGGACAGGTCTGGCGGCGCGTCTTGGGATTGAAAAAGTCGATGATCGGGCGCATGCCGCCGACGAAGGGCATGAGGAATCCGACGACCGTCCCGCGGGCGTCGGCCACGGTTTCGGATGGCCAGGCGATCGAGGTGTGGTGCTGGGCGGCGGTGGGATCGAGGGGCGGGTTGCGCACCATAGCCTCCACTTTGGCGGCGCGCTCGGGGGTGGGCTTGTGCCAGACCTTGGCGACTAGGGTGGGATCGGTGGGCACCCGATAGACCAGCGCCTCGCCCCCCTTGCCGAGAAGGGCGGAGTTATCCAGCGTCAGAATCTCGCCGGTGACTGTGCGTCGCACACGCATGGGCGGGGTCAGGGTTTCGCGAGGGTGGCGAGCAGGAGGGTGAGGTCGTCATCCGCGCGCTGGGCGATGCGTGGGGAGGTCAGAAACTTCTCGAACTGGTGGCGGCGCTCGTCGTCGTTCGGTTCACCCGCCACGAAATGGAAGAGGGGGTCGAAGAATCGCTCGTGGGGCGTGGCCTCGGGCATTTTGAGCGCCAACATCTGAAGGCCATCGGTAAACATGGCCGCTCGTGAGATGGGACCGGAGACGCTGGCGAATTGCGCGTGATCGAGCGCGCTCTCAATGGTGAGAAACAGCGTCTCGTTCAGGTACTCGGCAGCCGGAGGCCGGGTCAGCGAACGAAGCCCATTCGACCCGGAGACGAGGGCGGCTCCATCGCCGATCTGGAGGGCAGCCGCATGATCCGGGGTGGCGGCAAGGAGCATGAGCGTGCAGGCCAGATCCCGGAGCTCGCACTTCGAACGGATCGATTCGGCGGCAAGCGCATCGCGCGCTTGCTGGAACGCGCTTCGCAGGAGGCTTTCCAGGCGGCTCGGCGCAAGCGACCCGGCGGCGGCGGCTTCGAGGTGCTTCAAGCCGGTTCGCACCGCCAAGCCCGCGCCGACTTCGGCGAGGCGGGCCGAACCCGCGCCATCCGCCACCGCGGCCAGCAGCATCGGCCCGTTCGCAGAACTCCAGGCCAGCGCGTCCTGGCAAGGGAGATTGGCGCGGGCGTGACTGACGCCCTGGACGGAAACGCCGGTGACACGCCAGTTCATACGATCTTCGCGGTTCGGCGCGCCTGGACGCAGGCCATTTCGGTGATCGGTTGGTCGATAAAGGACAGCATGGCGCGGAGCGGATTACCGCAAAGCAACGTTCACGGGAAGCAATGTTCATCGGCCAGCAGCGATTTGTCGAATCCAGACCTTCGCACCAGGATGGATCGACCGAAAGACGAACTCCACCGCCGATTCCGCCACGGCGCGACCGGCTCAGGGCCGGACATTCAAGCGCAGGAAGAGAGCCGGCTGGCCGGGAATGCGGATGCCCCACGTCTCGCGCGAACGGCTCGAATCGATCGGTTCGCTGCGGAGGAATCCCGCCGGGAACCAAGTGGAGAGGTCCATGGAGGCTTCGCAGGTCAGTGGCGCATCGTCGGCCAGGACGTTCCGGGGGAACGACAAGGTCAGCGTTCCATCCAGAAGCACACTTGCTTCAACGGCTCCGAGCCCAGCCGCGGGGTCCGTATCGCTGGTGCCCAACGCGTACTCGACGATGGCGGGGAAACCATCGGCGTCGCGATCTTCGGCTGGGTCTCCGGCAAAATGGGTGCTATCGGGCGCACCCGGGGCTCCGCCGGAGATGCCGCTGGCCCGCCAGGCCAAAGGGTTTTCCTGACCCAATTCGGGCCGAGCGAAGACGAGCGTTTGATTGGTGGACGCCAACGGCCAGGAGCCGCCGAAGCTGTAGGCGAAAGATGCGATCAGATTCGTGCCGGCCATCCACGTCAATTGCTCGCCCGTGCGCGATAGCGCGCCCGCGTAAACGCCCGCGACCGGCACCTCGAGTCCGTAGCGCCGTTGGAAGCGGAAGAGATCTTCGACCAGCACCAGGCGTTCGCCGGGAGCCACCAGCGTGTCGCGCCGCTCCGGGAACGCAAACCGGATTCCTTCCGTGAAACGAACGCCGCGCAAGTTCAGGGCGCGCGGGGACCGATTCGCGATTTCGACGAACTCGCCTCCGCCGCGCTCCAGGTCGTAATTCAATTCCGAGATGACCAGCTCGCCCGGAGCGATCGCTTCGGAGCCCACCTGGAAGAAGGCTTCGTTCAGAGCCGACCACTCGTTGCCGTCCTTCGTCCGGGCCTTGACGATGGTGTTCCGCGCCAGAGGCGGCGGCGCATTCGAGGTTTGCGGAGCGTTGGAGCGAAACACCTGCAAATCCAGATCGAAGCTGGTATCCGAGCTGGTCGCGCCGGCTTGATGCAGTTCCACGGCGACGACATTTCGTCCCGCCACGAGGAGCGAAGCAGGGATGGTGAACGCACTGAAACCCTGACCATCATCGGAGATCGATTCGGCCAATGTCGATCCGGTGACCACGCCCGCAGGCAGCGCGGACCGAACAGCTTCCCGGCCATTGATGTAGACAATCGCGCCATCGTCGCGCTTCAAGCGAAGCTCGACCGACGCAATGTTCTGGAGATTCGCCAGATCGAATCGATGCCGGTAATAGGACGAAATCCACTTCGCATTGGCGTCTGGCCCAAATGGAATGACCGTTGCCTCGTCCCCTTCCCCATAACCAAACTGAGCCGCGCCTTCGCGCCAGGCTGCATCGTTGAAATCGGGGTGCTTCCAATTGGAGGCGGTCCACCCGGCGGCCCCATTCACGACAGCGCTGCTGCCCAGCCCGGCGGCATCCGTAAACCACCGCCAGCGGGCGCCGGCGGGAATAATCGTCTCGCCCGCCTGGCCGGAGGAGATGACCGCGGCGCGCGGCGAGGCGGCGCCACCGGGCAATCGCGGATCGCTCCCATCCAATGTGTAATAAAGAGAGCCGCGGCGGGGCGGCGTGAAGACGATCTGGAAGCCTTCCTCCACCACGCCGCCCTGGCGGTTCAGAACCGGACGATCCAACGCGGGGTAAAAGCCCGCCGAACGGTAATCGGCGAGCACCTGCGTGGTGCGGCCCGGCAGCCAGGAGTTGAGCGCGTTGTCGCGGCGGCTGGCCCATTCCGCCGGCGTCAGATAATTCCAGCGGGCGGACTCGGCCAGGAAGGCCCGCTGGATTTGATCGGTGCGGGCCCGAAGCCGGGCGATATTCCGGCTGGAAGTGAGCGCGCCATCCCCGACCAGCGCCCGGCCGATCCGGTCGGCCAGCAGCACGCGATAGTCCGGATGTCCCTCTCGAAAGAGCATGGAAAAGATGCTGCCGGGACCATCGCCGCCGGACCGGCCGGGCGCGCCGCGCCCCGTGCGATTGCCGGCGGCACAATAGTACGGCCCGCAGAACCAGCCGTCCGCATCGTTGAGATAGAACTTGAAGCCGCTGCCTGGAACGTTCGGGCCGACGCAGCGGTACTCGTCCTCCGCGCCGCCGAACATCCACATGAGCATGAAGTCGACATACTGCGGCACATCGAGCAGGTCCTTGACCTTGGCGTAGTTGCCGCGATCCCGCTTGATCTGCGCCCACACGCTTCCATCTCCATCGTAAGCCGTCCCGGGCTCGGCCCAGCCGCCGACGTTCCAATTGCCGTTAATCGATTCGTAGTCGTCCTTCGAGCCACCGAGATAACTCTCGTGCATGGCGGCGCCCCAGCGTTCCCGCAGATGATAAAGGCCCCAGTACGTGCCGTTGAGATACATGTGCACGAAACGTCCGTGAGGATTGAGCTGGCCCATCTCGAGCATCGTGTCGTCCACGAAGATGTTCGAGAGATAAAACCCGCGCATTTCCATGTCGTGCGAGCCCGAGCGCAATTCGAGCTGGTCGAATTCCTGCGCCGGCGCGAGGTCTTGGGGATAATCGTCGAAGAGGGGCCAGCGCAGTTTCTCGGCCCCATGTTCCGCGCGAAAGTAGAGCCGGAAATTCTTCTTCGCGAAGTCCGTGAATGCGCCGCCGAAATTGCGCACGCCGCAGTCCTCCTGCGTATTGGCCGTGCCATCCGTACGCAGCCACTCGAACGAGGCTTTGGCCTCGCTCGTGCCGGTCACCCCCGTAGTGGTAACGATCGAAACGGTTGGAACATCCAGCAACCCGGAGCGAACCTGCGGCCCGTAGGTGGCGTGGCGCGTCACGGTCGTTCGCATGACGGAAGAGGCGATGACATTACTCAGGAACAGGTAAGTGTGCGTATCGACATCGGTCGGTGCCCAATCCGCCTTGAACGCTGCAGCCCGCAGCACAGTGGTATTCGTGATGGCGATCGGCCCAGTGTACAGAAGGCCGGTTGTGGCGGTAGGCCGGGTGCGATTGGTGGTGTACCGGATCACCGCGTCTGCCGTCTCGGTGGTGATAGTCACATGGAAGTTCGTGTCATAAAAACCCCGGTCGTGGCTGAACTTGGTATCGGCCACCACTCCCGGAAAGACCGGCCCGTTGGTCGCGCCCGGCGTCGGCGGACGCAAAAAGCCAAGCGTGCCGCCGCTGCCCAAACCGTAACCGATGTTCTTCGGGAGTTTCGGAAAGATCGGCGTTTCCGGATAATCCGCCGGGAACTGCTGGACGACCTTCGCGCCATCGGTGAGGGCCAGATATTCGCCATCGAGATCGAGGCGGAAATTGGTGTGCCATTCCGTGTCCCGGCGATCCTTGCCCGAGGCGAAGACGATGAGGAACCCATGCGCCGCCAGCCGCCGCTGGGGAAACGGCCACAGGGCCGGACGGCGCGGATCGTCGGTGAGCGCGAACCCTTCGAGCTGAATCGCGAATGGATTCGGATTGCGGATCTCGATCCAGTCCGGGGTGTCGCCATCGGCGTCCTTGAGGCCGCCCTGGTTGTCGGCGATGAATTCGTTGATCTCGGGAGGCAGCGCCGTCGCGTTGACCGAGACCTGCGCAAACGCAGACGCGCTGGCTCCCCCGTTCGAGGCGGTCAGGGTGTAGGTGGTGGAGCGATCCGGACGGACTTCGATCTGCCCCTGCGTGGCCTCCACCGCTCCGGGGAAAGGCGAAATGGTCGCCGAAGTCGCCCCCAGAATCTCCCAGCGCAACACGCTCGGTTCCCCGGCGACGATCGCGTCCGGCTCGGCCTGGAACACGCGAATCTGGGGCGGCGGGATGCCATAGGCCTCCAGCTCCGCGATCTGCGGATTGTAGGCCGCGTCGCTTAAGTTAACGATTCGAATGAATCGCCCGGCGAAGGAACCGGCTGGATCGGCATTGCCCCGCACGATATCGACGCCCGAGACTCCCGAGTGGCTCCCATCCGTGCGCACCGCGGCCCGCCAGTTCCGCGCGCCGGACTCGCCTCCGGCATCGGCGTACAGTTCGACCGCGAAGTTGCTCAAACGCTCCGGGCAGCAGCCATCGGCGCGATTTCGCAAAACGATGCGATCCAATTCGTAGGTGCTCCCGAGATCGACCTCGAAGTAGTAACCCAGCGTGTCCGACCCGGCGAGCGGGTGCGAGAAGGTCGAAGGATCGCCATCCGTCACCCCTTCCGGCTGCAAACCATTCCAGGTCGCCCCCGAAACTTCGACCGGCGCGTTGAGCGCCAGATTGCCCTGCGCTTCCGCACGCCACCCAGCCGCCACCCAGGCGATAAGCGCCACCATTCCCAAAATCGATCGTTTCATCATGTCGCACACTCTCCGGCCGAACCCGGATGCTAATCCAAAAACACAGCAGGTTCCGCACCCGCCTGACTATTGCCCAAAACGCCGCTTCTTGTAAGGTATCGGCGTGAAATACCGGATTGCAGCGTTGGCTCTCAGCTTCCTGCTCTTTCAGGCGGGCTGCGCCACCCGGACGGGATTCCAGCCATCCAAGTTCGGCTTTGTGCGGCTGGGGATGTCCAAGCCGGAGGCCCTGGCTCTGCTCGGGCCGCCCCGGGAAGCGGGCGTGTCGGAAATAGCCATCAATAGCGCCGGCGACATGCGGAAGCGCGAAGTGCTGCGCTACGCCGCCGGAGCGGGACGCAACCTTCAGTACTACGTGGTGCTGTTTAGCGACGGCCAGGTCGAGGATTTTGGCCCGCAAGTGGGGAGACTGGAACTCGAAGGCGTTTTTAGCCCGTACCCCGCGGAGACTCCGCCGCCGGCCGCGCCGTAAACCCGATGCCGTGCTGAACTCAGGTTTTCGGTATGCCAGTCCTTCCCGCCTCTCATCGTGTCCCGCGGTTCCTGAACCTTCTCCGCCTCGCGGCTTTGGCGGCGTGGTTGCTCGGGGCGACTTCCTTCCCGGCCGCCGAAGTGCGCCGAGACCAGACCGTGCGCGCGATCGAGCAGGTCATGCCCAGCGTGGTGAACATCAGTTCGAAAACGGTCGTGCGCCGGCAAGGTTACTTTTTCGATTGGTGGCGGGAGAATTGGTCACCGTTTTACCAGGCCCTGCCCCCGCAGTACAGCGCCGGATCGGGCGTGATCATTGATGAAGAAGGCTACGTGCTCACCAATGTCCACGTCGTCGAAGGCGCGGACGAAATCGTCGTGACCCTGGCGGACAAACGCACCTTCCCGGCGGACCTGGTCATCGGCACGCGCAAGAGCGACGTGGCCCTGCTGAAGTTGCGAGCCCAGCCGGGCGAACGATTCGTGCCGATCCGGTTCGCCGGCGATGATGACCTCCTGCTGGGCGAGACCGTCTTGGCGCTCGGGAATCCGTTCGGCCTGGGCGGTTCGGTCAGCAAGGGGATTCTAAGTTCGAAGACCAGGCGTTCGAGCCCGAACGACGCCACCTTGGACATTGAGGATTGGATCCAGACCGATGCGGCTATCAATCCCGGCAACAGCGGCGGCCCGCTGGTGAATCTGGAAGGCGAGTTGATCGGGCTCAACGTGGCGATGTTCAAGGATGGCCAGGGGATCGGCTTTGCCATCCCGGTCAAACGGCTCTCGGAATCGCTGGGGGAGATCTTCACGCCGGAAACGCTCAAGTCGCTCTGGTTCGGCGCGCAATTCAAGTCCGGCACGAACGGAATCAGCGTGCTGACGGTCGAACCGGACAGCCCGGCGGATAAGGGAGACCTGCGTAAAGGCGATCTGATCCTGCGCCTGAACAAAGAGGTCCCGAAAAGTGCCTTTGCCCTGCTCCGGGAAATCCTCGCCCACAGCGATGACGACCTGGTCTTCGGCATCCGGCGCGGCCGGGAAAACCGCTCGGCGTCGGTTCGCCTGGTGCCCGAAGAGTCCTTCTTCAATGCGGACCTGATCGAACGAAAGATCGGCGCAACGGTGC
Organism: uncultured Verrucomicrobiota bacterium; assembly: GCA_964478815.1. Classification (GTDB taxonomy): domain Bacteria; phylum Verrucomicrobiota; class Verrucomicrobiia; order Limisphaerales; family SXQI01; genus DASVNK01. The sequence goes on from CAYZKY010000003.1 coordinate 41,224, forward strand.
AGCCGGTCGCGCCCCGGGCGGCCGCGTCTCTCGGGCTGAGGGGCGGGCTGGTCGTGACCGGGATCGTGCGGGACAGCCCGGCCGACCACGCCGGCTTTCAGCAAGGGTTGATCATGGAAGGGTTCGACAATCAGGCGGTCAACACCGTCGCCGGAGCCGCCCGGCTCCTTCACCGCAAACGGCGGGGCGAAACCGTCCGCATCTCCCTGATCGTGCCCAACCCGGCCCGCCGCACCGCCGTCGAACTGACGGTGCAGTAGATCCGGTTTTCATCGGCTCTCCCGGCCAGAGCGGTTCAAGAAATACGCTAACGCTTCCACCAGCGCCCCGAGCGCACGGCCGGTTCGGCCGTTTGCTGGCTCCGCAATTGGCTGACCAGCAACTGGCTGCGCGCGGCCTCCAGCGCCATGATGATTTCGTCGTAGCTCTGGAAGCGCTCCGCCGGATTTTTCGCCATCGCGCGCGTCAGGACGTCGCTCGTCGGCTGCGAAATCTCGGGCACCACTTCGTTCGGCGAAGTCAGCGGCGTATGGATGTGAGCCGAGACGACGGCCTCCACCGTGGGCGCTTCGAACGGCACATGGCCGGTGATCGCGTGATACAACGTGCCGGCCAGGCTGTACATATCGGAAAGAAAGTCCTCCCGTTCGCGTTTGATCTTTTCCGGCGCGATGTAATAGGGCGTGCCCCAGACGGTCGTATCGTCGTCGTTGCTCCCCTCGGCTTTGCGCGCCAGTCCGAAGTCGATCAGCTTGGGCTCGTTTTCGTCGTTATACAGGATGTTCCCCGGCTTGATGTCGCGATGCAGTAAATTCTTCTTCAGCGCCGAATTGAGCGCGGCCGCCACCTTCACCCCGGCATCGAGCACATCCAGTTCCGGAACGCGCTGCTCCCGCTCGATCCGGCTGTCCAGGCTGCCGGCATCGGCCAGCTCCATCACGAGGTAGAGCTGCCCCTCGAACTCGTCGAAGGTATAGATATGGATGATGTTCGAGTGGTTCAGCGCGGCGGCGGCGCGGGCTTCGCGGTAGAAACTCTCAAGCGCCTGCTTGTCGTCGGCCAGCTCGCGTTTCATCAACTTCACGGCCACCTCGCGCTCGAGATTCACATCGAACGAGCGGTAGACCGTGCCCATGCCGCCCGAGGCGATCTTGGCCCGCAGTTCGAACTGCCGCAACTGCATCGGCATCATCAGCTTGAAGCCGCATTTGCCGCACGGCGTGGACTCCAGCGGCGCGAGATCGCCCGGAATGAAAATCCGCGCTCCGCATCCCCGGCAGGTCACCATGCGCAGGGGCTTTCGAGTATCGACATTGGCCGACATTGGCGCCGCCATCATAACACCTCGCCTCGTTCGGACAAGCACGGCCCCGTTTCGGCGCGCGAATCTGTCGCGGTTTCGATCAACATCGATCCCATCACGCTTGTTTTGCCGCATAACTCGTGCCGAACGCCCGATGCTTGCGCCGGTTTTATTTCCATGCTTGCCTTGCCGCGCCGATGCCGCGCCTGTCCAATCTCACCGTTACCACCTTGCTCTACTGCTTTAACCGGCAGGACGAAACGCTGCTGCTCCAGCGCACGCGCGAGCCCAACCGCGGCCTCTGGAGCCCCTGCGGCGGCAAGGTGATGACCGAGATCGGCGAATCTCCGCACGCCGCCGCGGCCCGGGAAGCTCATGAGGAAGCTGGCTTGAGCCTGCAACCTTCAGATCTTCATCTGTGCGGCCTCGTCACCGAAACGGGAGACGCCGGCCAGCCGCACTGGCTCATGTTCCTCTTCGAAGTCCGGCATCGCCTGACCACGCTGCCGCCGCCGCACGAGGAAGGCACTTTCGCCTTTGTCGCGCGCGATGAACTCGCCGCGCTGCCGCTCCCGCGGACGGATCGGGAGCAGCTCTGGCCGCTCTTCTGGAAATATCGCGGCGGTTTTTTTGCGGCGCATTGCCGCAGCCAACCCCAGGGCCAGGACGAATGGACGATCGAGGAGGCCCGCCATGCCTGACGAGCCATTGATCGACCTCCAGAGCGACCACTACTTCATGGGCGAGGCCCTCCGGCAAGCCCTGCGCGCCTATGAAGCCGAGGAAGTCCCCATCGGCGCGGTCATCGTGCGGCAGGGCCGCATCATCGCCCGCGCCTTTAACCAGGTCGAAACCCTCCGCGACGCCACCGCCCATGCGGAGATGCTCGCCATCACCCAGGCCGAGGAAAGCATCGGCGATTGGCGCCTGACCGACGCCACCCTCTACGTCACCAAAGAGCCCTGCCCCATGTGCGCCGGAGCGATCGTCCATGTGCGGCTGGCGCGCGTGGTATTCGGTGCCGGCGACGCCAAGGCCGGAGCGGCCGGCGGCGTCATGAACCTCCTCCAATTTCCCACGCTGAACCATCGCGCCGAAATCACCTCCGGCGTCCGCCTGGACGAATGCCGCAACCTGCTTCGCACTTTCTTCGCTGAACAACGGGCCAAGAAACCAACCGAAACCCCGCCCAACGGTGATAACCCTCCGCTCTAAACGCACTAGATACCGAACGCCAGCCTCTGTTGGCCCGCCTGTTGGAAAAACTCATTGGCAACGATGATGTGGAGCGGGCGGCTTACGAGTCTGGGAGTGTGTGAATCACTTTGGGTGAAGCGGTCGAGCGAGCGACCTTGCTGGTGGTGGATGGGCTGATCAGGAGTTCTTCCCGCAAGAGCGTTGCGCCGGAAAATCGGTTCGTTTAGTTTCGCCGCATGATGCAACTGGCGGCGCGCTGGCGCCCGGTGTTTTTCGCGCTGTTCGGCCTCGCGCTGGCGGGATGTATTCCGCTGGATCGCGGCAGTCTGGAAGGCGAGAAAGATCCGCATTATCTGGATGGCCAGCGCCGTGCCGCCAGCCTCGATTATGATGGCGCCATTCAGTCGTTCGAGAAGGCGCTGCAGACCAACCCGGGCAACGCCGCGGCGCATCTGGAACTCGGCCTGCTCTACGACGAACGGAAACGCGATCCGGCCACGGCCATCTACCATTACCAGCGGCACCTGAAGCTGCGCCCGGATTCGCCGATGGCGGACGTGCTCGACCCGAAGATCATGGCCTGCAAACGCGAACTGGCCCAAGGCGTCGCGTTCGTCGTGGGGCCGAGAGATTTTCAGCGCGATCTGGAGCGGATGACCGCCACCAACCAATTGTTCCAGGCCCGGATTCAGCAACTGGAATCGGAATTGGCGCAACGGGCCGCCGTGGTTCAGGCCCCGGTGCCGCCCGCGGTCCCCTCCCCCACTCCGCGGGCGGTCGACCCTGCCCCGGCACCGACGGTGGCGCAGAGACCCACCGAGAGTCGTCCGCCCCCCGCAAATCCTCAGGCGCAGCGCCCTCCCCGGACAAAACCCAATCCGGCTCCGTCGAATAATTCCGGCGATTGGGTGCCCACCTTCACCACGCCACCCGCGAAATCCGCCCCGAAAGCCCGGTCCGCCGCGCGCGGCTCCTACACGGTCAAAGCGGGCGACACGCTGGTCTCGATCGCGCGCCGATACAACGTGACGCCGCAGGCCCTCTCCGCCGCCAACCCATCGATTCGGTCGGGACAGGTTCGCACGGGGCAAACCTTGGCGATCCCCGCGCGGTAAGCGGCGACGCCCATCAGTTTTCTGTGCTGCCAGACGCACACTTGTCTTTACATCGTGAATCGAAAATGGTGAGATCGTCCTGACCAAACAAAAATTTATGCGGATGGAACGCTTATCCACGAAACCCGGCCTGCGACGCTGGGGCTTTACCTTGATCGAACTGCTGGTGGTGATCGCGATTATCGCCATCCTCGCCGGCATGCTCCTCCCGGCGCTGGCCAAGGCCAAGCAGAAGGCCGGCGCGACCAAATGCGCCAACAACCTGAAGCAGCTTCAGTTGTGCTGGATCATGTACGCGCATGACGAGGACGACCGGCTCGTGCTGAACCATCTCGGCAATTTGAATTCGTGGATCGCGGGCAATGTCGGCGGGCTGCCGGGCGTCACGAACGAGGCGGACATCAAGAATGCCAAGCTGTTCAAGTATAACGGCACGGTGGATATCTATCGCTGCCCGAACGACCCGGGCTTCAAGCAGGCCAGTCGCATTTACAAGCGAGTGCGCAATTTCTCGATGAGCGGGCGCATGTCCGGCGGTCCAGAGGCGCAGTTCGTCAATCCGACGCTGAAGTATTTTACCAAGCTTTCGAACATCAACTCTCCGTCTCCGTCGCAGGCGTTCGTCTTCGTGGATGAAGGCAACGAAAGCATCGATGACGGATTCTTCGCGGTCCGGGCCGACGTGCGGAACAGCGGCTTCTGGCAAAATACTCCGGGCAGTCGGCACGGGAACAGCTTTCAGGTTTCGTTTGCCGACGGCCACACCGAATATTGGCGCCACCTCGAGCCGACCTCCAATCCGAAGAATCTCAAGGGCTGGGACAAGACCACCAAGGCAGGTGATCGCGATTTGGAACGCTTCCGTCTTGCGACGCACATTCCGGAAAAGCCGTTCTGACCGGCAGCCGCCGATGCAACGCGCGAGCGACTACTCGCGCTGAAAAGTTTCCGCCAAGGCGATGGCTTTCAGCATCGCCTTTGCTTTATTAACGGTCTCCTGAAATTCGGCCTCCGGCACCGAGTCGTTGACCCATCCCCCACCCGCTTGGATGTAGGCTTTCCCATCCTTCATCAGGGCCGTGCGGATGGTGATGCAGCAATCAAGATTGCCGGAGAAGGAGAAGTAGCCGACGCAGCCGCCATAGGGCCCGCGGCTGGTTTGCTCCAGTTCCGCGATGATCTGCATCGCGCGAATCTTCGGCGCGCCGCTCAGCGTTCCGGCGGGGAAGGTGGCGCGCATCAGATCGTACGGCGTGCGATCTTCCCGGAGGCGTCCCTCGACTTGCGAGACGATATGCATCACATGGCTGTATCGCTCCACGATCATCAAGTCCTTCACCTGCACCGAGCCGTATTCGCAGACCCGGCCAAGATCGTTGCGCGCGAGGTCGACCAGCATGACGTGTTCAGCCCGCTCCTTCGGATCCGCCAGGAGATCCTCCTGCTGAGCGATATCCTCTTCGGGCGTCTTGCCGCGCGCGCGCGTGCCCGCGATGGGGCGAATCTCGACCTTTCGATCCTCGCACCGAACATGGATTTCCGGCGAGGCGCCGACGAGGGAGAAGCCTTCCAGCTCGAGCAGGAACATGTAGGGGGACGGATTGATCGAACGCGCCGCGCGGTAGACATCAAGCGCCGACGCCTTCACCTCGGTCGAAAACCGCTGGGACCCGACCACCTGGATTATGTCTCCGGCGGTGATGTACTCCTTCGCTTTCAGGACGTTGGCCAGGAACTTTTCCTTGGGAACGTTCGAGACGAACGGCACCGCCGGGACTTCGTGAGGCACCGTCGCCGGAATCTGGCTCACCGGCTGTTCGAGGAGCGAGACGAGCCGTTCGATCTCTCCCACCGCATTCTCGTAGGCTTCCGCCGGAGCCACCCCTGCCTCGATGATGGCGTTCACCAGAATGGTGAGGGTCTGGTTGACGCGGTCGAAGATGAGCAGTTCGTCGGCGATTAAGAAATACATGGCCGGCGTGCCCAGTTCGTCGTGAACCGGCCGCGGCACCACCGGCTCGACATCATGCACGAACTCGTAGCCGATAAAGCCGACCGCTCCGCCGGTGAAACGCGGCAGACCGGGCACCGCCACCGGTTGGTATCGCCGCAAAATTTTCTCGAGGACCGCCAGACCATCCCGCGGGCCGTCTCCGCTGCGGGCGATCTCCACCTGCTCGACGCGGCGGCCGTTCTCGAAATATTCGACGCTCGATCCATTCTGCCGGATGACCGCCCGCGGATTGCATCCGACAAAGGAGTACCGGCTGACGTGCTCGCCTCCCTCGACCGACTCGAAGAGAAACGCCTCTCCCTGGCCGCGAATCTTGCGAAACGCCGAAACGGGAGTTTCCTGGTCGGCGAGCAGCTTGCGGGTCACCGGCACCAGGTTCCCTTGCCTGGCCAGCTCTAAAAATTCTTCCAAACCGGGCGAGTACATAATCGATATTCAAGGGCGGACCTTCAGCCGCCAGACCGAGAGCGTCGTGTAAAACAGGACGGCCGTGGCGTAGGTAATCAGCCCCGCGCCAATGCCGAGCGGCACGACATGCCGATGGCTGAACGCCAGCAGCGCCACGCCCACCGCCACGTATAACATCGCCTGCCCGGCCAGACAAAAAAAGAACAGCGCCGTCGGGGTCTCCAACAGCCGCGCGCGCATCCAATCGCGATAGTCCAATTCACCCATCGAGCGCATCAGCCAGGCCGACTGGAGATTCCGCGCTCCGACCAACACGCTCGTCGTCGCGATGACGATCGCCGGCAACGGCCAGGCGGCCACGGCTACGCAGAGCACCGCGTTCAGAACGAGCCCCGCCCGCCAGCCGAGTTTGCGCGCGATCGGATTGGCCTCCAGCAACAGATTCGGCGTGGCCACCCAGGTGCTCAGAAAATCGATGCCGCGCCCGAAAACGAGGCTGGCCAGGAGCCACCAGTACACCTCGCTCCCCCACGGCACGAATTCTTCGCCCATTATGTCTTGCCGTACAAATCGTTCGGATCGGCCAGCCGCGGTTCGGTCACCCTGGTCGCGGAGCCGCCCTCGGTGACGGAGCGGAAGAAGCAGCTCTTGTAACCCTCATGGCACGCCGCGCCGGTCTGTTCCACCTGGATTAAAACCGTGTCCCCGTCGCAATCGAACGACACGTTCTTCACGGCTTGAACATTCCCGCTCGTTTCTCCTTTGATCCAGTATTTCTGGCGCGAGCGGCTCCAAAAGACCGTTTTTCCCTCCTCGACCGTGCGCCGCACGGCCTCCCGGTTCATCCAGGCCATCATCAGCACCCGGCCGGTCGACTGCTCCTGGATAATGGCGGGAATCAGCCCATCGCCATTGAACTTTAATTGCTCCAAGAAATTCACCCGCACACAATGGCGAAGCTTGCCAAAAGCGCAAATGATTCTGAATTCGACGTCCCGAGCCGGCCAGGCGGCCCTCCCCCGCCGAAGCAGGAGAGGGTCATCCGCCGGAAATCACAGCTCGACGATCCGGTAGAACCGGCGGGCCTGGTTGATCGTGTCCGTCGCGGTCGAACTCGCGCCGGTGGCGTTGACCGTCGTCAGAGCCGTCCATGCCGCATCGGCCAGCTCCGCCTTATATTCGATCCGATAGCTGGTGGCGGCTTCCGAGACCCACGTCATCGTCAATGTCCCATTCGCCGCCGCCACCGCCGAGAAACGCAGTCCGGCCGCCGGCGTGCCGCCATTGGCGGTGCCGGGCGTGGGGACGGCCAGCGTCTGGATCTCCGCGCCGCCGTTCGGCACCCGGCCCATGCTTTCATCTCCGTCCTGTTCTCCGAATGTTACGCTGTCGACCAGCGTGCCATTCGGCGCGAAAAGTCCGATCGTATCGCCCTCCGCGCTCAAACGGAACGAGGCGTGCAAGTCGCCGTTGTCGGCAGATTCGCTGTCGGCCCAGACGAGCAGATACCCGCCGGCCGGAATGGTCACCCCGTTGGGGATGACGAATTGCCCCGGGCGTTCCAGATCGTCGGTCAGGCTGTAGCCGCTCAAGTCCACGGCGCCGGCACCGGCGTTGTACAGTTCGAACCAATCGTCGTAATCTCCATCGTCCGGATCGGGAATCGTGCTGACGTTCGACGCCATCCATTCGTTGATGAACACGGAAACCGGACCCGGCGACGCGTTATTGGCCGCCCCCGGCGTCGCGGTGAAGAAAAGCTGGCGGAGAACCGCCTGCCCATCCGGGTACGCTCCATAGGCGCGCGCCGCCGGCAACGCTTCGTAGCTGATGTAGTCGAACACGACCGGCTGGCCGTTTTGGAGGCCAGCCAATCCCACGCTCCCCGTGCCGGCCGGCAAGCGGAAATTCGCATGCCATTGCGCGGGGGTGCTTTCCCCCGGCTCATTGTCCAGCCACACGACCACGAATTGCCCTGGGGCGATCGACGCCCCGGCCGGGAACGCCCATTTCGTCGGCTGGGCATAATCGTCGGTCAGGTACATCCCTGTCAGGCTCACCGCCGTCGCTCCCGAGTTATAGAGCTCCACCCACGGATCGCGATCGCCCGCCGCATCCGCCGGGCCGTTCAGGTTGCTGGCCACCAACTCATTCACCCACAGTCTCGGAAATGGCGTGAAGCTCGCGCGCACGGAGTTCGCGGCGCCCGGCGTCGCATTCCCAACGTGCATCGCCCAATTCCCAACGCGGGTCGTGTCCTGCGCCGGATCCACGACTTGCAGGGAGACCGGTGCTCCCAATGGGCCGCTCGGCCACGGAGCCACGCTGTCGTACCGCACCGCGGCGAGGACGGTTTGTCCATCGGCCGAGATGAGGCTCAGCGTCTCGCCTTCGTCATCCAGCGTGCTGCCGCTAAAGCTGCCGGCGATCGGGATGGTGTAGCCATAGGCTTCTCCAAAAGCCACTGGATCTCCCACGACCACGAGGAAACCTCCCGGCACGATCACCGTGCCCGGATCGAACACGAAATCCAGCCCGTTGATCCGATTTCCCGACAAATCAAAAGCGGTGGTGCGCGACGTATTGTGTAATTCCACAAATTCCGCTCCCGGATTCGATGGATTGTACGCGATTTCGTTGAACACCACTCGCCCGGAGAACGCGTCGGGGTTGCCCGTATAGTTGACCGAGATGGTGTCCGTGGCTTGGCCCACCGCCTGGCCCGTTTGATCGAAACCTTCCACCCGGAGGAGATTCTGCCCCGGTCGCAGCGCCACGCGAATTTCCCAGGCGGTAATGTCCTTCCATGTGATGGGATACTCCACCCCGTTCACCTGGATCGTCTTCACCTGGACGGGCGCATTGCCGGAGAGAACCAGCGTATTGCGGTTCGTTCCGAAGTTGTTGCCATTATTGATCGTGATGGCGAATCCGGAACCCACGCTCGCGACCTGGGAGAGGATGTACTGGCGCCGATCCGCGATCCAATCCTTGACCGTATCCGCCGGAGACACCGGCACCCCATTCGCCAGCAAGGCCTGATGCCGGGCATCGATGATCGGATTGACCCGTGAAGGCACGAACGGCCCGTGGGCGATCTCGTACAAAGCTCTCAGGTACGAGCGCCGGAACTCGATGGTGGCGTTGAACATCCGCTGCGTCACCTTGTCGATCGTGCCGTCGAAATGGGCCACGTCGAACAGGTCGGCGGTAGTGCCATCGCCCAGCCCGAAGGAAAACGCATTGTCCCAATGCATCAACGTCCATTTGCCCCCGGTCGGCTTGTAGGCGTACATGTTCTTTCCACGCCGGTAGCCGAAAGCATCCCAATCGCCCGAGGCGTGGCGCAGCGCCATGACCGCCATCCATTGGTCGACGTCGATCAACTCCTTCAGCCGGGCCGTGAATTGTTCCTGGTTCGGTGTGTTCGCGGCCTCCACGAGGCGCAGCAGTTCCGAATAATCGTGATGGCTGTCGTTGACCGCCCGCTTGCGGAACCACCACCGGTACCGCTCCTGTTTCAGTTCCGGCAATCCCGTCGCCAGATTCGTCGTCGTCAAGGCGATCAACTCCGCGTCCAGATTGCCGAACCCGAACGTGTCGTTGTACTCGAACCAGTCTTCGATCTTGTGCAGGACGCCCTCGGCGGCGTTCGGATACCATTGCTCGATGAAATCGCTGCTCGGTTGTTGTGCATCCTCGAACACCAGCCCCGCGTTCCGGTCAACCCCGTTCAGACTGAGATAGTGGTACCGCCGGTAGTTCGCCGGCTGCCCCATCTGATCGGCCATCCAGAAGAAGACCTGTTCCCGCACGCCTGTCGAATCGCTGGCAATGTTCGAGGGCAGATTCAACACGAAATCCGTCTGGCCCAGAAAAAGATCGTCCTCCGGCGCGATCAAGAGGTAGTTGCAAAAATTCCCCAGCGGCCCGTTATACCCGCCCCAGTGGAATGGGCTGCCGCTGTACAGCGCCCCCGCGTTGTAAATCACCCGCTCGTCGTCATAAACGAACGTCGCGTCGAGCGGCTTGTTGCTCGCCTGCTCGCGACGGGTCCAGCGGTCGAGCGTCCGATGGCTGACCCAGATGCGGTACATGCCCAACGTGCTGTTCGCCGGGCGCGTCTCGCCGACCCGCACCAACGCTTCCTGCACGGGCGCCGCCGCGGGGAATCGTGCGCTCGCTCCCACCGAATCGGCCGCTTCCACGTAAAACGCCACCATCGTTCCATTCGTTTGCTCGGGAATTGACGCGCTGTAATAGCCCGCCCCGCTATAGACCATCGGCAGGACGCTGTAATTCGTGCTGGGATCGATGCGATACCGCACCGAAACCAGCGCCAGCCCATCCGGATCGTCGACCTGCGCCGACACGCGAATCGTCTCGCCCGGCGGCGGCAGCACCGGGCTGTGCGTGACATGCGCGATCGCCGGACCGGCATTGGCCACCCGGCGGCTGTTCGCGGCTCCCGGCGTGCCGAGGTTGGACGGCAAGGCCATCCGCCCCGCCGCTTCCAAATAATTGCCGTGGATGCGCACCAGGATTTCCGGCGTGCCCCGCAGCCATTTCACGTCGGCCCGGATGGTGGCGATCATCCCGTTCGTCACGCCTTGCGTCAGCCGGCCTCGAATCCGGTTGGCCGAGGTATCCCCCCGCGCCGCGGCCCGAATGTGCAGCGAGTTCGGAGTGCCGTTTCCTTCGGTCTGGTTCAGCACCGAGTCATCGTGCGTCCCGCCGGACAGCCAGTCGCGCAAGCCTTGCGTGAAGCCCGCGTTCGAAACGAGATTGGTCGTGTTGCCGTCGAGAACCACCTGCACGTTGTCCAGCAGGGCCTCCCCTTTATCCATGAGCAGGACATGGACATTGCGGCTGGGATTGACCGCCGTAAAGTTTGTCATGCCGTGGTCCAAAATGCCCCGGCGTTCGATCGTGGTCCAAGTGCCCTTGGCCGTCTCATCGCTGTCCGCCCAATTCGAGGCGAAGGCCGGATCCGCATCCGGATCGACCAGTTCCAGGCTGCTCCCGCCGCCATCGGCCCATTCGCCCCAGCGTCCCCCCGTGCCGTAGGCCACTTCATTGACCACCACGTAATCGGTGACGGCCGGGGTCGATCCGGCCGACGGAGTGATCTGCGGCATGCTCAGCGTGATCCGTTCCCCATCGTTCGCCAACTGGCCGTTGAAATTCCCGAAGCTGTTCGCCGCCGTCAATTGGGGGTGGCTCGCCCGCAGTTTGGCGAGATCCTTCGCCACCACCGCGAACCCGCCCGCCGGGAGCACGGTGGGAGACGCGAAGGTATGCGAAATGCCATCCCCGAGCCGCCAGCCCCCGATATCCACGGCCTGCCCGCTGCGATTGAACAACTCGACATACTCCAGATCCCCATCGCCCGAGACCGGATTGTACATGATCTCGTTGATGACCACCGGCGAGAGCCGCCGCTCGCGATTGGCCACCCCCGGCGTGGGAGCCGCCAGCAGCCGAATCTCCGGGCTTCCATCCGGAAACCGCCCGCTCGCAACGCCCGCCGCCTGCGCCGCAAAACGCAGCGCGGTGATGACATGGGTCTTGATGGGATTCCGCACGATGATCCGCTCGCCCCCGGAACTCAACGCGAACCCAAGTTGCGTTTCGGTAAAACTGACGTAACCCAGCGCCGGAACCACCGTTCCCGCCGGCACCTGGTACTTGTCCGAATTGGGTGTATCGCTGATCCAGACACCCGACAAATCCACCGGTTGGGCGCCATAGTTAAACAACTCGATGAAATCGACCGCCGGAAGGTCGGAATTCGCCAAAAACTCGTTGATTACAATCCCTTCGTATCCCGTCGGGGCCGCCGGCTCCGCCCGGCCCGGCGATCCTCCGATAAACGAACTCACGGACCAGGCGCGAGGATCCTTCTCACCGTAGGTCGGCCTGGAGAGAATCATCGAATGCCCGGCTTCGTCCGCCGCCACCGGCCAGCCTCCCCCGGTGTCGTAATTCACCTCGAACAAATGCGCTCCGTGCGCATTCTCGAGACGCACCGTGCCCTGTCCATTCGGCAGCGATTCGGCATACCCCCCATACACCCGCGGCACTCCGTAAACGATCTGGATATCCGACGGAACCGGCGCCACCACCAGGAACCCGTGCGGCGGAATGAACACGCCATCGGGCAGTGTGTAGTTGATATCGCCCCGCAGCCGGTACCCGCCGATGGTTTCCGTGAACGGATTGCTGTTATGCAGCTCGATATACTCCAGATTCCGCGCATCCGTCCGCACGGCCGGCGCAAACATGATCTCGGAAATCACCAACCCGGACCGCCGGGTCGAGGGCCCCAGGCGTTCCCGGCCGCCATAGACCGTCGCGGTGGGCAGGCTCACCACCTGGTAGGAAAACTCCGCCCGGCTGTCGGGATCGATCTCATTCGGCTGATCCGCCCGGTCCCGAATGTTGCTCACCACCACCGCATACGATCCGCCGAGGGTCTGAGGCGAGGTCTGGAGCAGCACGATCTGTCCCGACGGGTCTAATGTCGCTCCCAACACGGTGATGCCGTCGAAAACCTGGTAATTGCTCAACCGGGTGGCGCTGACCGGATCGACCGGCTTCGAGAATGTGATCGCCACCGCATCGGCCCGGCCCGGGTTTTGGGCGGAGAGGATCAACGGCGCCACCAAGTCCCGATCGACCGTGAGAACCGCCTCCGTGCTCTGCGCCTGGCCGAACTGATTCACCAACACCACGCGATACCGGCTCCCGCTGTCCGCGATGCGCGTCGCCGGCAGGAACAAGGTTTGGTTGGTTTCGCCAAGCAGGTCCACGCCGTTGCGCTGCCACTGCGCCTTCACCCCGCTGCGATTCGCGAGCTGAACCGAGAACAAGGCCGGCTGCCCTTCCGTCACCCGCACATTGGCGGGCTGCCGCGTGATCTGCGGCGGGATCAGCTCCGCCAGGCTGCGCGAACCGGGGATCGGCTCCTCGATCGTTCCATCCGGAAGCTGCCACCGGACCGCCAGATGGTCGGAACCCGTCGTTTCGATCATCAGCGCCTCAATGTAGTACATCCGGTCTGCTTCCAGTTGAAGCGGCTGCGACTGTTGGGTGGCCAATTGATCCCAAAACCGGGGCGGCACCGAAAAATCGTTCCACGCGATCTCGCGCTTGTTCGCCGGATCCTCGTCGGTGCTGAGCCAGAGCTGCGAAGCGAAGTTCGCCGCGATCCAAAACGTATAATCCCCCGTCGTTGGCGGGATCAGATACCCGCGCACCCGCTGCCCATAAAAATCGGCGTAGTTGGCCGGCGTCTCGAAATCCTCCAGCAGCTCCACCGTCGCGGGCGAATCCGGGAACGAGGGATGATTCAACAATCCGTCGATGCCGTTAAACGCGAACACGTTGGTGTACACCTCGCGGATAAACCCGTTCTGGGCATGCGCGGAGGGGGCCAGCAACAGGAACACGGCACAAAGGCTCGCTACGATAAAGGCTTTACGACTCAGGGTATTCACAGCTAGGTGCGGGCGAGTCTGAGGAGCGGTCACCGCTTTGTCAAACTCCGACATCGAAATGTCACGTTAATTTCTCTTGCCACCCCGGCGGGCAACTCCTTCCGCGCTATCGGTTTGCGCCGAACCTGCCGATTAGGCAACCTATGACGATGCAGAACACCAGTAGCGTACCGTGCCCCCCAAGCTTGTCGCAGCCTGGCGTGAACCCCGCCCGCCGGGCGCAGTCGTCCTGGAGCCGCCGCGCATGAAGAAACTCGTTGCCCTAGGCGCGGTCGCGGTCGCGGTTGCCGCAGGAACAGTCGTTGCGCTGCTTTGGCTCCGCCCCACCGCCGTAACCCCGCTCGCGCCGCTCGCTCCTGATCGACCCGCTGCCGCGCCATCGACCGTCGGCCCGGCGGCCTCCAAGCCAAGCCCGGCCGCGCCAACCACCCACTCAGGCTCCCCCGGCGCGAACCTCGCCGCATCTCTCCGCGCCCTCGCCGCCGAGGTGAACAACCGTGCCGATGAATTCATCGCGACCATGTCCGCCGCCGAGATCGAACTCGCCCTCAATCATGTCTGGAACCAGGAGGGCAATCGCGATCTCCCCCATCTCCTGCTCCGCCGCTGGACCGAGGAATCTCCCACCGACGCCGGCGCCTGGCTCCTGAAGCAGCCTCCCAGCCCGAACCGCCGCGACGGCGCCGCCACGCTCGCCACCGTCTGGGCCAATGTCGATTCCGCGGCCGCCACCGCCTGGGCCCGCCAATTGCCGGCCGAAGAAATGGAAAGCAGCGTCCTCGCCATCGGCTACGAACTCGCCCGTTCTTCGCCCAAGGACGCCCTCTGGCTCGCCGCGGCCTTGCCCTCCAACGAATCCCGCAACGGCCTGATCGATCACGCCATCAGCCAATGGGCCGTTCAGGAGCCCGAAGCGCCAGCCGATTGGGCCGCGCAAATCCCCGCCTCGCCCCTGCGCGACCAAGTCTTCGCCCGCCTCGCCACCTCCATGAGCGAGACCGATCCCATTGCCGCCGCCGATCTGGCCCTCGAACACCTCGCGCCCGGCCCGCAGCAAAACGACGCCATCGTCGGCGTCGTCCAACGCTGGACCCAGCGCGCCCCCTCCGAAGCCGCCGAATGGGTGCGCCAATTCCCCGAAGGCGAATTGCAAGCCACCGCCATCGAAAATGTCCTTCAGCTCTGGGCCGGCCAGGATGCATCAGGCGCCGGGAACTGGCTCAACGATCTCGACCCCAGCCCCCTGCGCGACGCCGCCCTCTCCGCCTATGCCGGCCAGCTCGCGGCTTCCGACGCGCGTGGAGCCATCGATTGGGCCGCCAAGATCGAAGATCAAGCCCGCCGCGCCGGCGAACTCGAACGTCTCGGAGCCCGCTGGATCGCCAGCGACCGCGCCGCGGCCCGCTCCTGGGTGCAAACCGCCCCGCTGCCGGACGACGCCCGGCAACGCCTCCTGGCCATCCCCGAACTCCGCCGCGAAGAGTAGCCGCCGGACCCCGCCGCGCCGCCCGGAATTCGCGCTACCACCAAAACGACGGGCTGCCCGTCGTCCGAATCACCATCTTCTCGAACTTCTTCCACGCCGT
Source organism: uncultured Verrucomicrobiota bacterium (assembly GCA_964478815.1). GTDB lineage: Bacteria > Verrucomicrobiota > Verrucomicrobiia > Limisphaerales > SXQI01 > DASVNK01. The sequence goes on from CAYZKY010000003.1 coordinate 56,346, forward strand.
GTGCCCGTCCAGATACGCGATGTTCCCGCCCGCGGGCATTTTCCCGGTGCGATCCAGATGCGCCGACTGATGCCCCGCCCAGCCGCCGTTGATCTTGATGTACTGGTTGCGCGTGCGATCCCGTTCATTCTCCCCGTTCGAGATCGTCGCATCCGCGATCATCTCCCGCTCGCTCGGCCCCTGCGTCACTTCCTCCGTCCCGACCTTGAACGTCTTCGAAGTTACCGCATCGTTAATGTTCGTCGCCCGGATCCGTCCAGCCTGCGGAAAACTCATCGCGTAACCGATCACCCGGTAGCCCGTCCCTCTCGCCGTGTTGGACGTAAACCGCCACAGCTCCTCATTGTCCTGCTTCTGGAACGATGGGCAGTACATCATGTGCCGCGAGGTCCCGCTCTTCAGGAGCGCCTGCGCCACGTTCTCCGGCATGTCCCACGGCCAGTACCCCGGCGCTTTCGAAGCATCCAGCAGGATCGGCAGCTTGTCGTTGTAATCCGTCGCATACATCATCGTCGCCAGCGCGAACTGCCGCAGGTTGCTGTTGCATTTCACCACGATGGCCTTCGATTTCGCCCGCGCCAGCGCCGGCAATAACATGCTCGCCAGAATCGCGATAATCGCGATCACGACCAGCAGCTCGATCAGGGTGAATCCAGAGCTGCGGCCACGCGCAACTCGGAACGGGAATGGGCGGTTCAACATAAATGTTTATGGGTTAAATCAGAATTTGCGGCGCAAACCCAAAACGCAAGTGTGCGTTTATTCGCACAGCGGCCTTTCGCACGCCACCCGACCCCCCACCCGAACATTCTTGCCGGGCTGCAATTTTGAGAATCTCCCCCTCCCCTCTCTCCAAACCCTCCCCGCCTCGCCAACCCCCGCCCGGCCACCCATCCCCCACCCCGCTATGCCCCTTGGCCCCAAGACCTTGCGCCGCCGCCCGCCACCCCGCCCCCGGACGCCTGTCGCGCTCGAACTAATGGAATCCCTGTTGCTTTTGGGATTGGTATCGATTCTGCTCAGGAAATACCCGTGACTCGGTTCGGACAAACCACTTTTGCAAGCTCGAGTCCGCCTGCTCCCGGGGCCCCGTTGGCCCATGGGAAGCCTGCGCGTTGCCCTCGAGCCTGCCCCGCCCGGCTTCCCTGGAAGCCCCGTCCCGCCGTGCCCCGCCCCGGCCTATGAAACCCATCGATGTCCTTCCCCCGGGCGAACGCAGCATCCTGAATCGGATTGCTCTGTCCTTCCGCATGAACCGCTTGCGCAAGGAATACGAAACGAACTGCCCGGCCAGCCTCCCCGTCGCCCGCCGCCTCCTCCTCCATTTCTCCTACCTCGAGCTCTACTGGTCCCGCATCGCCGCCTACCAGGACGCCTCCGGCCTCGAAACCGCCAATTTCACCCCCGCCGAACAATTCTACCGCATCGTCGTCCTCACCGAGATCGCCCGCCAGGATGTCCGGCGCAGCGCCGGCCTTATCAAAGGCCTCTCCAACGACTTCGCCGCCTACGACCAGGCCTGCCGCTCCCTCTCCCACGAACTCAACCCCTTCGAGTTCGCCGAACGCTGCGGCCAGTGCCACCAACTCGCCGCCGAGATCAACGCCACCCACTTCGGCGCCCAGCCCGTCATGCGCTGGCGCAACGAAGAACAAGTCGAAACCGCCTTCTACGTCAAACGGCGCTAGCGCGCTCGAAGCCCGCGCTTGATAACTCTCTGCCGCGGTTGCTCGGAACTGCCCCAGCTCTCCAGATCGTAAAAAGATTACGTTGCATCCGCCTGCTCGCAACGCCCGCTCCCCCCGGCCAACAATCCCCGATCACGTCCCCTCCACCGTCCTCCAGCCCTGCGCATCCTCGCACCTGTGCGCGTGAAATCCTTGCGACTTCCATCCCCTGCGTGCTTCAATCCCGCATCGATCATGCTTCGACCCGCGAAAAAACTGCGTGAGATTCGCCAGCTCTGCCACCTGCGCTCCCTGAAGGGAGAAGAGCTGGATGCGCTCTTTGTTGAAACAGGCGATGCCCGCGATGCCGAACAAAGCGTTCGGCAGACTATCCGCTCCGCGTTGGACGATGACTCGCCCCAGCGCCTCCTCCTGTGCGGCCATCGCGGGTGCGGTAAAAGCACCGAATTGGCCAAGCTGGTCAAGGAGCTGGGCGCAGGCTGGCTTTGCGTTACTTTTTCGATTGTCGAGGACCTCCCGCCAGTGGGTGTTCTAGCCGAGGAAATACTCCTCGCCATTGCCCATCGACTCGTTCAGGCCGCCGCAACGGAAAAACTCCAGGCTCTCGACACCGATCCTCGCATCAAAGCCATCGATGAATGGTTTCGAGCCATCACCAAGACCGAGACACGCAACCGCGAGAGTAGCGTTGAAGCGAATGCGGCGACCGAAATCGGCACTGGCGGCCTGCTCGCCGGCCTTTTCAAGGTGTCGACTCGTTTCAGCAGCGATCTCAAATACCGCGGCACCGCCGAAACCAGTGTTGTCGAGGAAGTCCGCAAGCGCCCGGCCGATCTCATCGAGCAAATCAATCGCCTCGTCGAAAGCATTCAGGAAGCCCTGCATCCCTCCGGCCGGCGCTTGCTCATCATCGTCGAAGACCTCGACAAGCTCAGCATTGCCGACGCACACCGCGTCTTTATCCAGAACGGCCAAATGCTGGCCAATATTCGCGCCCACATCATCTACACCATCCCGATTTTCACGTTCACGTCTCCGGATGCCGATGCCATGCGGGCGCTGTTCGACGACGTCTTTTCGCTCCCGATGATTAAGGTCTGCCAGCCGGGCGGTGCCAAAGCGGAGCAGGGCTTCGACGTCATTCGGAAGATTGTCGACCGCCGCATCGATCCGGGCGCGCTGGATCGTGATGCGTTGGAACTGCTCATCGAAAAGACCGGCGGAGTCCTCCGTCACATCTTTGAGGTTCTCCAAACTGTCACCAGCATGACCCGCCTGCGCGAGCCGCCGATCCGCCGGGAACATATCATCTACGGTTTGGGAAGACTTCGCACCCAGTTGGGCATTCAGATCGCATTGCCCCGCCATGTCGACATTCCGGACCTGAACAAAATCGAGCAGCTCTACGAACGTCTGCGAAATTGCGCCGAGCAATGCCAGAAAGGCAAACCGTGTCCGCCGACCGGTAATCCCATCGATCAGGTCCTCCTTCAAAGTTGCGCCTTGGTCGAGTATAATGGCGAACGCTGGCTGGGGGTCCATCCCCTGATCATCGATTATCTCAAAGACGTTGGATACGAAGTTCGCGCAGACGCTGGATCCGAAGTTTGATCACGCCGAGGAACTCGGCCTGCTTCGCCGTGCCCTCGCCGAGCCGGTCCGGCAGTTCATCCTCGTCGAGTTCGATTCCATCCACCGTTTCCGCCCTGTCCTCGACGAATTGGTCGCGCTCGCTCCCGAGCGGCACGCCGTTATCCTCGACTTCGACTTCCGTCGTGATCGCCCCGCCGACCTCCTAACGACGGCCCGCTCTCGTTTAGGTGTTGCCGGGACCGAAGAAATACCCCTCCTCGTTCTGCTCGGCGTGGATGCGTTTGAACAGGACCCCGCCGCGCCCCTCGCCGCCGCCTTCTGGAAGGCCATGAACCTGGCCCGCGAAGCTTGGGACGGCTTGGGAACCCAGCTTCTCCTCTGCCTCCCCATCTGGAGCTGCCGCCAAGCCGCCACGCACGCCGATCATCTGCTTGCTTGGGCCTCCCTCCGCATCCACCTCGCCGCCCCCCCAGCACCATCCGGCTGGCTCGCCAACGAAAAACCGCTCCCCTCCGTCGCTCTATTGGGTGATTTCGGCATCTCTCCTGCGTTGGCCCGGGAGCGCCTCGTTGAACTCAAGCAAAGCTGGCAGCAGGCCGGCGCGCGCTCCGAAGATCCCTCCAGCTTCGTCCGCCGCTTCTTCATCCCCATGCTAGAGGCCGCCCTCGCCGCCGGCGATCTCCCCGCCGCCCGCGAAGCCCGCGACGCCGCTTGCTCCACCGCCCTCATCCCCGAAGAAGACCAGCCCCGCTGGCACGAGTTGAACGTCGCCCTTGCCATCGCCTCGCACGATTTGCACCTAGCTGAAGAACATACTCGCAAACTGCTTGAACTCGCTGAGCAAAAAGTCAGTGCGCGCATCGGAGAAACCGCGCTCACGGCCTTAGGGCGCCAAGCCAACTTCTTGGAGCAAACTGCGCATTTTGATTTGGCGGAATCACTTTACCGTCGCTTTTTGGCCACTCTAGAACTCCGTTATGGCCCAGAAAATCCCCTGATTGCTTCGTGCCTTAATAATCTTGGCCTTTTGTTGCATACGACGGGACGATCAGTCGAAGGTGAAGTCCTGTTGCGGCGTGCCCTCGCGGTCGATGAAAGAGCTTTTGACCCTGATCACCCCAATATCGCTGTCCGGCTTAACAATTTGTCCAACATCCTGCTAGCCGCAAAACGATTCGGAGAGGCTGAAATCCTTTTACGTCGCGCATTGGCCATCGCCGAACGAAGGTTTGGCACAGATCATCCGTCAGTAGCTGGCTACCTCAACAATCTAGCTCAGATACTACTAAAAACTAACCGTCTCGCTGAGGCCGAGCCACTCATGCGCCGCGCTCTCCTCACGATTGAGCGAAGCGTCGGCACGGACGACCCCAGGGTCGCGGGCGCGCTTAATAATCTCGCCCAATTGCTTCACAGCACCAGCCGCTTGTCGGAAGCGGAGCCCCTGATGCGCCGTGCGCTTGCTATTGACGAACGTATCTTTGGCCCAGAACACCCGAACGTCGCGAGAGATCTCAATAATTTGGCAGAGTTATTGAAGGATACAGGTCGCATAGATCAAGCGGAGCCTCTTGTTCGTTCCGCTTTGGCAATTGAAGAGAGAGCTTTTGGGCCTTTGCACCACAATGTTGCTCGCAGCCTCAACAATTTGGCGCTTCTGTTGCAGGCCACCAATCGCTCACCCGAAGCTGAAGCCCTGCTGAAGCGTGCGTTGGAAATAAGCGAGAAAGATTTTGCAGCTAATCAGCCGAACGATCTTACGGCTGCTCTGAATAATTTGGCGCTATTTTTGAAAAGCACCAATCGTCTTGCCGAAGCCGAACACCACTTGCGTCGCGCCTTGGAAATCGATGAAAAGATTCTGGGAATGAACCACCCAACCGTCGCCATCCGACTAAACAATTTGGCCCAATTGTTGTACGATGCCAATCGCCTGGACGAAGCCGAGCCTCTGCAGCGCCGCCACCTCGAGATTTTTCTAAACTTCACGCAGACAACCGGGCATCGGCACCCCCATCTCAATGCCGCCTTCAACAACTACTTCGCCATCCTCACCCAAATGGGCGACACCCCCGCCCAAGCCCAAGCCAAAATCGCCGCCCTCGCCCAATCCTACGGCGTCTCCCTCGGCTGAACTTCCGCCCCCTCGCCCACTCCGCCGGGCTCCCTCCAAAGCCCGCCAACGTCCGGTCCCGGCCGGAAACCCCAACCGGGGTTTCATCCTTCAGCCCGGGGTTGCCGCCCCGCGGTTACCCCGGGTTCGCCCCCGCCACAAGACCCCTACCTCGAAGAGGTTGAATCAAAACCCCCGTCACAATCCCTCGCCAAAATTCTTGTCCACCACGTTTTGGCGTCCGGGAACGACCGTCCCTCCGCCACTCCTGTCTGCCACCCCTCATCCCGTCGTGCTTGGTCATTCGTAATTTAGGCTTAAAAGTCAACATTATACAGAATTTCCGCTTGCACCGGCCGCCAGACGAGTCGATATTCCACGCATGAACTACAAAAATGTTGACTACCGCCCGCTGGTTATGCCCAGCGCCCACCTCGCCCCGCCCGAACTCGCCCGCCAAATCTCTGCTCCATCCCGCTCCATAACCCCAGCCACCATCGCTAATCATTCAACATTTCAACACCTACTCCCCGCTCACAATCCCTCCAACCCACCCCTCTCCGACCCGCGTAAATTGGACTTCGTAGGACCAAAAACGACCGCTCCCGCCGATTTTGCCCCGGCATCCGGTCTACATTTACTACTCGATGATCCACCCGCCGCGCCCTCCGATGAACCGCCTCCTCCCCGGCGCAACCCCGTTCCCCGCGCGCGTTCCTTGACGGTGGCGGGGGCGTTTTGTACGGTGGGCGGATGAGTCGACGGTTGTTCCGCTTGTGCCTCTTTGCCATACTGGCCGCGTTCGCGACGGTGCGCACCCCCGCGCCCTTCATTTACGTGGCGGGGGAAGGATGGAGCTACGAGCCGGTGGGCGGGAAAAAGTGGACGCGCACGCGGGCCAAGGATCAGTTGGATGTCGCGAATGAAGCGTTCACCAACAAGGAGTTCCGCCTGGCCGAACGGGCCGCCCGGCGCACGGTGCGCGTCTGGCCCTTCTCCGACTACGCGCCGGATGCCCAATACGTCGCCGGCCGGGCGATGGAGGAGCAAGGCAAGGACGAAAAGGCGTTCAAGGCTTACCAGCAGTTGCTGGAGAAATATCCGAACAGCACCAATTACAACGAAGTGGCTGAGCGCCAGTATCTGATCGCCAACCGGTACCTGGCCGGCAAATGGTTCAAGCTCTGGGGCGTCATCCCGTTCTTCCCATCGATGGACAAGACGGTGCAGATGTACGAGAAGATGATCAAGAGCGGCCCCTACAGCGAGGTGGCTCCGCAGGCGCAGATGAACATCGGGGCGGCGCGGGAGAAACAGAAGGATTATGCCGCGGCGGTCAAGGCGTACGAGAGCGCGGCCGACCGGTATCACGACCGGCAAGTCGTCGCCTCGGACGCTACCTACAAGGCCGGCGAAGCGTACACGAAGCAGGCGAAGACGGCGGAGTACGACCAGAGCGTGGCGGGCCATGCGATCGGCTCGTACACCGATTTCGTGACGCTGTTTCCGGAAGATACGCGAGTTCCGGAAGCGCAAAAGCGGATCGAGGAATTGCGGACGGAACAGGCGCGCGGCAGCCTTTTGGTGGCGCGCTTTTACGAGAAGAAGAAAAAGTGGGATGGCGCGCTGGTCTATTACAATGAAGTGATCCAGCGCGATCCCAATTCGAAATATGCCGAGGAAGCGAAGCAGCGGATTGAGCAGATCAAGAAACGCACCGCCGCTGCGGAAGCCCGGGCGCAGTAGCCCGTGGCTGGCGGGGCTGCTGCTGGCGGCCATGCTGGCGGCAGGGTGCGCGGGGTACCGGCTGGGGCCGACAAATGGGGTGCCCGCGGGAGCCCGAAGCATTCGGATCGAACCGTTCCGCAACGAGACGTTCGAGCCGCAGTTGTCCGACGCGATCCTGACGAGTCTGCGGCGATCCATCCAGCGGGACGGGACTTATCGGCTCTCCACGAGCGGCGCGGCGGATGTCCGGGTGGAAGGTGTCGTCGACAATTACAACCGGATCGGCGTGAGCTTCCAGCCTTCGGACATTCTGACGATTCGCGATTACGAGCTGACCATCCGGGCGAAAGTGAAGGCTACTGAAACGGCCACGGGCCGCGTGGTGCTGGATCAGCATGTCTCGGGCCGGACCATGTTGCGGCCAAGCGCGGATTTGACGGCGGCGGAGCGGCAGGCGGGCGTGTTGCTGGCCGAAGATTTGGCCCGGAATATCGCCGGGTTGCTGGTTGATGGGAGCTGGTGATCCGGATATGGTCCGCCATCATGCATGCACTTGGTTATCTCGGGGCGGTTCTGCTCGCAAATCTCGTCGCCGCGGCGGACTGGCCACAGTGGCGGGGACCTGAACGCGATGGGCATGCCGGATCCTCGGAGCCCGCTCCAGAATCGGCGCTTTTCCTGACGGCGCCGAAAGTTTCCTGGAAGGCTTCGATCGGGCCGGGCTTTTCGTCGCCGATCATCGCCCAGGGCAAGGTGCTGCTGTGCGACGCGCGGGACGGCCAGGAGTGGGCGCGCTGCCTGGACGCCGGGACCGGGAAGGAACTCTGGGCGGCGGCTTACGCGCCGATGTTCGAGGATGAATGGGGGACCGGCCCGCGGAGCACGCCGTTCACGGACGGGGAGCGGGTATATGTGCAGTCTTGCTCGGGCGAATTCCGCTGCCTCAACATTAGCGATGGCTCGGCGGTGTGGGGCTTTAATTTCGAGAAGGACTACAAGGTCAAATTCCTGGGCAGCAAGGCGCGGGAGGGAACCGCGCAGCGGCGGGGGAATAACGGGTCGGGATTGCTGGACGGCGACGCGGTGATCATCCCGGTGGGCGCGGCGGATGGAGCGACGCTCGTTTGCCGGAACAAACTGACCGGGGAGCCGATCTGGACGGCGGGAAACGAGGAGGCGGCTTACTCGTCGCTCATGGTGGCCGATCTGGCCGGCATGCGGCAGGTGGTGGGCTTGATGGCAGACGGGCTGATCGGCGTGGATCGGACCCGGGGCAAAGTCCTGTGGCGGGTGCCGCTGCGCACCAACGCGAAACGGCACGCGATGACGCCGATCATCTCGGGAAACCGGGTGATCGTGAATTCTCATACCTTCGGGATGATCTGTTTCGAAATCGTGCGGGAGGGCGAGGAGTTCAAGGCAAAAGAGGCGTGGCGCAACGATCGGTTGAAAATCAATCTGGCGACGCCGGTGGTGGTCGGAGAACATCTGTACTCGCACGGGCCGGCACGGAATTTCGTCTGTGCCGAGCTGGCCACGGGACGGGAACGCTGGTCGGCGGACGGGTTCGGCAAGGAATATTCGAGCGTAGTGGCGCTGGGTGGGAAGGATTTGCTGGTGCTAACGGACGACGGCGAGGGAGTGTGGCTGCGCGCGAATCCGGAGCGGTATGAAGAGCTGGGCCGGGGCCAACTGGCCGGGAAAAACTGGAACCACGCGGCGGTGGCGGGCGGGCAGTACTACGTCAGGGATCAGCGCGAGTTGATCGCCTACCGGCTGCGGTAAGCCACGGAGTGCGGGAGGCCGGTCCGGCGGAGTGCGCGATGGACACGCAAGACATCCTGGTGCGACTGGGACTGGCGCTGGGGCTCGGGCTGCTGGTAGGGCTGCAACGGGAGCGGTCGAGGGCGGCATTGGCGGGATTCCGCACGTTTCCGCTCGTAACGCTGATGGGATTCCTGGCCGGTCTGGTTGGACAACAATTCGGAGGCTGGATCGTGGCGGCGGGATTGGTGGGGCTGGCCGGGATGGTGGCAGCCGGGGTGTTTCGCGCGAAACCGGACGACCCGGGGCTGACGACCGAAGTCGCCATGGCGGTGATGTTTCTCCTGGGGGCGTATCTCACGGCAGGGCCGCACGCGATCCCGATCATCGTTTGCGGGTGCGTCGTCATCCTGCTGCATCTGAAGCCGCAATTGCAGGCCCTGGCCGGGAAACTGGCGGACGCCGACTTTCGGGTCATTGTCCAATTCGTGCTCATCACGCTGGTGATCCTCCCGGTCCTTCCCGATCAGAATTACGGACCGTACGAGGTGCTGAATCCGCGGCGGATCTGGCTGATGGTGGTGTTGATCGTGGGGATCGGGCTGGCGGGCTATGTCATCTACAAGTTTTTCGGAGAGAGGGTGGGATCGGTGGCCGGCGGACTGCTGGGGGGATTAATCTCCAGCACGGCGACCACGGTGAGCTATGCGCGGCGTTCCCGGCAGGCGGCGGGCAGCGAAGCCGCAGCGGCCTTCGCGATCATGCTGGCTTCGACCGTGGTGTTTTTGCGAGTGATGATTCTGATGGGAGTCACCGCACCGAAGCTCTTCGAGCACGCGTGGCTGCCGTTTACGGTAATCCTGCTGGCGGTGGGCGGGATCGGGATGCTGGCCTTCCCCAAGGAGACGGCGCCGGCATCGAACGCGCCCGAGCAACGAAATCCATCCGAACTGCGAGCGGCCTTGGTCTTCGCGGCACTCTACGCGCTCGTCCTGCTCGGAGCGGCGGCGGCCCGCGATCATTTTGGATCCCGCGGGTTGTTGCTGGTGGCGCTGGCTTCGGGATTGACCGACATGGATGCGATCACGCTCTCGCTGAGCCAGATGGTGCAAGCCGGCACGCTGGAGGCGAATACCGCGTGGCGGTTCATCCTGGCGGCGTCCCTTTCGAATGTGCTTTTCAAGACCGGAATCGTGGCGGTCCTGGGCAGCCGCCGGCTGCTGGGCCGGATCGGTCTTCTGTTTGGCCTGGCCGGCGCGGTGGTGGCGGCCGTGGCGTTGTTTTGGCCTGGGCCATGACGCGCAACCCGCGCGGCCGGAAATCACCAAAGTGGAAATTGCGCTTCGGGCCGGGCGCATGGTAGTTTGCGGGCCGTCATGCGTTCACAAGTTTATCGCTTGCTGCTTCGGGGCCTTCTGCCTGCCGTCCTTTTTTCCGCCGCGCTCGGCCTGGGTTGCCGCAGCGCCAGCGCGCCGGTCGCCACGTATGTCCATCCGCTGACCGGACTGCGGACGGATTTGCTGGGAGACAATTTGATCGAATCGCCGGAACAAACGCCGGAGATGATCTGGCTCAACGCCTACCGGGTGTTCAAGACGAAGTACGAGTTCACCTATTATATCGAGGCGATTTACGGCGCGAACGAACAGGTGGGCTATCTCGAGATCGGCCCGGGGCGCTCGCTGACGCTGACGTGCGACGGCGAAGAGATCGCCTTCAACGGCATCGGAAGCCTCTCGAACGATCGCGACGGCAAGGCCGTTTTCGAACATGCCCGATACGAAACAACCAGCGCCGAGCTGGAAAAAGTCGCGCAGGCGAAAATGGTGAGCTTGAAGTTGCGCGGCCGCAACGGCGTCATCCGGCGCGAGCTTTCGCAGGAGAACATCGAGCGATTCCGGCAATTCATGGCGCAGTCGGGCGGCGCGATGTAATGGCGGGATAATTACGAGGGATTCGCCCATGAGGAAACTCGTCATCGGTGTCGATAGCGGAACGCAATCCACCAAAGCCCTGGTCGTCGACGCGGATTCCGGCAAGGTGCTGGGCACGGGCTCGAAAGCGTACGGACTGTTGCCGGGGTTGCCGCCAGGCGCGAAGGAGCAGCATCCCCACACCTGGCGCGACGCCACGACGACGGCGATCCGGCAGGCGCTGCGCGCCGCCGGCGCGAAAAAGGGTGAGGTAGCGGCCATCGGCGTAAGTGGACAACAACATGGCTTTGTGCCGCTCGACGCCAAGGGGGAAGTTATCCGCCCGGCGAAATTGTGGTGCGACACCTCGACCGCGGCCGAGTGCGACGAGATTACCGCGCAATTGGGTGGCCCGAAACAGGCGATTCGCGCCGTGGGGAACGCCATTCTGCCGGGATTCACCGCGCCGAAGATCCTCTGGCTCAAAAAGAATGAACCGGACCATTTCCGCCGGCTGGCGACGATTCTGCTGCCGCACGACTATTTGAACTTCTGGCTGACCGGTCAGGCCACCATGGAATACGGAGACGCGAGCGGCACGGCGCTCCTTGATGTGCGCCGTAGGCAATGGTCGCCCAAGGCGCTGACGGCCATCGATCCCGATCTGGGTTCGAGGCTGCCGAAGCTCATCTCGAGCGACCGGCCCGCGGGACAACTCACTGCTGAGACCGCCGAAGCGCTGGGCTTGGCTCCGGGCATCCTCGTGAGCGCGGGCGGCGGCGATAACATGATGGGCGCGATCGGCACGGGCAACACCCGGCCGGGCGTCATCACCGCGAGCTTCGGCACGAGCGGCACGATCTACGCGTGCTCGGACCGGCCGGTGGTCGATCCGCACGGCGAAATCGCGGCCTTCTGCGATTCGACGAATCAGTGGCTGCCCTTGCTCTGCACCATGAACGTGACGGTCGCGACCGAGATGGTGCGGAAGGACTTCGAACTGGATCATGCCAAGTTCGAAGCGATGGCGGCCAAGGCGCCTCCCGGCTGCGACGGACTGGTGCTGCTGCCGTATCTGGAAGGCGAGCGCACGCCCAACGTGCCGGACGGGACTGGGGCGTATTTCGGCGTGACTCCTCGCACCTTCACCGCGCGTCATTTCGCGCGCGCCACGATGGAAGGCGTTACCCTCGGGATGAATTACGGACTGCGGCGGCTGGCGGAACTCGGGGTCAAGCCAACTCAAATCCGCGCGACGGGTGGTGGAGCGAATTCGAAGCTGTGGCGGCAGATCATGGCCGACATTTTCCATGCGGAAGTGGTGACCCTGGCCGTCGGCGAGGGCGCGGCCTACGGAGCGGCCTTGCAAGCCCTCTGGTGCGCCACGAACGAAGCCGGCGCGGCTACCCCTGTGCATGAAATTACCGACCGGTTCGTGCGGCTGAACACCAAGGAACGCGCCGAACCGAACGACAGCAACGTCGCCCGGTACCAGGAACTCCAAGCCTTGCAGGACAGTTTATCGAAATCGCTGCGGGGCAGTTTTTCGGCTCACCGCCGCTACGTCGGCGGCCACTAAGCGGGCTCCGGCATTGTGGCTTCGGGACAGCACCTGCCGAGCCGAAGCGACCAGTGCGGCGGCAGCATGAACTGAGGAACGCCCGAAAACGGAGCTTCCGAGCGGAATGGACGCGGCGGCTTCAGGACACGAATGAAATGCTTCGGACACCTGATTGACTTCAGACACTGAAGCAAGCCGGCGGACGTGCTGATATTACCCGATGAGAGAATAAGTATGGAAAATTTCGTGCTGGCAATAGATCAAGGCACCACGAGCTCGCGAGCGATTCTGTTCGATCGTGCGGGGCAGGTGCGGGGCATGGCCCAGCGTGAATTCACGCAGCATTTTCCGCAACCGGGCTGGGTGGAACACGACGCGGACGAGATTTGGGCGAGCCAGGCGGGGGTGATGCATGAAGCTTTGGCGCAGGGGCGGGCCAATTGGGACCAGGTGGAGGGGATCGGGATTACGAATCAGCGGGAGACGACGGTGATTTGGGATCGGCGGACGGGGCGGCCCATCCATCGCGCGATTGTCTGGCAGGATCGCCGCACCGCACCGGTTTGCGAGGTGTTGAAAGCGAAGGGCCTGGCGGGACTTATCCAGCGCAAGACGGGCTTGGTCCTCGATGCCTATTTCTCAGGCACGAAGATCGCGTGGATTCTCGACAACGTGGCGGGCGCACGGGAAGCGGCGCGGGCGGGCCATCTGGCCTTCGGCACGATCGATAGCTGGTTGGTTTGGAATCTGACGGGCGGGCAGCTCCACCTGACGGATGTCAGCAACGCCAGCCGCACGCTGCTCTTCGATATCCACACCATGCGTTGGGATGACGAATTGCTGGAGATTTTCGGCGTGCCGCGTGCCTTGCTGCCGGAGGTGCGCGCTTCCAGCGAACGTTATGGCGAGACCGCGGCGGGATTGCTGAGCCGGCGGATGCCGATCGCAGGCATCGCCGGGGATCAGCAGGCGGCGCTCTTCGGTCAGATGTGTCTCGATCCCGGCATGCTCAAGCATACCTACGGCACCGGTGGATTTATGGTGTTGAACACCGGGAGCAAGCCGATCGCCTCGAACAACAATTTGCTGACGACGGTCGGATGGAAAATCGGGAGCGAGGTGACCTACGCGCTCGAGGGGAGCATTTTCATCGCCGGCGCCGTGGTGCAATGGCTGCGGGATGGGCTGGGCTTGATCCGGCATTCCTCCGAAGTCGAGGCCTTGGCGGGCACCGTCGAAGACAATGGCGGCGTCTACTTTGTCCCGGCGTTCGTCGGGCTGGGCGCCCCGCATTGGGATTCCTCGGCGCGCGGGGCCATTCTCGGAATCACGCGCGGCACGAAAGCTGGCCATCTCGCCCGCGCCGCGCTGGAGAGCATCGCCTTTCAAACGGTGGATGTGCTCGCGGCGATGGAGGCGGACTCGGGCATCGCGATCAAGGAATTGCGCGTGGATGGCGGGGCGACGGTCGACGACTTGCTCATGCAATTTCAGGCCGACGCGGCCGGCGTGCCCATCGTGCGGCCGAAAGTGCGCGAGACCACGGCGCTGGGCGCGGCTTATCTGGCGGGCCTGGCCACCGGCTTTTGGAGCGGGACCGACGAAGTGCGCCAGCAATGGCAGGCGGATCGCACCTTTCGTCCAGCGATGGCTGTGGCGCGGCGGGCGGAACTGAAGGCTGGTTGGACCGCGGCGGTCGCGCGCTCGAAGGGCTGGGCTTCATAGAGGCATCCCCCGAGCCGCGTTTGCCTCTCGTTCGGAGTCCCGCGTTTGCGCGGCTAGGGTGCCGAAACACTCCCGAACCGCCCCAGCGCCACTCTGAAATTTCCGGCTGCGATGCCGCGCCACTTCCAAAATTAGGCCCGTCAGCAGTCAACATTTTGATACGGATTAACACGGATTAACTCGCAAGAACACGATTTTACACTTTTCAGAAGGGGGTTAGCTGCCAATTCCACCCTCCCCCTCTTTTCTCTTCGGCACGAATGAGGACCGTCTCCCAAACTATGAGGGGGTAATCTCAAGCAGCGGTCGTCACTCGAGAGTCTCTGCCCGAACTTGCGCACCCCGATCTTCCAGCGCAAACCGCCAACAATTAATGGCAACCCACCGGAAGCGGACTTCTCGCCTGTCCCTTAGAACTAGTGCCGTCGCGCGCATGGGGCCGCGGCCAGGGAAACACGAACGCGACACACGCATCGGAGACAAAGGGAAGAATGAGACAAGACATGATCAACGCCACGCGCGAAGGCAGCAGCGGAGATTTTACGAGCTTGCGGAAGATTCAGTTGACGGCGACTAGCCTGGGATTAATGAACGCCGTGATGCTGGCCGGGGCCGCCCACGCCCAAGGCGCCGACGCTGCAGCGGGATCGAATACCAACGCTCCGACCAAGCTGCCGGAGTTGGTCGTGTCGGGTCAGGCGGATTCGTACAAGCCGGAGGCGGTTGATTCCCCACGCTTCACCGAACCGCTGCGCGACATCCCCCAGACTATTACGGTGATTCCCCAGTCCGTGATGCGGGAGCAGAACGTCACCACCCTGCGCGATGTGCTTCGCAACGTTCCCGGCATCAGCATTCAGGCGGGTGAAGGCGGAGGCGGGCTGCCCGGCGACAACCTTTCCATTCGCGGCTTCAGCGCGCGGAGTGATATCTTCGTCGATGGAGTTCGCGACTACGGCGCGTATTCCCGCGATCCGTTCAACACCGAGCAAGTCGAGGTTTACAAAGGCGCAACCTCCGCTGCTTTTGGCCGCGGGTCGGTCGGCGGCAGCGTCAACCTCTCGACCAAGCGGCCCACGTTGCGACCCTTCTACAGCGGCAGTTTTGGCTTGGGTACGGACGAGTACAAGCGGCTCACCGCCGACTTCAACCAGCCGCTGAAGGAACTCGGCCTCGAATCGAGCGCGGTGCGCCTCAATGGCCTGTGGCACGACGCCGACATGCCGGGTCGGGACATCGTGACAAACGAGCGCTGGGCGGTCGCGCCAGCAGTCTCTTTCGGCATAGGCCAACCCACGCAATTCACGGTGCTCTACCAGCACATGGAGCAGGACAACGTGCCCGAGTACGGCATTCCCTGGGTGCCAGCCAACACGAATCCAGCTCTGGCTGCGTATTCGGACAAAGCTCCGCCCGTCAGTTTCGAGAATTTCTATGGGCTGAAGGGTTACGATTTCGAACACATCCAGAACGACATCGCGACTGGCATTTTGGAACACAAATTCAATGAGTCGATCAGTCTCCGCAATCTTTCCCGATTCGGCCGCACGGAGCGCGATTCCGCCATCACGGCCCCGCGGTTCGATGCCGTGAATACGAGCACTGCCATTCGGCGGCAGTTGCAGCGGCGCCAAATCGAGCACCAGGTCTACGCCAACGCCACCGATGCGAGATTTGACTTCGACACCGGCCCGCTCACGCATGCGCTGATTAGCGGCGTGGAGTTCTCCCGGGAAGAGCAGGACAATCGCAACTCGGCTCAGTTCAATAACCAGCCTCTCGCCGATCTATACAATCCCAATCCCGGCCAACTGCCGCTGGGACCGATGCCTCCGATCAATGTCCCCTGGACGGAAGCCCGGGCCGATACGGCGGCGCTCTTCGTTTCCGATACGCTCAAATTTGCGGAGAAATGGGAACTTCTCGGTGGCTTGCGCTACGATCACATCGAAACCGATTTCACAGGCACCGGAGGGCGCACCGACGATCTGTTGAGCTACCGGAGCGGCCTGGTGTTCAAGCCATTGAAGAACGGGAGCGTCTACTTCAGTTACGGAACATCCTTCAATCCATCGCTGGAAGGAAACAGCGGCATCGCCGGAAATATCCTGAATCTGGACCCGGAGGAGTCTGAGATCTACGAGCTGGGCACGAAGTGGGATCTGCTTGAGGAACGACTCTCCCTAAGCGCGGCCGTCTTTCACAACTTGAAGAGCAACGTGCGCACCCCCGATATCGCGAACACCGGCGTGACCGTCCTGGAAGGCGAACAACGCGTCAACGGTGTCGAGTTCGGAGCCGCGGGCACCCTCACGAAGTTCTGGCGGGTGTTTGGTGCTTACACTTATCTCGATTCCAAGGTGGAGAATTCCAACAATCCCCAGGAAGAATCCAACGTCCTCGGAAATACGCCCGATCATTCGTTCAGTGTGTGGACGACGTTCCAGTTGCCCTTTAACCTGGAGCTGGGTGGCGGCGCACAATATGTGGGCGAACGGCGTAACAACAACACGACGGCCGCGCGCATTGCCCCGGACTATGTCGTGTTCGATGCCACGCTGGCTTACAATGTGAACGAGCACTTTTCGCTCCGGCTCAACGTCTACAATATTGCGGACGAGCAGTATATCGACCGCGTGGGCGGGGGCCACTTCATTCCCGGCGCCGGGCGGTCCGCCGTGCTGACGGCCAATTTGACTTACTAACCATGTTGCTCAGCATTCCAGATATCCTGACCGCGGACGAAGTGGCCAAAGGCCGGCAGTTGCTCGATCAGGCCGAATGGATCGATGGGCGGGTGACCGCCGGTTATCAGTCGGCCAAGGCGAAGGATAACCTCCAGATACCCGAGGGCCATCCGATCGGCCGCCAGCTCGGCGACATAATCCTTGCCGGCCTGGCCCGGAACGCGCTGTTTACGTCAGCCGCGTTGCCGAAGCATGTCTTCCCGCCGCTCTTCAATCGGTACTCGGGGGGACAATCGTTCGGCACGCATGTCGACAATGCCATCCGGCAAATTCCGGGCACACCCCACCGAATCCGCACGGACCTTTCGGCGACCTTGTTCTTTGCCGGGCCGGACGAGTATGACGGCGGGGAGCTGTGCATCGAGGACACCTACGGCGTGAAGGCGGTGAAGTTGCCTCCGGGCCACATGGTTTTGTATCCAGCCACGAGCTTGCATCATGTTCGTCCGGTGACGAAGGGGGCGCGCGTCTGTTCGTTCTTCTGGATTCAAAGCATGGTGCGGGACGATGGCCAACGCTCGCTTCTCTTCGACCTTGATCTCGCGATTCAACGATTAAGCGCCGATCATCCGAATCATCCTTCGGCGGTGCAGTTGACGGGCGTCTATCACAATTTGCTGCGGCAGTGGGCGGAACTATGAGACGGGCGATCTTTTGGACACATCTGGTGGGAGGGCTCGCGGCCGGGCTGGTGATTCTTGTCATGTCGGTCACCGGCGTGCTGCTGATGTACCAGAAGCAAATCACGCGCTGGGCCGACGGCGTCGCCGTGCAGCCGCCCAGCGCATCTGCCGAGCGATTGCCGGTGGAAACGCTGCTGGGCAAAGTCGCCGAGAAAGAGACGGCCCGGCCGACGGCGATCACCCTGAGCAGCGATCCGACGGCCCCGGCGACCTTTGCGTTTGGCCGGGAGAAAACGCTGTTTGTCGATCCATATTCCGGGGCGATTCTGGGCGAGGGATCGAAAAAAGTGCGGGCGTTCTTTCAGAGCATGATCGACTGGCATCGTTGGCTCGCCACGAGCGGAGACAGCCGCCCGATCGGGAAGGCCATCACCGGTGCGTCCAATCTGGTGTTCCTGTTTTTGGTGATCAGCGGCTTTTACCTCTGGTGGCCGCGGAATTGGAACTGGCGCGCGTTGCGGGCGGTCACCGTCTTTGACGGCTCGCTCACCGGCAAGGCGCGGGACTGGAACTGGCATAACGTGATCGGTTTCTGGTCGGCCCTGCCGCTGGCGGTGGTGGTCTTTACGGCCGTGTTCTTCTCCTACCCGTGGGCGACGGACTGGCTGTACCGGGCCACCGGTGAGACTCCCCCACCCCGCCCCGGAGCCGCGCCGGCCAGCCGCGAAGCTCGGGCGGGAGGCGGCGAGGCGCGCAACCGGGAATCGGCGAAACCGGAAGTCAGACTCGCCGGATTGAATCAATCATGGGCGCGTGCCGAGTCACAGATGTCCGGTTGGCGGACGATCAGCCTGCGCGTCCCGGCCAATGCCGAAGCGCCGCTCCCGTTTACCATTGATGCCGGCAACGGGGCACGGCCAGACCTGCGCGGACAATTGACGCTCGACCCCGCCACGGGAGAGGTCAAGCAGTGGGAAACGTATGAAAGCTACGGTTCTGCGCGCAAAATTCGCCTCTGGGTCCGCTGGTTGCATACCGGCGAAGCGGGGGGGCTGCTCGGGCAAACTCTCGCGGGCGGTGCATCCGCCGCGGGGGTTTTCCTCGTATGGACGGGTGTGTCTCTAGCCTTGCGCCGGTTCTGGAAGCGGGGAAAGCCGATGGCCTCGGCCGTTCCCCAGGAGGAAACCGCCGAACTGGAGTGCCGCACATGACCGCGACCGTGGAACGAGTTGAAGTCCTTGCCTTGATCGATGCGCCGCTCCGGCCCGAGGCGCAACCTCTCCCCGGGGAGATCGCCACGGGCAGTGTGCTCACCTCGATCCTCTGGACCGGCTGCCTCACGGTCGGGCTGCTCGGCATGGTGCTGCCGTATGCCCGGCCGGTGCCGCCCCGCAAAGCAGATGTGCCGATCCAGGCGGAGATTCTTCACGTCGAACTGACGAACGATCCCCTGCCCCCTCTGGCGCAGCGCCCCGAGAATTCGCCGACGCAACCGCCGCCTCTCCTGCCGCTGGCCGCCCCGCCCCCGGCCGCACCGCCGATCGTCGCCGTGGCCGAGCCGGCCAAAGCAGCCTTTGCGATTCCGGTCGAGGGTCCTGTGGTGGTGGTCGAACCCGCCAAAGCCAGTGTGGCCGTGGCTCCCGTCGTCGAAGCACCCGCGCCGGTCGCTCTGCCGGTTCGCACGCTAACCTTCGGCCAGGGGGAAGGCCGGCAACCGGCCCCGGAATATCCGCTGCGCGCGCGGCGCGAAGGCCAGGAAGGGGTCGTCACGCTCCGATTCACGGTGGGCGATGATGGGCGGGTGCTGGCCGCGGAAGCGTCCACGCCTTCGCCCTGGTCGCTGCTCAATGAGGCGGCGCTGCGGGTCGTTCGCGAACGTTGGCGGTTTTCCGCCGGCCGGATCAGACTCTTCGAAGTGGCGATCCGCTTTCAACTTTCGAAATAGCCGAGTATGAACCCACTCTTTGGCAACGTGGTCCTCAACCTCTTTTTCAAGGGAGGCCCCATCATGTGGCCGATCCTCCTTTGCTTGATCGCGGCACTCGCCGTGGTCGTCGAACGGGCGCTCTGGTGGTGGGGACAGCATCGCCGCACGCGCGCCGATCTCCTCAACGAAGCCTATGCCGCCCTGGCCGCTGGAGATTTTCAGACCGCCCTGTCCATAACCGCCAACGCCACCGATCCGTTCCTGCGCACGGTCCGCGATGGCATCCTGCACGCCCATAGCTCGTTTCTGGGCGCGATGCAGCTTCGCGCCTCGGACGAACTCGAACATGCCGAAAAACGGCTCTGGGTTCTGAGCACGTTCATCACGCTCGCTCCGTTGCTCGGGTTGCTCGGCACGGTCACGGGGATCATGCACTCGTTCAATTTCGTCGGCGACGAACAGCTCGCGGCGGCCAAGGTCAGCGGCGGCATTGCCGAAGCCCTGATCGCCACCGCGTGCGGCCTGGGCATCGCGATCCTTTGCTTGCTTCCCTACAACTATCTCACCCGCCGCGCCGCGTCCTTGCGCACCCGGCTCGAACGCACGATCAATCACGCCGAACTCCTCGTGGAATCGGCGAAGCACCACGGCCACGACCTCGAACGCTTCGCCCGGAATCTTTCGTTGGCGCAAAACCCCGGAAACCGTGGCGAATCGGTTCGCACGGCGTAGCGTATGCCCGTCAAGCTCGGCTCCAAATTGCCCGCGGAGAACGAAGCGCGGATCGAGATCATCCCGCTGATCGACATCATGTTCTTTCTGCTCGCGGCCTTCATGCTGGTGAGCCTGAGCATGGTGAACATGCGTTCCGTGAAGGTCGATCTGCCCACCGCCGCCACCTCCACGCCCGATACGAAACGGGATTTCCTCAACATTTCCGTGGATCGCGCCGGCATTGCCTATCTGGACGCCAAGCCGATCGGCCAAAACGAGCTCGCCGCTCTTCTCAGCGCCATGCACCAGACCAACGCGATGTTGCGAGTGTATGTGAGCGGAGACAAGAACGCCCGTCATGGCGATGTGATCCAGGTGCTGGATGTCGTCCGCTCCGCCGGCATCGAGAAGGTGGCCTTCGAAATTCGCGAGCCCGCGGGAGGAGGCAGCCGGTGATGCGCGGGTTGCAATACTTCAATCTGGCGGGCGTCCTCGCGCTGGCGGTGCTTTGCGTGGTCCAGTGGCGCATCAATCGCGCCCTCAACCTCCAGATCAACACGCTGGAAAAGGATCGGATTGCCCAACGCGCCCGGCTCGACGAGCAGGATGCGCAACTCAAGGGCCAGCTTGCCGATCTCGATTCCTTCCGGGAGCATGTGAAACAGGCCAGCCAGTCGATCCGGTCCGCCGAGTCGAACCTGGTCGTCGTCCGGCAGGAAGCCGCCCAACTCGCCGCCGAACGGGATCAATTGAAGGAAAGCGTCACTAACTGGTCCAACGCCGTGGCCGAGCGGGATGAGCAGCTAGCGAAACTTTCCGGTCAAGTGCAATCGCTGGCCAACGAGCGCAACGAGGCCATCGTGAAGTTCAATCGCGTCGCGGAGCAACAGAACCAGGTGGTGAACGATTTGAACGAACGCACGCGCGAATACAATGCGCTGGTCGAAAAGTACAATGCCCTGGCGAAAGCCTCCGGCCGTTCTTCGAATTAGAGCGCTTTGCTGGAAGTCGGCGGGGCGGAGCTCAAGCAGTTTTGAGAGAAAACGTGCGACTCGACGATCCGGCCCGCAATCAGATGTTCCTGGATGATATGTTCCAAAACTTCTGGCGTGCAGGAGTGATACCAGACCCCTTCGGGATAGACGACCGCGATCGGCCCTTTCGCGCACACGCGCAGGCAGTTGGCCTTTGTTCGAAAAACCGCCGGATCGGTCCCCACCAGGTTCAATTCCTTTAGACGCTTCTTGAGGAATTCCCAAGACCGCAAGCCCTCCTCATGGGTGCAGCACTTGGCCTCGGACTGATCGGCGCAGAGGAAGATGTGCCGCCGAAATTTCTCGAGGCCAAGCGCCGCCGCCGCTTGCGTCAATTCGGATAGCTCCGGGCTCATGATGGATTCGTTATCCCTCGCCGAACGGCCCCGACGCGCAGGTTCCCGGCAAAGCCGCTCAGTACTGCTTGCGGAGATGCGAGGGAAGAATATCGAGTTCGGCCCGATATTTCGCGACCGTCCGCCGCGCGATCTGAATGCCGCGCTCGGTCAGGCGCCGCACGATCTCCTCGTCCGAGAGCGGCTTGGAAGAATCTTCGTTTGCCACCATCTCGTTGATCATTTCCTTCACGCTGGTGTTGGACATCCCGTCCCCGTTCGAGGTCTTCAATCCCGACGTGAAGAAATACTTCATCTCGAACACGCCGCGAGGCGTTTGCATGTATTTGCCCGAAACCGCCCGGGACACCGTCGTTTCATGCACGCCCACCACCTCGGCCACCTGCACCATCGTCATCGGTTTGAGATGGGAGACGCCTTTTTCCAAAAATTCCTTCTGCCGGTTCACGATCTCCCGCGCGATATTCAGAATGGTCTCCTGCCGCTGGTGGAGGCTCTTGATCAGGAACTTGCCCGCGCGAATCTTTTCCCGGATCCACTCCCGCACTTCCCCGGAACTTTCCGCCTGGGACATCAAATCCTTGTAAGCATTGCTGATTCGCAGATGCGGCACCTGATCGTTATTGGTGGAGACGATGTAATCGCCCACCTCGGTCCGGCTCACAAAAATCTCCGGCACCACGTACATCTGGTTGTCGGGCAGGAACGACCGGCCGGGCTCCGGTTCGAGCAGGGCGATGCGCCCCACCGCATCCTGCACCTGGTCGACGCCCAAACCCAGCGCGCGGGAAATTTCCGGCAGACGCCGTTTCCCCAAGGCATCCATGTGCTCGCAAAGCATCCGGTACTCGATCGTCTCTTTCTTGCCGAGCCGCTCCAACTGAATCTTGAGGCATTCGCACAGGTCCCGCGCCGCCACCCCGGGTGGATGGAAACTTTGCACCACTCTCAGCACCCGCTCGATCGAGTCCTTCGGGATGTTTGTGGAAAAGGCCAGTTCATCGACCGTCGCGCGCAGATACCCCCGGTCGTCGATATTGCCGATGAGCATCTCGGCGATTTGCTGCTCCTCCTCGCTTAGCTCCGACAGGCGGACCTGCTCCAGCAACGTTTCCTGCAGGGAAGTCCCAGCCACGATCGAATCGAACATATACTGCCGCTTCTCGTCGTCCTCGGCACTCTGGCGGAGCGGGGTGTTCGTCTGCGAAAAGTGCTCGCGCCACTCCTGATCCAACTGGCTGAGCCGCTCGAACTCGGCTTGAAAATCCTCGACCGGCTCCACTTTCTCGGCGGTTGAGATGTTCTGCATATCCTGGGGAGGTTCCGCCGGATCGGCCTGGTCCGGAACGTCGGTTTCGCCGCGGATGGTCTTCTCCTCCTGGTCCATTTCGGCCAGGGCAATTTCTTCCAGGACGGGGTTCTGCTCGAGCTCCTGCTCGACCAAAGCTTTCAATTCCAGCGTGGGAGCCTGAAGCAAGGCGAGAGACTGCTGAAGCTGAGGCGCCAGCACCTGCGAGAGCGCCATCTTCTGCGAGAGTTGCATCGACTGACCCATGTATCGAAGATATATCTGGAGGTTGGTGAATTACAAGGAAAAACTGGCACGGTGTGTGCTCAAACACGACAAAATGGCCTCGAAACGCTTATCGCTTTGCGTCAGCGTTTCCGTTTCCCGCCCGATTTCCTCGCCGATGGCGTGCCTTCGGCGTGCGGCGACCCACCCGGCGCGCGGTGTCTGGCCGCAGCCGTGGGTTGAATCCAATTCAGTGATGGAAATGGGATGCATGGCACAACTCCGGAGCAGATCCACCCGGAGCACTGGGAAAAAAGACTGGACGACAGGACAATCCGGACAATCCGTTTGGCCCTATCGATATTCGCCGCTTAGTTCTTGCTGAACAACGACCCGAAAAAGCCCCGTTTCGTCCCCTGCCGCTGCTGCACCTTCATCTGCCCGAGCAGCGATTGGAGGGCGATGTAAATTTTGTGCCACTGCGTCTCCAATCCTCGAATCGAGGCCTCGTTCGTCTCGCTCATGTAGCGGATCGACGGCGTGGAGCTGATCAGCGTAAGGATGTCGTCTTTGGACGGATTGGTCGTTTCGATGACCGACAGGATCAATTCCAGTTCCTGCGTCATCACGCTCTTGATTTCGAGAAATTGGACTTCGTCCTGCGGCTCGAACTTCTTCGTCCGGGCCATCCCCAGGTAGTGGTTGAACTGCTTCCAGCACTCCACGTAATTCTCCATCTGGAGAATCAAATCATCCATTCGGCGGCTCATTCGTCGATCCGATCCATCAAGCGGTTTGGCGCGGCAGGAAAAACAATATCGCGCCCCCCCGCATTTCGCGCGCGCGCAGCGTCAGGGCGTCGAACTCGACCACCAACTCGCGTGCCGGAAACTGGGCGGCTTCGCCCGAGCGAAAAGCCTGCAATACCGTCTGGGCGATCTCTCCGAGGGCCTCCGCCGGGAAGGTGCTGGGCACCGTCTGGCTGAGCACCCGGCCGTTTCGGTCCACCGTGCAACTGCCCGTGGGCAATTCTCCGGCGGCCGACCCGGGCCGTTGAAATAACTTCAAGAGTCCCATCGTTCCGTCAACGTAGCCATGCCCCGGTCAATCTCCGCCGAACTGAGCGAACCGTTGAATCCTCCCACGATTCGCCGCTGGCCCAACGCGATGATCCGGACGTGGCGCTGCGCGTCCGACAAGGTTATCGACCGGATGGCGCCAAACTGAAGCTTTTCCGCGAGCCCCGCGAACGCCTGCACCATCTGATTGGTGCAATCGGCGGCGAGCTGCGGCTCCGGCAAGCTCCAATGCCGGACCACTTCCTTTGATTCCAGGTCCGTCGACAACGCGAAATCCAGCCCGCGAATGCGGCCGAGCCCGTCCCCTCCTTCCACCTCGTCGTTCTCTGGCAACGGCACCATCCCGCCCGGCCCCGCGGCCGCTTCGTCCACCGCCTGCGCACTGTCCAGCAGGAGCCCCTGGGCCGAAACCTGGATTTTCCTGGGATGAGCCGGTTCCCCCGGCAAGATCTGAAAACCGCCCGCTCGCCAGCCCATGATGGTGCGAAAGGCCTCCTCCCCCGCTTGCTCTCCGGTGGCCGCGTCTACCAATTCTCCCTGATGAATCCAGATTTTTCCCTCAAGTTTGCCGTTGGTAATCCGAAGTACTGAGGAACTGCCGGATAGGCACTCGAGTTGGATAATATCGACCAGATTTTTGCTCTGCACGCCGCGGAACCCGCCAGCCGGTTCGCGCGTGAGCAGCGATTGAACGCATTCCAGAAAGTAATCCAGTTCCTTTTCGTTCGAAGGCTTCTCGAAAAAGAAGTCCACGCCGATGGCGTACGCCCGGTTTCGAACATGTTCGTCCGCATGACCCGTAAAGGCCATCGTGCGCAATTCTGGAAAGCGGCGGCGCACCACCGCCAGCACCTGCAACCCATCCATGCGCGACATCCGGAGGTCCGAGATGAATAAGGTGAATCCGCCGGTTTCGAGCAGGGCCAGCGCGTCCGGGCCGGCCGAAGCCGTCTCCACCTCGGGATGGCCCGCCAAGTCGAGCAAAAGCTGCTGGTACATATCCCGCGTCTCAGGATCGTCATCGAGCAGGAGAATCCTGGGCGGCCGAGGCGGCGTTGGGCTTGAAGTTGGGGGCGTCATCCCGGTTACGGGCCCGTGCTGGTCACGCCATCTCTTAGCACACCGGAGCGGCGAAGCAAGGTTTTCTGTCTGATCATGCTGGCATTTCTTAAAAACATCTTCGCGCGACGATCGGCTCCGCCGGCCCGTCCGGCCCTTTCCCATGGCACGCCATCCCCAGCGGCCCACCGAGGCGGGTCCCGTCCGGCCCCTGGCGGCGCCCCGGCGGCTCCCACGCTGCTCGCTCCGTCCCGCGCCCCGGCACCGATCGAAGAACCGCGCGACGAAACCCCGCCCCCACGCTTTTCCACCGCGCCCGTCCCCGTGCCGACGGTGGACCCCGCTGCGGTCGTGGCCGTGCCTTGGAGCGCCATCTTCCCTCGCCTGCATCCCGCCCTCATCAAAATGGCGAAGCACCAGCCCAAATCGGGCGAAGTGGTGAATCTCCCGCTCCAGGCAGTGCTGCTCCAGCTCGCTTCCGGCGCCATTCGGTTCCGCTTCGAGGAATTCGTGGCCATGACGCCGAATGGCTGCTTCGCCGGCGCGGACCCCGGTCCAGTCCCCCTCGTCGAACTGCCTCTCGTCGAGATCCTGCGCCATGTCGACAATTCCTATCTCGCCCGGCGCCCGGAACAGCATCGAATCGTCGTGCCGGATGACATCGGCACCGTCTTCGGCAAAAAGGACGGAAATTTAAAGGTCATCACGGACAAAAAAGCCTTCGCTCCGGCGACGGCCTCGGCCTTGCCGGTTC
The DNA here is from genome assembly GCA_964478815.1 of uncultured Verrucomicrobiota bacterium. GTDB lineage: Bacteria > Verrucomicrobiota > Verrucomicrobiia > Limisphaerales > SXQI01 > DASVNK01. Next base: position 82,237 of record CAYZKY010000003.1, read on the forward strand.
GTGAAGTCGAGGAGTCGTTGGCCGCCCACTCGTCGCCGCCCCCCCTCGCGCCTCCCAAGCCGCCCGTTCAAGCTGCACCAGCCGCACCGGCCCCTGCTGCCGTCCCGCGCCCAACCGCACCTTCGCTGGCTCCGCCCAAACCCGCCGTCCCGCCCGCGCCGACTTCCGCTGCGGCCACCGCGCCGCTGCCGGCTTCGCCCTCGCTGCCCAAGCCATCGGCACCGGCGCTCAAAACCGACTCGACTCCGACACCGCCGTCAATACCGGCGATCAAGCCGCCGGCCGGGCTAACCGCTCCTAAAGCCGCGCCGCTCCCGGCTTCATCCTCGCTGCCCAAGCCATCGCCACTGCCCCGGCCGGCGACACCTGCCGCACCTGCCGCCACCAGCGGGGCTGCGATTCCCCAGCTCCGCCTGGCGACAGAGCCCGCAGCCGACGCGGCACCGAACGCGCCAGTCCAACCCATTTCCCCAATCGCCCCGGCCCCAGCGCCTTCCGTGCCTAAAATGGCCGCCCCGGAACCTGCTAAGCCCGCGCGCCCCGAGCCGGCCGCTCTCGGTGCCAGTCAACCGGCCGCCGCAGGCGGCGAATTCATCATCCCCCTGGCAGATCTCGCTCCTCAATGGACGGCATCCGGTCAACCAGACCTCGCCGCCCTCCACCCGCACAGTCTGGCCATTCCCCTCGAACAACTCATGGCCGGCCTCAAACGCGGCAAGCTGGTGTTCCCCTGGAGCCAGCTCCGGACCTGGTTGCGTCAAGCTCCCGACGCCGCGCTGCCGGAACTCGACGACGCCCTCCCGGTCACCCTTCCCCTCGCCGTGGTCGCGCCGCTCTTCCTGGCCCGAAATCGGGCCGCCTTCGCTCCGAAAAAAGCCGCGCTCGTTTCGGATATTCCCGACATCTTCGATGCCAAGCCCAAGCCTGCCCTGCCCGCGCCGGAACCCGCGGCGCCCGTCGCCGATGGAGCGCCCGTGGCTTCGAAGCCTCTCCTCGAGTACGGCGAAATTTTCGGGCAGCCGGACAAGACCACCTGGTCGCTGCGCGAAGTCGCCGAACGTTGCGCCACCCTCCGCGGCGTCGCCGGCATGATCGTCGCCAACCACGAAGGCCTCCTCGTCGCCGGCGCCTGGCCCACCGCCGGCCAGAGCGATGCCGTCGCCGCCTTCATCCCCCGCATGCACCAGCGGATGGTCGAATTCAGCCGGGAACTCACCCTCGGCGATTCCGATCGCATGACTCTCACCGTGGAAAACCTACCCCTCGAAATCACCCGAACAGGAGAATTCTACATGGCCGTCCTCGGTCGAGCGAAAGAGAACCTTCCCCGAGTGCAGTTGGGCGCCATCGCCGCCCGTCTCGCGCTGCATCATCAGGCTTAGTACTATGGCACTCATCAATCAGGCTACCAAAGAGATTCAGGTCAAGATCGTCTACTACGGCCCCGCGCTGTGTGGTAAAACCACCAATCTCATCAAGGTCCACGAGAACATTCAGAGCGCCGCCGAGAAGTCCAAGCTCGTCTCCCTGCAAAACCAGACCTCCGACCGCACCCTCTTCTTCGATTTCCTCCCCATCGAAGCCACCTCCATCAAGGGCTACCGCACCAAATTCCAGCTCTACACCGTGCCCGGCCAGGTCATCTACAACACCACCCGCCAGCTCGTCCTCCGCGGCGTCGACGGCCTCGTCTTCGTCGCCGATTCGCAATACGAGAAAATGGCCGAGAACGTCGACAGCTTCGCGAACCTCGAGGAAAACCTCAAAGCGCTCAAAATGAACCTGCGCGACATCCCGTACGTCCTCCAGTACAACAAGCGCGACCTCCCCAACGCCGCGCCCAACGACTACATGGAGTTTCTCCTGAACAACCGCGAGACCATGGTCCCCTCCTTCGAAGCCAGCGCCCATCAGTGCGACGGCGTCTTCGAAACCCTCAACATGATCACCCGCATGCTCCTCCACCGGCTGCTCAACGAAAATCGCAAAGCCGCCTGATCCCGCCCATGGGCGAACTCCCCCAACTGATCGAGGAAGATATGACCGCGCTCGACGCGCTCATGGCCGAATTCCTCGCCAAGACGGAAGCCCACGCCGTCCTCCTCACCGCCCAGGGCGGCTTCATCATCAGCACCCACGGCGGCACCGAAGGGCTCGACACCATGTCCCTCGCCGCCCTCGCCTCCAATTGCTTCGAGGCCAATCGCGCCATCGCCGGCCTCATCGGCGAGCAAAACTTCCAGACCATCTACCAGGCCGGGGAAAGCTCCAGCATGTTCGTTCAGAACATCGACGGCTTCAACCTCATGATCATCCTCTTCCCCGCCCAGGTCGCCGTCGGCCTCGTCAAGCACTACAGCCGCTCCGCCGGCGGCGCCATCGCCCAGGTCTTCGAGCAGGCCCACCGCCGCACCCCCGGCGTCATCCTCGACCTCGCCATGCTCAACCTCCCCGACAGCAGCGAACTCTTCCGCCGCAAAGCCAGTTAGTCAGGAAAGCTCCTGCCCCCCGCCCCTCACGCCCTCGCCCGGGGAGCGCACCTGCCCTCAGGTGCTGCAAGCCACGCCCCGCGTCTCGCCCTCCTTGCCCTTACTTCGTCCAACCTCCACGGCCCCCATTTACCCACGCCCCACATTTCACCCCCTCCCGAATCCCAACGGGATTCCAGCATTTAGCCTGGGGTTGCCGGCCTACGGCTTTCCATGATCAGTCTTGTAAACCGTTGATAATCAACGCCAATTGTTGTCTGATCATGGGCGGTAAGCAGGTCGAAAAGGAACAGGGAACTACCCCAGGTCACCGCCACCCAATCCACCAACCCTGAAAGCGGTTGCATCAATTCTCCCCAGGCAGCCCAAGCCCGGAAAGGGGTGCCCCAACCTTTGTCACCCGCCGCCGGGCATTTGCCCACCGTGATTGCCTATCCCTCCGTCGCCATCGTGCTTTGCCCAACCCCGCTCACACTGGCGATTCTCGCCCCCTCCAATCCTCAAGACCCCGAAGCGGGTCGAAAGCCAATAGCCCCGGGTCGCCGCCGGAAACAGCACCGCGCCGCGCGGCTACCCGGGGTAAGGCCAACACAGCAATTCCCCTCTCCTCCTCGTTCGAGGAGAGGGCCGGGGTGAGGAGTCGCCTCTTCAAATTCCGCCCACTTCCCTCCACGCAGCAGATCGAAAAAACTCGCCCCCCTCGAACACCCCTCCGCGCCCTCTGCCCCCCCGAATCCCAACGGGATTCCAGCATTTAGCCTGGGGTTGCCGGCCTACCCCCCAGGTCACCACCACCAAATCCACCAACCCTGAAAGCGGCTGCACAAGCAACGGCACCGGAAATTCGAAACTTCCCAAGTGCTGCTAGCGAGCACCACCCAGATCTGATCCGCTTCCTGAAGTCCCTGCCCCTCTGGGCTTGCCTTTCAAACCCACAACTGGACCCGTGGCAAAAGCTCATGCATGCCACCATCCAGCAAGTCCGCCATCGGTATCGATTCCACTTCTTACGACGATTTGACCGCTTCGCCTTGCTGGTTGACCTTAAGATTAAAGGACAAAGGAACGCCTCAGGCTTAACTTCATGCACTTCGCTCCAATCGACATTCCCGATGAACTCCTGGACGCTCAGGAACAAGGCAAGCTTGTCATTTTCGCCGGAGCCGGAATTTCGGTGGACGAGCCTTCGAGCCTCCCCAAGTTCTCGGAACTTGCTCTGCAAATTGCAGGATTACACCCTTTGGCAGCGGACTTCGAGAAATACAAAACTCGGCCGGATCGTTTTCTCGGTGAGCTTCATCGAAACCGAGTGGATGTGCAGATGCTCTGCCGTTCGATAATCGGAAACCCTGCCTCAAAGCCCACTGAACTGCACCGTTCATTGATCGGCTTGTTTCGCAAACAGGAGGACCTCCGTATCGTCACCACAAATTTCGATAATCATTTTCGGACTGCTCTCGAAGAGCGAAGTCGGAAGGTTGATTACTATCATGCTCCGGCGCTGCCACTTGGCCATCAGTTCTCTGGCTTGGTTTATCTCCACGGTTGTGTGAGCAGGCCCGAACCGCTCGTTTTGACCGACGAAGATTTCGGCGCAGCCTACCTTACTGAGGGATGGGCACGGGAGTTTCTCCAGAAGCTTTTCGCTGAGTTCACGACTTTGTTCATTGGTTACTCCCACAACGACATTCCCGTGGAGTACCTGGCCCGAGGGATGTCGGGAAAGTCCCTTTCACCTCGTTTCGCCCTGACCAGTGGCGAGGACGGACTCTGGTCCTCCTTGGGTATCCGCGAAATCAAGTTTCAAAAATCGTCGGGCCTCAACCCGTTTGAACACCTTTATACCGGTCTAAGGAGCTGGGCGGAGTTCACTAAGCAACAGCCCACCGACATCGCCGAACGCGTCAAGGCTATCGTCTGCGCCCCAGACGTGCTCATTCCGGATAAATCGCAGTCAAGCTTGCTTAAACGTTCTCTGGAGCGCGAAGAATCGTCTCATTTCTTTACGAGAGAGGCACGAGGGTGGCGCTGGGTTGACTGGCTGCATGGAGAGGGAATGTTGTCTGCCCTATTTGGGGCTTCGCGGCCACAGATGACGATGCCTCAGCGCCATCTCGCTCGGTGGTTGGCTCATGAACTTCTCGCTGCCGACTCTGAGGAAGCTTTGTTGCTCGTCGAGAAGCACGCTGGTGGTTTGGGGCGAGACCTTTGGTCGGAGCTCTGCTTCGAATTCACGAGGAACAAGCCCATCGACTGGAGCAAACCTTCAATTCAAAAATGGCTTCCCCTGCTGCTGGAGGCATCGCCACATGACATAACCAGCGAGCTTTCGCGGTTAATCAACCGCCTTCCAGAGATCCCACTGCACCCTTTTCCAATGGCCCTGCTTCGCCGTCTAACCACCTTTCGCATCGTCTTGCGCAAAGAACCGGACTTTGCTTCAGCCCGGAAGAACCCCGAGTCCATCGTATTCAAGCACAAGAGCAAGATCGAGTTAGCAGTTGCCGCGCCAGCAAGCGTCATCACTACCGCGTGGAACGAGTACTTCAAACCCCGCCTCATCGAATACTGGAATCCGATCGTGCTGCTGCTCGAAAACCGCCTAAGGGAAGGATTCGAACTCTACCAGATGGCTGGCCAAGCCACAGAATCGAATGACCCTTGCTGCTTCTGTGGACGGATTTATGACAGGGATAGTTTTCGAGATGAGTGCGGGTTGAACACGGTTCTCGATTTACTGCTAGGCGTAGTCGAAGCGGGCGCAGAAGTCGGCCTTTGTCTTTCCGAAGAGCGGATAAATAGCTGGTTGACCTCTCGAATCCCAGGGCTGATTCGCCTCGGTTTATATGCGCTTCACCTTTCGAAAAGCATTCCCCGTCCTCGGAAAGTGGAGCTGCTCCGGGAAAGGCAACTCCTCTTTCCAAGCATCTCCGGTGCAGAGCATGAATCCTGGCTTGTCTTGTCGGGATGCTACGCTGACTTGAATGAGGAGGAGAAACAGTCCCTTTGGAATGCCATAGAGGAAGCACCATTAGAGAAGCCTCCCAAAGGCGAATCGTCAGAATCATGGAATGAAGCCCGAGAAAAAAAGGCGGACAGGCTCACATGGTTCTTGGGAGCGAAGAATCGATCATGTCCCCAGGCCAATCAGGCCCTCGTGGCGCTGAACCAGCGGAAGCCCGGCTTTCGAGGTTACGAGGGGATAGACCAAGCAATCTTCGATCTGGGCGAGGTATCGGCAGGCTTGAGGACTCCGAAGTCGACGACCGAGTTGCTCGAATCCCAGCCTGAGGTTCAGCTTGATTGGTTGTTGAGCTATGAGGGGGGAGGCTCACCTTCGGAGGAGTCGCGAGAAGGATTGCTCGGCGCAGTAGGAGCAGCCTGTGCGCAAAGCCCCGTGTGGGCTGTCGCCTTGCTGGAGGAACTGGCCAATCGCCAATCGTGGGGCGATCTGTGGGAAGCAGCCTTCTGGAGCATGGACATTTCCAGTTTGCCTCAAGACAAGCTGGCTTGGCTTTTGAAGTTGCTGCGCAGCCACATTGGTGAATTGCAGGAAATCGATAGTCTAAGCTACTTCCTTACCCAGCACGTTAACTTTTCTGATGAGAAGCGTCCATCGTCCGCGAACCTTGAACTGATGCTTGAAGTATCGCTCCTCATCTGGAAGCGGCTAATAGGAGCAGAGGAGCCGGTAGCAAAGGATTTCAAAAGCGAGCGTTGGAGCAGTCGTGCAAGCGATCATCCAGCCGGTCAAATTGTCGAGTTCTGGCTGAAATATTGCGATGACCAGCGGCGACTATCAGGTCGCGAAACGCCGGGCCTCCCGGACTGGATCAAATCGCCACTGATGGATCTGGTGGCAGGAAAGACGTACACAGGTCAGCTAGGCAGGGTGATTCTCGGGATGAATTTGCCTCTTGTTTACCATCGGGATCCTCTCTGGGTACTGGAGCACCTGCTTCCAAAGCTCAGCTTTTTGACGGTGGGTGAGGAGGCTTTTCTGATATGGCAGCCGCATGTGTGCCACGGCCGGTTGTCCCGCGATCTGGTACCGGTCATGCGGCCGTTTTACCGAGAGGCATTCTCGCATTTTCATGAGGTCGGAGTAGATCTAAAGAGTGGCTTTTTTCGTCACATGGTTGGCATCGTCTATTCGGGACTCTTCGATGTAAACGAAGGGAACTGGTTGCCGACTTTCTTGAGCGGCCTCAGTAGCGACGAGAAATCGATCTGGGCGATACAGTTGACCGGAGGGCTCAAAAGTGCCTCGGAACCACGCAAGCTTGAAATTTGGCGGCGATGGCTGAGGAGCTATTGGGAAGATCGGCTTTGCGGCCGGCCGTGCGCACTCGGTCAAAAGGAGGCAGAGGAAATGATCCAATGGGTGTTCCTCGTTGGGGACGCTTTTCCCGAGGCTGTTGAACTTGTTTTGCGTGGCCCTCGGGTTACGGATCGGATTCGCGGTATTTTTCATTTGCCCGCATTCCACGCGACACCGCAAAAGCATCCCGAAGCGGTTCTTGATCTCCTGCTCTGGCTGTTGCAGGGCTTTCAACTCGGAACTTTGATCCCGAACCAGATTGAAGAGGTTCTGTTCCTGCTGCCTAAACGAAAGTCATTTTTGCCTCGATTGGATGAAATCTGCCAACGGCTCGCTTCGCTCGATTACCAAGGGTACCCAGGTCTGAGAAGGCGATTTCACGCCAGTTTTACGGAAGAGCCAGCCTGACAAACGGCTGTTCTTGATCCCAAACCAGCTCTCCGTGGTGCCGTGCTCGTTTCGTGCCCGGCAGGTGGCTCGCCAGCCGCGAGCACCGCCAGCGCTGGCCCGCGCCGAACGGTCGGAAACCCGTCGAGAAATTCGTCAAGGCTCTCCCCCGCGGCCAGCGCATCCCACAAATTGCGGACGGGCACCCGCGTGGTGGCGGAGCACGGTTCCACGCCCATCACTTCCGGGTCAATCACCACCTGCCGAATCATGATTCAAACATACACGTACGCTTCGCTGGCGTTCAAGCTTCCTTCCGTCCGGCCCAGTCAACATTTCCCCTCGATTTTTCCAACTTCCCCTTGTGCCACCGCCTGGCCTGCGCGACTTTACCTTCATGACTGCGAAGCACGTTTCGTGGTCATCCGGATCGTCTCCGAACAGCAGTCCCGGCCCACCGCCGTGCCTCCTGTTCCGACCCGTCCTCGGATGGCCCACGACCACTCTGCTCCAGGAAGTTCCCCCTTCCTGCGCTCCCCCGCGCCCCTGTCCCGTCCACCCGCCCGGCACCACCACCAAACCGCTCGCCCCGATCCGACCGATCCGACCAAGTCCTCTTCCCCCGCCAACCCCTCCCCCAAAAAAACGGGGGGTGCCCGCATCCGACCCCGGAACCAACCTCCCCATCAAAAAAAGAGGGGGGGGTGCCCCCAAAATGTCGACTCCGCCCCCTCAGCTCCCCCTCCCCCACCCAAAAAACAGGGGGGGGGTGCCCCGACTCCCACGCCCGTCTCACCCCCATTTCCGCCCCGCCCTGTTCAAAAATCGCCACTTCCCCACCCCGATTCTGCATTTCTCCTCCGTCCTCCAAAAAACAGGGGGGGGTGCCTCGACCCCGCGACCCAAACCCCGCCCGCCCGAAGGCTCTCCGCATCGGTCCGTCAACCCACCTTTCCTCCTTGCCGTATCGCTTCAAACGGGCCAGTTCTTGGGGCGTCGAAATCACTCGTGGGATCGCCATGCTGAAGTTACTCGCCTGCCTCGTGACCTGGAGCGCCGCCGCGGCGCTCGCCCAGGACGCTCCGAAGACCCGCGCCGTCTCCGTCCCGGGCGATTCCGCCGCCCAGATTCTCCGCTGGGCCGAGTCCCGCAAGACCCGCCAGGCGCAAGCCCTCTCCCGCGAAACCGTCTTCCACGGCTTCGGGTTCCAGGATGCCACCGCCGCCAGCCGGATCGCCTTCCGCCACGGCGTCGTCGCCGAAGCCTCCAGCCGGTTCAAGCCGAACCACTACGATCACGGCACCGCCCTCGCCGCCGCCGATGTCGATGCCGATGGCCGGACCGATCTCCTCTTCGTGAACCAGCTCGGCGGCCACGAACTCTGGCGCAACCTCGGCGGCGGCCAGTTCGAGAACATCACCGCCCTCGCCGGAATCGCCCTGCCCCAAAAGATCGGTGTCGCCGCCTCCTTCGCCGATATCGACAATGACGGCCTACCCGACCTCTTCCTCACCACCGTCAAAATGGGCAACCACCTCTTCCACAACCAGGGCGGCGGCCGCTTTCGCGACATCACCGCCTCCGCCGGCCTCAGCGAAATCGCCCACTCTTCCGGCGCCGTCTTCTTCGATTTCAACCGCGACGGCCGCCTCGACCTCTTCGTCTGCAACGTCGGCGTCTTCACCGACCGCCGCCAAGCCCCCGACGGTTCCTTCCACGCTCTGGACGACGCCTTCGTCGGCTTTCTCGATCCCAGGCGTTTCGAAACCAGCATCCTCTACCGCAACGAAGGCGGCCTCAAATTCCGCAACGTCAACCGCGAACTCGGTCTCAACCACCGCGAGTGGAGCGGAGACGCCACCTTCTGCGATCTCGACCGCTCCGGCTTCCCCGGCCTCTACGCCGTCTCCATGTCCGGCCGCAACGCCTATTATCGCAACCTTGCCGGCCAGTCCTTCCGCGACGAAACCACCGCCCGCTTCGGCCGCACGCCCTGGGGCGCGATGGGCCTCAAGTTTTTCGATTTCGACCAGGATGGCCGTCTCGATCTCTACCTCACCGACATGCATTCGGACATGAACACCGACCAGCTCCAGCTCGGCGCCACCGACCGCAGCGAGCGCTTCGAAAGCCTCAAGAGCGAAGCCTGGTGCTCCGCCGAATGGGTGAAAAACCAATGGCCGGGATCGAGCACGAATTTCCTGTTCGGCAATGCCTTCTTCAAAAATCAGGGCACGAACTTTCTCGAAATCTCCGCATCGATCGGAGCCGAAACCTACTGGCCCTGGGGCCTCAGCGCCGGCGACCTGAACGCCGACGGTTTCGAGGACCTCTTCGTCACCGCCGGCATGGGCTACCCCCATCGCTACGCCATTAACTCGCTCTTCCTCAACGACGCCGGCCGCCGCCTCGTCCCCGCCGAATTTGCCCTGGGCGTCGAGCCCCGCCCCGGCGGCCAGGTCCTCATCGAGGCGTTTACGCTCGACTGCGACGGCGCGGACCGCGGGCATCTCTTCTGCCAGGGCCAGCCCGGCCGCGTCACCGTCCGCGCCGCCGCCAGCTCTCGCTCCTCGCTGATCTGCGATCTCGACGACGACGGCGACCTCGATCTCGTCGTCAACGAAATGATCGGCCGCCCCATGCTCCTCGCCAGCGACCTCGCGGCCAAACGCCCCGTCCGTTACCTCAAGGTGCGCCTCCGCGGCTCCAAATCCAATCGCGACGGCCTCGGCGCCTTCGTGCAAGTCACCACCCCCGAGCGCACCCTCCACCAATTCCACGATGGCAAATCCGGCTACCTCGCCCAAAGCTCCCTGCCCCTCTACTTCGGCCTGGGCGCCGCCGACCGCATCCTCCGCCTCGAAATCCTCTGGCCCAGCGGCACCAGGCAGACGATCACGGATGGGCTTGCCCTCAACCGAAACCTGGAAATCGTGGAACCGGAGTGACGTGCCCTATGAATACGGAGAACGACGCTAAAGTCGAAATGAATAACTCCCATAGGATGTGTTCGTCGCCATAGCCACTGATCGGCCTCGGCATCTGCACATATGAGGAGCATTGTCCTGGAACGCCTATGAACACCATTCAGTCCGCGCAATATGGGAGCGAGGAGGCTTCTCGATCCGGAGGCGCTCTGCACAAGCGCTCCACGCGACGGCAGGCTCTACAAGTTCTCGGTGCGGCCGCTGCGGCCAGTGCCTTCGGGATTCGGGCGGCGGAGACAGAAAACAAGATCCCTCCACCCCAAAGCCACGAAGCGCTGGATGAAGCCTACCGTTTATTGCAGCAAGAAGAGCCCCGCAGCCGCCAGGGACTTTCCACCCACGCCCCGATGGTCGCGGAAGCGCTGTGTGCCTTGGGACATCCGGAACGAGCGGTGGGGTGGATCGAGAAATATCGCGCGCCGATCCTTGATCTGCCCGGGCCATCCGCTCCGATCGATCCACAACATTGGCGCGCGGCCCTGGGGCCAAAAATTGGAGTGGCCTCGTGGGAATCGAGCAACAATCGCTGGGCCGATTGGAAGGAATTCTTCCACCGGGAACTTGCGGAAAAACCGTGGCGCGAAGTGCTCGATTTCTGGATCGGCCGCCTGGCCCCCGGGATGAGCGGGGCCGCCACCCACGGGGTCATCCGCACCGCGCACGCCGTTCGTGCCCTTCTCGCTCGGGAGTCAGCGCTTCGGATGGGTGAACTCGCCCGCAGCCTGGCCTATTGGGCTTCCTCGTACGAAGAACTTCCTGTTCCCACGGGCGATGTCCGGCCGTTGGCCACTTTTGCGGACGCGTTAGCCGAAGTGCCCCTGTATTCCCAGGCCTTTGGCCGGACGCCGGAAGGCCGGAATATCGTCGAGGTATTGCGCCATGTGCGGGAGCTGGATGGCTTCGCCAAAGTTCGCGACTTGATCGCCGCGCCGGTGGACTTGGGGCCGGCCATTTCCGCACTCACGGCCACCTTCGCGCGCGTCTACCTGCGGCACGGAACGCAACACGATACGATCGCGTTCGTCCATGCCGTCACGGGGCCATGCGCCTTGCGGCGGATCGCCCCGGCGGTGCGCCCCGAGACCGCTCGCGCCGCCCTTCCCTACGCGTGGCAAACCGCCGCCGCCATCTACTCGGCCTATGCCCGGAGCGGCGAAACCCGGCTGGAAACCGGCTCGAACCATTCCGAAGCCGCGCTCATTAAACGCGCCCTCCTGAGCGGCGATGAGCATGCCATCAAATTTACCGAAGTCATGGTCGCAGAGCACCGCGAGAACCCCGACCCGATCTACCTCGCGGCGGCCAGCGATGCCATCGGGCGGCTGTAGCCAGCTTGCCAGCATTCCACTTCGACTTCGGCCTGCCTCCGCTAACCCGGGAATCGGCCTCAAAAAAATCAAGGCTTTTCGCGATTATTTTCCTTGCGCGATGCTCCATTAGCTCATTCTATTGCGAGTGTAAGCACAAAACTCTTATGAGCACAGCCCCCCAAGCCGCTCTTTTTCGCCCCCTGCTGGCTTCACTTCTCCTTTGCCTCGCGCTGCCGCGCCAAACGACCGCCGACCTCGTGATCGCGCGCTTCGGCGGCATCGATAACCGCTCCGACACCGGAGCCTTGCTGGGCAGCATCGGTATCCCGGGCGCGGGCTACGTGACCTCCGTCATCCAGCTTTCGGACAACCGTCTGGTCGCCTTCGATTATACGAACGGCAAATACTACGTCATTGGCACCGACGGCTCCATCAGTGCCGGAGTCGCCACCATCCCTCTGCCTCTCACCGCTTTGGCCCTGCCTACGGGCGGGTTTCTCGCCGCCGGCTCCAACCGCTCGATCTACCGGTACGATGCCGCTTTCAATTTAGACATCATCAACACGCCCTTTACAACGATTTACGGTTTGGCCCTCACTCCCAATCCCATTGAAATCCTTTACTCCATCCTGACGCTCCAGCGTCTGAATCTCGATACCAAAGTCTCCACCTTCGTCTTCAACAACACCACGGGCCTTGGCGGCCTGCAGTATGCCGGCGGCATCCCCAATCTGCCCGCGGGCACCGCCTACGTCGGTGCGGAATCGGCCGGCCCCCTCTTCATCAGCGCCAGTTTTACCGTGCTCGGCCGCTTCACCTCGCCCGGACAGTCCGGTTTTACCGATGTCGCCGCTCTGCCCAACGGTTCTATCGCGGGTTGTGCGCCCGCCTCGGGCCTTTGCACCCTCTGGAATGCCAACGGAACAGTGAACTCAAGTTTCTCCGCCGGGGTTTATCCCTACAATGTCATCCACATCGCCGATGGGTCCGGCCCTTCCTCCTGCGCCAATCAGGCTGTCTCTCTCACCGCCCACACAGCCCCGGGAACGTGCCGCGCCTCGGTCGACCAGACCAAATTGTTCAACCTTTGCCCCGGCTGGCAGGTCGTTAATCCGGTGCCCGACTCGGCAAAGGAATATCTTCAAGGGATCCACCTGGAGACTTGGACGCTTTCCGATGGCTCACAAACCAAACCCCTGCAGACGACCGTGACCGTCCTGGACAAGGAGGCTCCGGTCCTCACCACTCCGGGAAACCTCAGTGTGAACTTACTTCCGGGTGAGACCACGATTCAGGTCAATTTTACGGTCACCGCCTCCGACAACTGCTCGGGAGCAATCCCGGTCCACTCCACCCCTTCCTCGGGCACGTTCCTGCCGCTGGGAGAACACACGGTCTTTTGTCAGGCGACCGACTCAGGCGGAAATACCGGAACCAGCACGTTCAAAGTCACGGTCGCTCCGGCGGGGCCCTTCATCAAGACGGTCCAGCCAGATCCCAATCTGGGCGGCGCTTGGGTTTATTTTTCCGACGAGATGTCCACCTCGGCCTTGGACGAAATGGGTCACTATTCGATAGATGACGGTGTCACGATTACGGACGCCCAGTCGTTTGGCTCCCAAGTCGTCCACCTCTCCCTCACTGGGCTTCAGAACGGCAACACCTATACCCTGACCGTGAATGATGCGGAAATCCCCGTCAGCCCCAATCAGATCACGTTCACGGTGGACGTCACCACTCCGACCGAGCCGGTGATTCCGGGCATCGCCAGCTTCCAGGTTTTCGACGGAGTGCAGTCTCTCCCTGAACTCAAGACTGCCATCCAGAACCGCGCACCCGACCGTCGCTTCGGTCTCTCGAGCGCCGAAAGCCTCTTGAATTTCGATGACAACTACGGGGGCCGCGTCCAGTTCTTCATCACTCCTCAAGAAACGGGCGTCTACACCTTTTATTTCGCCTCGGACGACGAAGGTGAATTTTATCTGAGTACCGATGCCAATCCCGCCAACAAAGTCCTCATCGCCCAAGAGACAGCCTGGAACTCTCATCGCGAATGGAACGCTGGCGGTGAGAACAATTCCAGCCAGAACACTGGCAACCAGTGGGCCGGCGGCAGCGCCATCGGGTTGACGGCAGGCAACCGCTACTATGCTATAATGCTCTGGCGTGAGGGCGGCGGCGGCGACAACGGCAGCGTTACCTTCGGCCAGTTCGGAGCGGCCCCGCCCGCCAATGGCACCCCCTCGGCGCTGACCGGCGATTTGATCAGTTGGTACCTCGACCCTGATGTACCTCCGGTCATCACTTCCCCTCCCCAGAGCGTGGAATTCCAGCGCGGCGACACGATCGAGTTTAACGTCGGTTCCTGGAGCCCCTTGCCGGAATCGCATCAATGGTTCGTGAACAAGCAGGCAATCCCGGGCGCCAATGGCCCAACTCTCACCATTCCGAATGCCACCACCGCGCACATCGGCGACATCTCCGTCGAGATCAGCAATGCAAATGGAACGACCCACACCCACTTGAACGACGCCCGAGCCCAACTGGTCGGCGCCCCGTTGTACTTCATCGGAGCCGCCGACTTTAATAACCATGGAAACCATGTGCCCGAAGCCAGCCAGCTCGGCTATCTGGGCGGGGCCTACTCCGGGCTGAGCGCGTCCGTGGACATCGATTTCAACGACAACGCCGACCAAGCCGGCGGAAATGCCGTCGTCTACCGTGGTTTCCATCCATCCGATGCCAATGTGGTAGAGATTGGTCCTGGCTCGGTTAACCTCCACGAGCGCGACAAGGGGGATTTCACCTTAGTGCATGATTTCAAGATTGGCTGGACCGATGCGGGCGAGTGGTATAACTACACGCGCATTTTCCCACCGGGCACGTATCACGGGTTTGTCGAGGCCGCCAAGGAAGGCTTCGCCTGGAATGGCCCGGACGACCCGAACGCCTTCCGGGTGTCATTCTTCACAGTTACTAACCCGCACGTCCCGGATGGATCGCGCGAACATTTCGTCGGTGGCCAGCAAGGCCTGACTTTCCTCGGCGATGCCTCGTTTCCCGGGACAGGAAATTGGGATACATACGATGTTATTCCATTCGCCGATTCGAGCGGGAATCCGTCGCAAATCTCCATCAACGGCGAGACCACGGTTAGACTGATCATGGGCAACTTTGGGGATTTCACCGGCACTCGCTTGTACCAAGTCGCCCCCTACGTCCCTGAAATCCCGAACCAGACGACCGAGGAGGACACGGACCTGATTGTCACCTTTACCACCCAGAACAACCACTTCACCGTCTCCGGAGTCACGGCGGATTCCGACAATCGGGGCCTCTTTCCCCCCGGCGGGATAACCATCGTCAGCGACGGCGATAATCACACTGTGACCCTCCCCCCCGCCGAGAACCAATCCGGCTCGGCCATCGTTACCCTCACCATCCGCAGCAATGGCGACCCCGTCTTCCGGAAGTTCACCCTCACCGTCACTCCGGTCGACGACCCGCCGACCATCGGCCAGATCAACGACGTGGTGGTGGAGGAGGACTCCCACCCTGCGCAAAACCCCTACAGGATTACCCTCAACGGCCTCAGTGCTGGACCCGCGGATGAAAACCAAGCTTACACAGTGACGACCACTTCCGACAATCCGGGGCTTGTTTCACACCTGGTCCCGGGTGACTTGAATGGCGACGGCAAAGTCGATCTTGTGGATTTCGGTATTGACAAGGACAATTTCGGCAGCGCCGAGATCAAGGTCACTATCAGCGATGGCAACACTTCTGTTGACAAGATTTTCAATGTCACCGTGACCCCCGTCGACGATCCGCCGACCATCGATCCGATCCCCGGTCAGAGCTGGTTGGAAGATGGCTTTTCTGCGCAGAACCCCGTCAGGATCACCCTCACCGGCCTCAGCGGCGGACCGCCCAATGAAAACCAAGCCTACACGATTACGGCCACTTCCGACGCTCCCGCGGTCGTTCCAAACCCGGTCGTTCTCGACTCCAATGGCGACGGCATGTTCGATTCTTTGGATCTCCACTCTGCCCAGAATGCCAACGGCATGGCGGGCATCACGGTCACTATTAATGATGGCAACACCTCCGTTAACACGATCTTCGATGTCACCGTAACTCCGGTCGACGATCCGCCGACTATTGGCCAAATGTCTGATGTGACGTTGGTGCAGGGACTCCACACGGAATCAACTCCATTCGTGTCTGACCCCGTTTCCTACACCGGCGGACCACCAGATGAACCCCAGGATCTCCTGTTTAGTATCACTTCGGATCCCGGAAATTTTCGAGCAACCCTGATCGACGATGACTTCTTTGGCCAGATTCGTGGTCGGTTTATTCCCGAGCCCGGTGCCGCCGGAACTTTCCCTGCTACGATTACCGTCAGTGATGGGAACAGCTCGGCTAGCACGGACTTTCTCGTCACCATCCTTCCTGACCCCAACGTCTCCCAACCGCCAACCATCCTGCTCCTTAATGATCCAAACGATCTTCCGATCGCCGTCCAACAGAGCGACCCAATCTCTAAGATTCAGTTTCAGGCAATCGACCCCGATAGTTTCAGTGGACAGTTGAGCTCCTCCGTGACCCATACCATCGATGGGGGTGCTGAGATCGATGGACTGCCCCAAGGCCTTCAGTTCAATCTCGAGGCCGCAACTCCCCCAGGTCAGCTCCCGGGCGAAATCCACCTGAACCTTGAAGGCCCGGCTCTCGGGCAACTCGGTTCCTACGTGCTCAACTTGAAGGTGAATGACCAGGATGGAAACCAGACCAGCGCGACGCCGATTAAGATGGAGGTGAATCCCGAGGATTTCCAGGTGAATGGTGCATACATAGACGCGTTATATCAACTTCCCTATAAAGTAACCATACTGAATGCGATCGGTAGCTCCGCCACTCATTTGCGCACACAGAAGGGCGGTGGGCAGGTTTGGGGATTCGAGGCTGCTGGAGTTTGGGAAGGTCAGGGACACCTCGAGGAACACAGCGGCACGCTCGAAGGCCATTTGGGCTACGGTGGCGATGGATGGGGCGATAACCTGTACTTGGTCGATCCGTTAAATGGTAATTTCGACTACAATCTTGACGCTCCTGCCTCGGGCGAGTGGGGCGGCCAAGCCACCCTGGGCGGGGTGTGGTTTTTTCCAGGTGTGCTCAATGACGGAGTTTCCGTGCTGAACCCGGATGGCTTCGATCCTTTCGGCGATCCATACCTTGACACCGGCCGCAGGGAGCCTTGGAAGGTTCGCGAAAAGTTCACGATCAAGGTCAATCTAGGCAATCCGAATAATGTGCCCGTACAATTTGAGCCGAAGCTGCAGCATTACCAAATTGACCTCGGTGGCGGGACTCGCACAACCACTTTTATCTGGGCGGTTACAGACCCCGACGGTAATCCTCCAAACTGGTTGGATTACCACTTGAAAGTCTCCGAGATTCGCCCTGATGGCAGCATCGAATTCGGTACGGCTCCGCTCTACGCTGATCCTCTCGACTCCTCAACAGCCTTCGGGTCTTGGACGGATGTAACTGGGGCGACATCCCCATATTCTTTTACTCCAACGGCTGAGATGCTATACGGTCGATTGAGGGAGTGAGTCCTTGATAGATTCAACCTCACTTGTAACCGCAACTACTACATAGACGACGGAATCTCATGGTTCGGCCAGCGGAAGTTTGCTTGCTCTTCCCGCTGCTATTCCTCGCCGTCCTCGGCCGGTCCCCCGGCAGCGCGCGCGACAATCCCAGTCCCGTCGTCCTGCCACCTATGCGGTGGTGTTCACCACCATCCCACCCTGCTCGGCGGCGCAAATCCTCCAGATCCGATACCCGGCATGATCGGCATGTTCGGGCCACCCGCTAGGCGGTCACCATTTCGGTTCTCAAAGCGGGTAACGCCATCGACGGCCTCCCTGTCGTCGCGCGAATCCAGCCTGGAAACGATCAAGTCCTCACCTCGCTCATCGATGCTGGGCCTATTGCACCAGGTCCGCGCTCGATTTCACCCGGTAAAATCGGCTTGCCCCCGCCGGAGCGGCGTCCGTCACCGCCGTGGGCGAGGCCGTCATGCTCACCGTTTTCAGCGCGGCCCAATGCACGAGATCCACGCTCGATTCCACCCGATAACTCTTCCCCGCCTCCCCCGAAAACTGAAAGGAAAACGGCCCCGCCCCGGCCCCTTTGCTCGGCTGGCTCAGCCGAATCTCCCCACCCCCGGTCGTCGTCACGCGGTCCGACTGCACCATCTGCCCATCCCACCCCACCGCCACGAACGTCCCGTCTCCATACGCGATATCCGTCAAATGCCACGGCAAATCCGTCTCGTGCTTCGTCCAGTTGATGCCGTCCGGCGAGATGAGCAGCCGGCCCCACTGCGCCGCCGCCACGAGATGCTGGCCGTTGGAGGCCATGTCCCAGATAAAGCCAGTGTGCGGCGCCGTCCGCGGCGTCCATTCCACCCCATCCGGGGAGGTCGCCAGCGCGCCATCCTGCCCATACACGAGGAACACCCCCAGGCCGAAGCTCGCGTTCATCAAGTTCTCCTCGAGCTTCGAATCCCGCTGCGCCCATTCCCCGCCCGCGCTCTTCGAAAACACCTCCGGCGGCTGCCCCGTCCGCTTGTAGCCCGCCTCCACGTACGTCCCGTTCCCGAACGCGATGCCGCCAATATCGTAATTCGCCGGCACCCCCGGCTGGCTCGCCCAATTCACCCCGTTCGTCGAAATCTTCACACCTCCGCCCGCCATCACCGCCATGAACCGCGTCCCGTCGTGGATCAGCTCGGTCACCCCGCTCATCGCGGGCGTCTGTTTCGTCCAAGCGAGCCCGTCCGGCGACGTCACCAAAACATTGAAGTTCCGCCCAGCCGCCACGAACATGCCATTGCCGAACACCACATCCTCCAGCCCCGCCGGAGCCGCCGGATTCGCCGCCGGCGCCCACTCCACCCCGTCCGTCGAAGTCAGGATCGACCCCGCATCCCCCACGATCACCCACCGTCCGTTGCCGTAGGCCACCCCTTCCAGATCCTCTTCCTCCTCCAGGCCCGCAACCTCCCGCACATGCCACGTCGCGAGCGGATCCGAACCCCGCACCGAACCTCCCGCCACCGCCAGCAGCACTCCCGCCGCCGCTCCGCGCATCATCCGCCTTAATCCCCCGCTCGCGGCACCATCAAGTCGTTTCATCGTGCCGCAAGTCCTACCCTGCCTCGCCCCAACCCCGCTATGCTACTTTAGTAGTAGGCGCAATTGCGATGTTTCCGCCGCTTTCCTTCTTCGCGGGGCGGCCTCGCACTTTCACGATTTAATCCCTGATGACCTCCACCAGCCCAGCCGACGTGGCATGCACGGCCATGCGAGTATCCAACGTCGCCAGTAACCCCGAATTTCTGCGCGCCACCTCAACCAGCCAAGCATCGTTCACCTGCTGATGGCCAATCGCCCGGCTATAAATATCCGGGAGGTCGGCGGTCGGCGAATTCCAAAAACGATGCTCCTTTCGCTGCGTCCAGAGCTTCAAGAGGGCCGCCGCCGCCTGCGGGCTTACGGCTTCGGGGGTATAAGCTGGATTTGACGAAAGCCGGATAAAACCCAGTTGCGTCACCGCGCAAGTCGCCCACCCGCCTCGCCTTCGAGTTTCGAACCAGGATTGTGCGAGGGCGTGGTGTTGATGGTTCGGCCACGCCAGCGCCAGCAAAACGTTGGTGTCCGGCAGCGCGATCTTCACCAGCCATCCTCGGCGAGCAATTCCCGGGCTCGTCCGGTCGGGATCGTTTCTGAGTTTTGGGACACCGAAAAGGTCGGCCATTTCGATGGGCCGGCCTTCGCGTTTGAGGCTTTCAAACCGCGCCGAACCAGAATCGAAAGGACTTCGCCCAGCCTCTTGCCGGAAGCCTGCGCCTGCGCCTGCGCCGCCTCGAACACATCGTCATCCAGCGTCACCGTCGTTCGCATACGGTGATACACTGATACAGCGATACACGCGCGTCAAGGTTCCCAGCTTGCTCACCGCGCCGCTTGCGAGACCCGCCCGATTACGACTCATCCGATCTTGGCGAAGCGTTTCGCTTCACCTTTTCCCAGAGAATCACCACCCCGCTTCGCGCCCCGCCGCCGCCACGAACGGCTTCAGTTCCGTCATCAACTGCGCGAACCGCTCCAGGCTCACCTGCTGCGCCCCGTCGCTCCACGCCTCCGCCGGATTCGGATGCACCTCGATCAAGAGCGAATCCGCCCCCATCGCCGCCGCCCCCTTGCACATCGCGATCACCAGGTCCGACCGCCCCGCCCCCTGGCTCGGATCGATCACGATCGGGCAATGCGATTCCTGCTTGATGATCGGGATCGTCGCCAGATCCAGCGTATTCCGCGTGTACGTCTCGAACGTCCGAATCCCCCGCTCGCAGAACAGCAAATTCGGATTGTCGTTCGCCAGAATGTACTCGCCCGCCAGCAGCCATTCCTCGATCTTCATCGAGAGCCCGCGCTTCAGCAACACCGGCTTCCCCGTCTTCGCCGCCGCGATCAGCAATTGAAAATTCTGCGCGTTCCGCGCCCCGATCTGGATGATATCCGTATACTCCCCCACCATCTCCGCATGATCCTGCGAGAGCAGCTCCGTGATCACCGCCAGCCCCGTCTCCTTCCGCGCCTTCGCCAGCAGCTTCAAGCCCTTCTCCCCCAAACCCTGGAACTCATACGGCGACGTCCGCGGCTTGAACGCCCCGCCCCGCAGCACCTTCGCCCCGGCCGCCTTCACCGCGTGGGCCGTTTTCATCAATTGCTCCTCGCTCTCCACCGAGCAAGGGCCGGCCATCACCACGAATTCCTTCCCGCCCAACACCACGTCCTTGCCCACCCGGATCGTCGAGTTCCCCTTGTGCGCCTCCCGGCTCACCAGTTTATACCGCTTTTGCACCGGCATCACCTGCTCCACCTGCGGCCAGGCCGTCAACGTTTCCAGCGAACTATGCTTTCGCTCGTCCCCGATGGCCCCGATCACCGTCCGTTCCACCCCCCGCATCACATGCGGTTTGTAGCCCAGTTTCTTGATCTCCTTGAGCACGGCCTGCTCTTGAGCGCGGGTGATGTTTGGTTTCAAAACTACGATCATATGGGTTGTGCGAGTCTGGCGCGGCGGCCAACAAAAAAGCCGCAGGCGCTCGACCTGCGGCTTCGGTTAAATTGCTCGTTTCAGAACGGCCCGAAGCGCAGGGAACCGGGGCTAAAGTAAAAGCCCTCGAACTCCGCGCACCACAGGCTAAATCCGTTCATTGTTGCCCGTCATACTAGCCAGCCCTCCCCCTCCCGTCAATCCACCTTTTCGCGCCCGCGTGATCCCACCCAAAACCACCCAGCCCAGCCCGCCCGAATCGTGGCCGTGCCCCAGCACCCGCCCGCGCTCCCCCGCGCCAAAGGCGCACCCCATCGTAGCCCAGCCCAAGCGCAGCGCCGGGCTGGGTCCGGCCCCCAAAAA